>DDES01000242.1:0-5126 GCA_002336765.1 Novosphingobium sp. UBA1948 | reverse complement strand
ATGATTCGATCCGCATCGGTCAGGGGCGCGAGAATTCGAAGAATTACCTGCGCGAGAACCCCGAGGTGTGCAACCGTATCGAGGCTGCGATCCGTGCCCAGCGCGATGGGCTGGCCGGCGAGATGATGGTCGGTTCGGACGCCGAGGACGAGGACGCTTAAGGCGCCTTTCCGGTTCGGCAAAAGGGGCGTCGGGATTCACCTTCGGCGCCCTTTTTCCTGCGGTGCCGGTTTCGGAGCGAGGTGGAGGCGGGGTTGCGCTGTCAGGCTGGGCAAAATTGGGGATTACGGGGCAATTTCGATGAGAGAGATTGCGCCTTCCCGCTTGTCGGGCGGCGCGCTCTGGCTTATCGGCTTGCCGCATGACCTCGACCAACGACATCCGCCGCTCTTTCCTCGACTATTTCGGCTCGAACGGGCACGATGTGGTGCAGTCCGCACCGCTCGTTCCGTATAACGATCCGACGTTGATGTTCACCAACGCGGGGATGGTGCCGTTCAAGAACGTGTTTACGGGGCTGGAAACTCGCGCCATTCCGCGCGCCACCAGTAGCCAGAAATGCGTGCGGGCGGGTGGCAAGCATAACGATCTGGACAATGTCGGCTATACGGCGCGGCATCACACTTTCTTTGAAATGCTGGGGAATTTCTCCTTTGGCGACTATTTCAAGGAGCAGGCGATCACCCATGCGTGGACGCTGCTGACGAAGGAATGGGGGCTGCCCAAGGACAAGCTGCTGGTCACGGTCTATCATACAGACGACGAGGCTTTTGGCTTGTGGCAGAAGATTGCGGGTCTGTCGGATGACCGGATCATCCGTATTCCTACCTCGGACAATTTCTGGTCGATGGGCGATACCGGTCCTTGCGGTCCATGCTCGGAAATCTTTTTTGACCACGGCGACCATATCTGGGGCGGTCCTCCCGGATCGCCGGAGGAAGATGGCGACCGTTTCATCGAGATCTGGAATCTTGTGTTCATGCAGTTCGAGCAGCAGGCCGATGGCACGCGCCTCAGCCTGCCCAAGCCGAGTATCGACACCGGCATGGGGCTGGAACGCATCGCCGCTGTGATGCAGGGTGAGCATGACAATTACGATATCGACACGTTTAAAGCGTTGATCGCGGCGAGCGAAAGCCTGACCGGCGTGCGCGCCGAGGGTGACAGCCGCGCCAGCCATCGCGTGATTGCCGACCATCTGCGCTCGACCAGCTTCCTGCTGGCCGATGGCGTGCTGCCGTCGAACGAGGGGCGCGGTTATGTGCTGCGTCGCATCATGCGCCGCGCGATGCGCCATGCTCATCTTCTGGGCGCCAAACAACCGTTGATGCACCGCCTGGTGCCCGCGCTGGTGACGGAAATGGGCGCTGCCTATCCCGAACTGGGCCGTGCGCAGGCGCTCATTCAGGAAGTGCTGGAGCGCGAGGAAACCAAGTTCCGCCAGACGCTCGACAAGGGGCTGAAGCTGCTTGACGAGGCGACCGCCGGACTGGGCGAGGGTGGCACGCTGGCGGGCGAGACGGCCTTCCGCCTCTATGATACCTATGGTTTCCCCTATGACCTGACCGAGGACGCGCTGCGTTCGCGTGGTATCGCGGTGGACAAGGATGGTTTCGACGCCGCGATGGCCCAGCAAAAGGCGGCTGCGCGCGCCGCGTGGAAGGGCAGCGGCGAGGCGGCTGCTGGCGAAGTGTGGTTCGACATTGCCGAGCGCGTGGGCGCGACCGAGTTCACCGGTTACACCAGCACCACGGGTGAGGCGCAGGTGGTGGCCATCGTGAAAGATGGCAAGGAAGTGGATGGGGCGAACGCTGGCGATAGCGTGACCGTCCTGACCAACCAGACGCCGTTTTATGGCGAATCGGGCGGCCAGATGGGCGATGCGGGCCTGATTTCCGGCGCAGATGGCCTGAAGATTGCCGTTACCGACACCTCCAAGCCGCTCGGGCGCCTGCATGCGCATCAAGGCGTGGTCGAGGCGGGCAGTATCAAGGTGGGCGATGCGGTGGCACTGGCGATTGATGTCGCGCGGCGCGACGCGATCCGCGCCAACCATTCGGCGACGCACTTGCTGCATGCCGCGTTGCGCAACCGTCTGGGCGGGCATGTTACGCAGAAGGGCTCGAATGTCGCGCCTGATCGTCTGCGTTTCGACTTTTCGCAGCCGACCGGCCTGACGGCAGAGGATATTGCCGCGGTCGAGGCCGAGGTGAATGCCGAGATTCGCGGCAACGAGGCGGTTTCGACCCGGTTGATGAGTCCCGAGGATGCAATCGAGGCGGGCGCGATGGCGCTGTTTGGCGAGAAATATGGCGAGGAAGTGCGCGTGCTCAGCATGGGTAGCACGGGCGCGGGTAAGCCCTATTCAGTCGAACTTTGCGGCGGTACCCATGTGCGGGCGCTGGGCGACATCGGCGTGTTCCGCATTGTGAGCGAGAGCGCAGTGTCCTCCGGCGTGCGCCGCATCGAAGCGTTGACGGGCGAGGGCGCGCGCCAATGGTTCGTGACCCGCGAGGAGCAGTTGAAGGCAGCGGCCGGCGTCTTGCGCGCCACGCCCGACGAGGTGGTGGGCCGCGTTTCCGCCTTGCTGGACGAGCGCAAGAAACTCGAGCGTGAACTCGCCGAGGCCAAGAAGGCTTTGGCACTCGGCGGTGGCGGCGCTGCGGCGCAGACTGCGGACGAAACGGTCAATGGCGTCACCTTCAGCGGTCAGGTGATCGATGGGCTGGACGCCAAGGAATTGCGCGGGTTGCTGGATCAGGCCAAGCAGCGCATGGGCAGCGGCGTGGCGGTGATCGTGGCCGTGAACGAAGGCAAGGCCAGCATCGCCGCGGCGGTGACCGAGGATCTGGTCGGCAAGGTGAGCGCGGTGGATTTGGTCCGCGCGGGCGTCGAAGCGCTGGGCGGCAAGGGCGGTGGTGGCCGCCCAGATATGGCGCAAGGTGGCGGGCCGGATGGTGCCAAGGCCGCTGATGCTATCGCGGCGGCGAAGACGGTGATTGGCGCGGCATAGGCTGGGGAGAGGCGCTTGCGTCTGTCGGGGCAGGAGATAGCGCTCTTGCCGACAGAACGCGGTCGACCACGATTTCATGGTCAGACTGGTCATATGGCCGTATAATCCCCTGAAGGAGCTGCGGCGCCCAATGAAGCTGGTCTGCCAGAAGGCTGGATGAGACAGGCGCCCATCGCCTGAATGCGGCGTGTGCGGGATGGCCTTGTGCAGGATGTCTGGCATGGTCAGCCAAGTTTCGTCACGGGTGCTTTCGGGCATGTGTGGCGAAGGCATTGTTGTCGCGCTATTGTGAAAGCGCGAAGCTTCGAAACATCTTTCCATACCCCGACAAAGCGGCGCGAAGGATCAGAGCGGATGAAGGCTGGGCTGTGATCATATGCAACGCTTTACAGAACGGTGCGGTAGCGCGCGTTATGAGCATAAGGCTCTCCCCACGGATACACCAACAGTAGCGTGGCGGCTTTGGCACGATCCCGCCATCGTACAGAGCGCAGCGGATTATCTGCTAGCAGGGTGACCGCAAGCGGCAGCGTCAAGCAAGCCGCCGTCAGAGTAATTCAGTGCTTCTTCAGCCCGTCCTATCCCGCAGGGTCGAACTCTTGAGCTTGGGCTTTTCGCTGAGGCCCCCTTCTTCCATGATCATCTCGCGGAATTCGTCGCGCTTTTCGTGGATCGAGGCGATGACGAAGCCCATCGGCACGCCCAGTTGCACCAGCACCGATTCCGAAAGCTGCAAGGTGGCTTCCAGCGCTTCGGGCACCGCCTGCGTTGCCCCCGCGCGATAGAGCGCCGCCGCATGGACTGAATCGCGCGCGCGCGCTAGAATCGGCAGGTCGGGATGGGCGGCGCGCAGCCGTTTGACCAGACGCTGCGCCATGCGCGGCTCGTCCATGGTGAGGATCACGCAATTGGCATGATCGACGCCCAACCGTGCCAGCACATGGGCGGAACTCGCATCACCAAACAGCGCCGAATAGCCGGATTTCGCCGCGTCCGAAATGAGGTCGGGGTCGGCGTCGATGCCGATATAGGGCTTGTCATGCACCTTGAGCATGTCGGCCACCAGCCGTCCCACGCGGCCAAAGCCGATGATGATGGTGCGTGGCGCCTCGCCATGATCCACAGTTGCGGCAATCCCGCTGGCATCCACCCGTCGTGCGACGCGCCGCCCCAGCCATGCCAGCAGCGGGGTTACGGTGAGGCCCAGCGCGGTGACGATCTGCCAGAATTGCGCGGTGGAAGGCTGGATCAGCGCGGCGCTGCTGGCGGCAGTCATCACGATCAGCGTGGTTTCCGAAGGGCTGGACATCAGGATGCCCGCCTCTGTCGCCAGACCTGCGCGCGCCCCCATCAGGCGCAGCACCACGCCGGTCACGCTGGCCTTGACCGCCACCACCGCTACGGTTGCCGCCAGAATGGAGAACCAATGCTGGGCCACCATCGTCAGGTCGATGCTCATGCCGATGGTGATAAGGAACACGCCCAGAGCCAGCCCCTTGAACGGCTCGATAATGCCTTCGACCTCGGTGTGATATTCGGTTTCCGCGATCTGCAGGCCCGCGATCAGCGCGCCGACGATGGGCGACAGGCCGACGCCCGCCGTGGCCAGCGCCGCCACGATCACCACCAGCAGACTGGCCGAGAGGAACAGTTCGGGGCTCTTGGTGCGTGCGGCTTGCGCAAACAAGGGCGGTAGCAGCCAGCGACCGGCGACCAGCAGCGCCAGCACCACCAGTCCGCCATAGAGCAGCGTATGCCCCATTTCCGCGAGGCCTCCGCCCGCCGCATGGGGCGCCAAAGCACCCAGCAGGAAGATGATCGGCACCAGCGCCAAATCCTCGAACAGCAGCATCGCCAGCGCCGCGCGGCCCACCGGCGTATGCGCGCCAGCGATGGGCAGCACCAGCGCCGTGGAGGACATGGCCAGCGCCAGCCCCAATCCGATCGCACCGCCCGCGCCTTCGCCCATGAAGGCGAGCGTAAAGCCCATCACCAGCGCCGAGAGGATCAGTTCCAGCGCGCCCAAACCGAACACCTGCCGCCGCATCGCCCAGAGGCGATCGAACGACAGTTCCAGCCCGACGGTGAACAGCAGCAGGATGATGCCGAATTC
>DDES01000141.1 GCA_002336765.1 Novosphingobium sp. UBA1948 | reverse complement strand
TGCTCTATGGCGCGGGTCTGCGCATTGCCGAGGGGCTGTCACTCACCGGCGCCGACTGGCCCTTCGCTGATCGGCTGACCATCACCGGCAAGGGGGGAAAGCAGCGCGTGGTGGCGATCCTGCCGGTGGTGAGGGCTGCGGTGGCCGCCTATGTGGCAGCTTGCCCGTGGCCGATGGCTGTCGGGGATCCGCTGTTTCGCGGGGCCAAGGGCGGTCCTTTGTCGCAAGGCATGGTGCAAAAGGCTGTGGCGCGGGCGCGAACCATGCTTGGCCTGCCCGAAAGCGCCACGCCCCATGCGCTGCGCCATTCCTTTGCCACGCATCTGCTGGGCGCGGGGGCGGATCTGCGCAGCCTTCAGGAATTGCTTGGCCATGCCAGCCTGTCCTCCACCCAGATATACACCAAGGTGGATGCCGCGGTTTTGCTCGATGTGTACCGTAACGCCCACCCGCGCGAGCAAGGTTAAGCAACGCGCGCCTCGATCACGCGCCGCAAGCGCTTCAGCACAGGCGTCTCCACCCACAGGAACACCGCCACCGACAGCGCGACCGCCACAAGGCTGACCAGACCCGCCCAGACCAGCCACGGCAAAGCGCGCTCATCCATCCACTCCTGCACCGCCAGCCCGCCATGCACGATGGGCAGGTGGACCAGATAAAGCGCGAAGGATGCGTCCCCCAAAAGCACCAGCGACCGGCTCTGTGCGAGGCCTTGCGACAAGGCGCCGCCGCCCAGACCGAAAGCCCAGATCACCAGCGCCATCAGCGGCAGATAAGCCAGTTGCATACGCCACACATCGGGCAGCCCCAGCAGCGGATAGGCCACCATCGCGCCCAGCAGCAGCGTCACCACGCCCAGTTCCACCCTCGTCCCGCCACCGTGGCGCGGCAGGCGGTAAACCAGCATTCCCACCACGAAATCCAGCAGACGCGCAGGGGGCGCGATATAGGTCAACCAATGGGTCAGCGTGTTGCGGTCCTCCACGATGATCGCCCCCTGCCCCGCGCTTGATTGCCACAGTACCACAGCCACATTGATCGCCAGCAAGCCGCCAGCCACCAGCCCCAGCCGCGGCGCCGAGCAAAAGGCCAGCGCGGCAAAGCAGGTGTAGAAAAACGCCTCGTCCGACAGGCTCCAACTCGGCTCGTTGACCGTGAAATACCAGTCGGGATCGGGTACCCATGCCTGAAGCAGCGCCAGATTGACCGCCACCTTCGGCACCATCGCCGCCCCGCCCTGCACGAGCGCCCAAATCCCCAGCGGGACGCCCACCAGCCAGTGCAGCGGCACAATGCGCACCATGCGCAAAGCCCAGTATTTGCGGCGGCTGATCGCGCCACTGGCCAGTTTGTCCTGATAGGTATGCGCCAGAATATAGCCCGACAGCATGAAGAAGAAGGACACGCCCGCATAACCCTCGTGAAAAAGGGTGCGCGCCAGCGGTTGCAGCGGGTTGGGAAACTCGGCCAGCGGCCAGAGATGCGAAGCCAGCACCGCCAGCGCCGCGAAGAACCGCAGGCTTGTAAGCTGGTCCAGCCGGACCGGACGCGCGCTTGTCACAGCCCAGTCACAGCAGGGCGTGGCGGCGTTCGATGGCGTTCCAGATCATGGCGGAGGTGTCGGTGCCGTTGAAACGGTCGATGGCGACGATGCCGGTCGGGCTGGTGACGTTGATTTCCGTCAGATATTCGCCGCCGATCACATCAATACCCACAAACACAAGGCCCCGCGCGCGCAGTTCCGGCCCGAGCGCTTCGCAGATTTCCTTCTCGCGTTCGGTCAGCTGCGTCGCCTCCGCGCTGCCCCCTACGGCAAGGTTGGAGCGGAACTCGCCCTCGCCCGGACGGCGGTTGATGGCGCCGGCAATCTCGCCATCTACCAGCACGATGCGCTTGTCGCCCTTGGCCACGTTGGGAAGGAAGGCCTGCACCATGAACGGCTCGACCCACATATTGTTGAAGACCTCGATCAGCGCGCCCAGATTGTCGCCGCTGGCGGGCACGCGGAACACCGCCTTGCCGCCATTGCCATGCAGCGGCTTGATGACGATGTCGCCATGCTTTTCCATGAACCTGCGCGTGGCGCCCAGCGAGCGCGTCACCATCGTGGGCGGCATAAAGCGCGCGAAATCGAGCACCCACACCTTCTCCGGCGCATTGCGGACCGAGGCGGGATCGTTGACCACCAGCGTCTCGCCCGCCAGCTTTTCCAGCAGATGCGCGGCGGTGATATAGCCCAGATCAAACGGCGGATCCTGCCGCATCAGCACCACATCAATATCGCGTCCAAGATCGAGCAGCACCGGCTCGCCCGCAGTAAAATGGCTACCCCCCGCCTCGCCAGTCTCGGGGCGGCGCACGGTGACGGGCGTGGCCATCGTATACAGGCGCCCGTCCTCCCACGTCAGATCACCGGCCAGATAGTGGTAGAACACATGCCCCCGCGCCTGCCCCGACAGCATCAGGGCGAAGGAGGAATCGCCAGCGACATTGATCGTGGCCAGCGGGTCCATCTGGACGGCAATACGAAGGGGCATCAGCTTACTCCAAGGGAGCCTATAACGGCATCCACGCGTTGGCGATGTGGCGCACTGGAGCCTCGGGCGCAAGCAGGAGAATATCTATCCTCATATCATCGCCAGCTTTCACATAGGTGGGCGCGAGCACTTCGGCGGCCCGCGCCACGCGGGTCAGGCGGCGCTGGTCTATCGCGAAATCGAGATCGGCGGCCTTGGCGCGCCATTTCACTTCGACAAACACGGTGATGCCTTCTTGTCGTGCGATGATATCCACCTCGCCACGCGGAGTTTTAACGCGCTGGGCTAGAATCTCGAAGCCCTGCTCGCGCAGCCAGTCGCAGGCCAGCTTTTCCCCGTGTCGTCCGCGTGCCTCGGCGGCCATGCGGTTGGCTTGGTGCAGCCAAGTCATTTCAACGTCATCGCCAAGGCGTAGAGTTCCTTACGATCCAGCCCTGTCGCCTTGGCTACGGCGGCGGCGGCCTGACTGGCCTTTGCATGCACCAATTCGGCGCGCAGCATTGCTTCGGCATCATCCATGCTGGCCTGTTTTGCAACCGGAGGCCCAACCATCAGCACGATCTCGCCACGCGGCGGGTGGGCGGTGTAATGAGCGATCAGCTCCTCTGGCGTACCGCTGCGGCATTCCTCGTAAAACTTGGTGAGTTCACGCGCCACGGCCACCTCGCGCCCTGCCAAAACGGTGCCGATAGCCTCCAGCGAATCCAGCAGGCGCGGCGCTGTCTCGTAAAACACCAACGTCGCCGGAACCCCCGCCAGTTCGGCCAGAACATCACCACGCGCCTTGGCCTTGTTGGGCAGAAAACCGCAGAACATAAACCGGTCTGATGGCAGGCCCGACAGGGTAATTCCGACAATCGCCGCGCTGGGGCCGGGGATCGAGGTGACGGCAATGCCGCGCTCGCGCGCCTCGCGCACCAGACGATAGCCCGGATCGGACACCAGCGGCGTCCCCGCATCCGACACCAGCGCCACGGGCTGCTCCGCCATCAACGCGAGAAGGCCTTCGCGCGCGCGTTCATCGGCATGGTCGTCGTAACGGATCAGACGTTGTTTGAGCCCCAGATGCTGCAACAATTTGCCGGTCACCCGCGTATCCTCGCAGGCCACCGCATCCACAGAACGCAACACATTGATTGCCCGCAAACTTATATCACCAAGATTGCCAATCGGGGTGGCTACGATGTAAAGCCCTGCGGATAGGGTCTGGGTCGCTTCGGGCGTGGCGTCATTCTGCGTCATATCCCCTCTTGGACCAGCCATGCGGGACGAGACAAGCCATGATTGCGCAAAGGGTCAATTCTGCCACTCGCTGGATGCGTCAGGCTTTGGCGGTTGCCATGGCGGCCACGCTGGCGGCCTGCGCTGTGGTGCCCAAGGCGCCCGAGGACAATCCGCCCACGCCTGCCCCCGCGCCTTTGCCGGCGGACGAGGGGCGGCATCGTGTGGCGCTGCTGGTGCCTTTGTCGGGTACGCATGGCGCGGCGGGACAGGCGGTGGCCAATGCCACCACGATGGCGCTGCTCGACACCAATGCGACAACGCTGCGCATCACCACCTATGACACCTCGCTGGGCGCGCCTGCTGCGGCGGCGCGGGCGGTTGCCGATGGCAACAGGCTCATCCTTGGACCTTTGCTGGGCGAGGATGCGCTGGCCGTGGCGCAGACGGCGCGTTCGGCCCGGGTTCCGGTCATCTCCTACACCGGCGACGAGAATGTTGCGGGCGGCAATGTGTTTGTGATGGGCACTATTCCGGCGCAGTCAATCAACCGCGTGGTGCGTTTCGCACGGCTGCAAGGTGTGCAGCGCTTTGCCGCGCTGATCCCGCTTGGCGATTATGGCGAAAGGGCGGGCAAGGCGATGATCGCCACGGTGCGTGCGTCTGGCGGGCAATTGGTGGGCATGGAAAGCTATGACCGCACCGATGGCGCAGTGGCCAATGCGGTCAAGCGCCTGAAGGCGCGCGGGGCCTATGATGCGGTGCTGATAGCCGATACGGCCGCCGTGGCGGCCCGCGCCGCGCCCATGCTCAAGGCGGGCCAGCCCAAGTTGCGCATTCTGGGCACTGAATTGTGGATCGGCGAGCCTTTGGTGGCGCAGACGGCGGCGCTCAATGGCGCATGGTTCGCCTCGCTGTCGGACCAGCGTTTCGGGCGCTTTTCAACCAGCTATCAGACGCGTTTCGGCGCCCCGCCCTACCGGCTTGCCACGCTGGGCTACGATAGCGTGCTGCTTACGCTGCGCATCACCCGCGAATGGCAGGTGGGATCGCCCTTCCCGACCCAGCGCCTGTTCGACAAGGGCGGTTTTCTGGGCATTGACGGCATATTCCGCTTCAACACGGCGCAGGCCATCGAGCGGGCACTGGAAGTGCGCGAGGCACGCGGCGGCGCGATCACGGTGGTTTCCACCGCGCCGATCCGTTTCGACACACCCTGATCCTCCGGCTTTTCCCCGAAAAGCGGCGCTGACCGGCTTGCGCGCGCGAGTCCGGGGCGGCTAGGGTGCGGTCATGTCCGACGATCTGTTTGAAAATCCCCAAGGCGCTGATGGTCAAGCCTATGACGCCTCGGCCATCGAGGTTCTCGAAGGGCTGGAACCCGTCCGCCGCCGCCCCGGCATGTATATCGGCGGCACCGACGAACGCGCGCTGCACCACCTCGCTGCCGAAGTACTCGACAATGCGATGGACGAGGCGGTGGCAGGCCATGCCAACCGTATCGAGGTGATGCTGGCCGAAGGAAACACAATCACCATCACCGACAATGGCCGCGGTATTCCGGTGGACGAGCATCCGAAATATCCGGGCAAATCGGCGCTGGAGGTCATTCTCTCCACGCTGCACTCGGGCGGCAAGTTTTCCGGCAAGGCCTATGCCACCAGCGGCGGTCTGCATGGCGTGGGTATTAGCGTGGTCAACGCGCTTTCGACGTTGACCCGCGTAGAGGTGGCACTCAACAAGCAACTCTATGCGCAGGAGTTCTCGCGCGGGGTGACGTTGGGGCCGATCCAGAAAATCGGCGCGGCGCCCAACCGGCGCGGGACTTCGGTGCAGTTCACACCTGATCCCGAAATCTTCGGTGCCGATGCCAAATTCAAACCCGCCCGCCTGTTCAAGCTGGTGCGTTCCAAGGCCTATCTGTTTGCCGGTGTCGAAATCCGCTGGAAATGCGCGCCGTCTCTCGCCACGGACGATGTGCCGGCAGAGGCCACGTTCCAGTTCCCCGGCGGTTTGGCCGATCATCTGGCCGAACAGATCGGCAGCCGCGAATGCGTCACCACGCAGGCCTTTTCCGGCACGCAGGATTTTCCGGCGGGCGAAGGCGGCATGCAGCAAGGCCGCGTGGAATGGGCCATCGCCTGGCCCTTGTGGTCGGAGGGGGCCTATTCCTATTACTGCAACACGATCCCCACGCCCGATGGCGGCACGCATGAACAAGGCCTGCGTGCGGCGCTGACCAAAGGGTTGCGGGCCTTTGCCGATCTGGTGGGCAACAAGAAGGCCAAGGACATCGCGCCCGAGGATGTGGTAGTGGGCTGCGAGGCGATGCTCAGCGTCTTCATCCGCGATCCGCAATTCCAGAGCCAGACCAAGGACCGCCTGACCAGCCCCGAGGCCGCGCGTCTGGTGGAAAACGCCATCCGCGACCATTTCGACCATTTCCTGACCGACAATATGGAGCGCGGCAAGGCGTTGCTGGGCCATGTGATGGAGCGGATGGACGAGAGGCTTCGCAGGAAGGCGGAGCGCGAGGTCAAACGCAAGACCGCCACCAATGCCCGCAAGCTGCGCCTGCCGGGCAAGCTGACCGATTGCAGCGGCGAGGGCGACGGCGAGACGGAATTGTTCATTGTGGAAGGCGATTCGGCGGGCGGCAGTGCCAAACAGGCCCGCGATCGCAAGACGCAGGCGATCCTGCCCATCCGCGGCAAGATCCTGAACGTGGCCAGCGCCAGCCTCGACAAAATCCGCGCCAATTCCGAAATCGCCGATCTGTTGCTGGCGATGGGCTGTGGCAGCCGCAAGGACTGCAACCCCGACAATTTGCGCTATGATCGCATCATCATCATGACCGACGCGGATGTCGATGGCGCGCATATCGCCACGCTGCTGATGACCTTCTTCTTTCAGGAGATGGCCGAGGTGGTGCGGCGCGGGCATATTTATCTGGCCCAGCCGCCGCTCTACCGCCTGACGGCGGGCAAGGAGAGCGCCTATGCCCGCGACGACGCGCATCGCGCCGAACTGGAAGCGACGCGCTTCAAGGGAAAGAAGGTGGAAGTGGGCCGGTTTAAGGGCCTTGGCGAGATGAACCCGCAGCAATTGCGCGAGACCACGATGGATCCGGCCAAGCGCAGCCTTGTGCGCATCACCTTGCCGCAGGAATATGAGGGCCGCGCGGCGGTGAAGGATCTGGTGGACCGGTTGATGGGCCGCGATCCGGCTCAGCGCTTTGCCTTTATACAGAACCGCGCCGCCGATATTGATCCGGAGATGATCGATGCGTGACCTCAAGATCGCTTTCGCGCTGCTGGCCGCGATGCCGGTGCTTTCTGCGCCTGCGGCGCATGCTCTGACCGTGGCGCCCTCGCCCGCGTTGCAGGCCACCTGCCACCAGATCGCCGAGCAGGTGATGAAAGCCGATCCCGCCATGTACGATCGTGCGGCGGAGGCCGCGGTGACCGCCATGTTCGCGCAAAGCCCCCCATTGGTCGAAATGGATCGCAGCTATCCCGGATTGCGGGCGGTGATTTTCGACGTATCGCGCCGCGAAATGGCGCGGGCGGCAGCCGAGGTCCACCCCTTGGCGGTTGCCGACTATGAGCGCTTTTACCTTGCCCGACTGAACGAGAGCGAGGCGCGCACCTATCTGGCCTTTCTAACCGATGCCGACACGCAGGTTTTTCTGGGCCAGATGCGCAGCAATTTCTCCTTCAAGGAAGAGGCGAAAACGCTGGTGAAAGGGCAGAATACCTCGACGCAGGATATTCTGAAAGATCGCGCGACCATGGCGCAGCAGGCGGCCGATAGCCTCAGCCTGCGGCAAAAGGCCAAGATCGCGGGCTTTATCTATTCCCCCTTGGGCCGCAAGGTGACGGGCTTTAATCCCGAGAAGCTCGAAATCGACCGCAAGTGGACCAATTATACGACACCTGCGGGAGAAAAGCGGGCCGAGCAGGCGGTGATTGAGGCCATGCTGGGTCATATCGCCAAGAGCGATCCGGCCAAGGCCGAGCAGATCCGGCGCGCCATCCGGGCGGACAAGATTGAAGGCAAGAGCTGAGAGGAGCAAGGCAATGCCCAAGGCGATGTACCAAGGCCAATGCCAATGCGGCGCGGTGAAAGTTTCTGTCGAAGCCGGTGCAGTGGCCGTGCGCCAATGCTGGTGCCGCCAGTGCCAGCAGGTGGCAGGCGGTGGCGCAACGCATAACGCGCTGTTCCCCACCGATGCCTGCACGATCACCGGCGATCTGGCCACCAGCAGCTATGTCGCTGCCAGCGGCAACACGCTGACCCGCTCGTTCTGCCCCGCTTGCGGCACGCCGGTGATGGCCAAATCCTCGGCGCGCCCGCATTTCACCGTGGTGCGGTTGGGTATGCTGGACCAGCCCAACGATCTGCGTCCGCAGATGGTGATCTGGACCGATGACGCGCCGGACTGGGCGGTGATTGACCCGACGCTCGAACAGCATCCGCGCCAGCCACCGGCCCCGCCGCCGGCTTCCTAAGCGACCTGTCGCTGCGTTTGTGTCGGTTTGCGCGCGGCGAGATAGAAACAGTCGCCCTGCCCCACCAGCGGCCCGATCAGCGCGAGCGGCGCAAAGGCGGCGGCATAGGCAAGGCGCTTGGGCATGCGCATCAGCGTGGCGGGCGCCCCGAAACTATAGGCCAGATCGATGCGGTCATGCTGAACCCGCACCGCCTCGAAGCCCGCCTTTTCCAGCATCGCGGTCAAGGTCCGCACCGAGAACTGGTAGAGATGGTAGGGCGGCTCGGGGTGCGGCCAGTAGTTAAGCGTGCGCGCCAGACCCTGCGACAGCCGGGGAAACAGGCCATCGATATTGGGGGTCGAGAGCACCAGCCAGCCACCCGGGCGCAACAGGCGCCATGCGGCCTCCAGATCGCTGGCGGGGTCGGGCACATGCTCGATCACATCGAACATGGTCAGCATATCGCAACTGCCCGCGTCCAGACGGCTGTCGTGGATCGAGCCCTGTTCAATCGGCAGGCCGGTACTCCTGGCAGCAAAACTGGCGGAATCGCGGGAAAACTCCACGCCAGAGCAATCAAAACCCGCCCGGCGTGCCTGCGCCAGAAAGGCGCCGGTGGAACAGCCGACATCGACCAGTCGTCCGCCTCGGGCGATGGACTGCACAAAGCCCATATGCCCCGCCGCGATCCGCGCGATGCGGCGCGATTGCGGACTGTCGGGATCATGCAGCGCAGCGTGGTAATCATTGCCGCTGGCCGAATAGAGCCGTGTCATTTCTTCTGCTTCGGGCGGGTTGGCCACAAAGGCGAGATGACACTCGGTGCATTGCACCAGATGGTAGCCGTTGATTTCGAACACGGGTGTATGGTCCTCACACCCGCAACAATTGCATGCGCTCATCGCCGTGCTCCCCGCCCTGCATTGGGCGCAAGAAGGTTGGATGGCGGAGAATAAAGCCACCATGCCCGCGCAGGCCATACTGTTAACCCTGTGCGCAGTCCCGCTTCGGGACGACGCTTCAAGGGCCTAGCGATAGAGGCGGTGTGGCATGCTGGTGGCGATCCAGACCGCTTCGTCAGTCGCGGCGATCCGCTCAAGATCGGCAGCGGTGCTGGCTGGATTGTCGACCCATTCACGCAGGGCCGGTCCGCCATTGATCACATCGATGGCGAGCCGCTCGAACTCATACTCATAGGGAAAGTCGCGCCACAGCGGGTNNGCCAGCGCCTGCAACCGCCACGGGCGGAAGGTGCGATGGTCGTAAAACCCGCCCTCGGCATGGACCATCAGCGCGCTGCACAAGGTGCCCGCATGTTTGTGGAACGTAGGCGTGAACCAGCATTCGCGTAGCGCACAACCAGCCAACCATTCGGGGGCAAAGGTACGCATCTCGTCCAGCACCGCCTTCGCGTCCACATCAGGGGCGCCGAACAACACTTCCAAAGGCCGTGTGGTGCCGCGCCCTTCCGAAACCGTTGCGCCCTCGATCATCACGGTGCCGGCATAGGCGCGTGCCATATTGAGATTGGCGGCATTGGGCGAAGGGTTGATCCAGATGCGGCTCTCGGGCCAACCGAAGCCTGCGCCTTCCGGCTCCCAGCCCTGCATGGTGATGACGCGGTAATCCACATCCAGCCCGAAATGCGCGATAAACCAATGGCCCATTTCGCCCAGCGTCAGCCCGTGGCGCATCGGCATCGGGCCAGCGCCGACAAAGCTCTCCTGCCCCGGCAGCAAGGTGGTGCCTTCCACCGGACGTCCCGCCGGATTGGGACGGTCGAGCACCCACACCGCCTTGCCCGTGCCCGAGGCGGCCTCGAGCAGATAGAGCAGCGTGGTCACGAAAGTGTAGATGCGGCAGCCCAGATCCTGAAGGTCGAACAGGAACACATCGGCGGTGTCCATCATTGCGGGCGTCGGACGGCGCACCTCGCCATAAAGGCTGAAGATCGGGATGCCGAGCGTGGCGTCCAGTTCGTCCTCGGTCTCGACCATATTGTCCTGCTTATCACCCTTCAGCCCGTGCTGTGGGCCGAAAGCCGACGTCAGCGTGATGTCGGGACAGGCCGCCAGCGCATCAAGGCTGTGCACCAGATCCAGCGTGACCGAAGCGGGGTGCGCCACCAGCGAGATGCGCTTGCCCTTGAGCGGCGCGCGCAGGGCGGGGTCGGACAGGAGCCGATCGATACCGAAGAGAACAGTCATGCGCCTTCCGCTGCCCCAATCGCCAGCGTGAAGCAAGAGCGCCTGTGGAAATCAGGGCGATCCCCGTGGGCCAGCGCCCAATAGGAAATGTGTCCACCCTGTTCCTCGATCACGGCCGTCAGCCCCGCGCAGGATACCCCCGCCAACACCGCTTGCGGCAGGCGGACGCGGCAGGCGCTGCCTTCCATCGCAATCACCGGCGGCGCAGCCAGCGCGGCATCATGCCCGTCCTTGCGGTAATCGCTGAAGGCATAGGAGGCCCAGCGTGACGAAGGCGAGAAGTTGAATTCCTGATAGGCGCTGCCCACCTGCCCCAGAAACAGCTCGAAACAGGTGGTCTTCCAGAGCTCGTCCTTGCGCTCCGGCGTGGCGGTTGCGGGAAGCACCAGTCGCCCCGCCCCTTCCAGCCGATAGGTCAGCTCAAGCGTATCGGTGCCTACGCGCCAGTCCACCGTGATCGCCCGCAAGTCCAGCGCGGGCGTCTTGGGATGGCAATGCAGCGAGAAAGTTCCCAAACGCGATTCTCCATGCTAGGCGGCGCGCTCCATGAAGAGGCATTTATGACCGAATACAAGTCCGACCTGCTGCGCCATCTCGCCGAACGGGGCCATATCCACCAGTTGACTGATGCCGAGGGCCTTGATGCTCTTGCGCTGAAAGAGATTGTGGTGGCTTATAATGGCTATGACGCGACGGCCTCGAGCCTGCATGTCGGCAATCTCGCCTCGGTCATGCTGCTGCGTCGCTTGCAACAGGCGGGGCACAAGCCCATCGCGCTGATGGGCGGTGGCACCACCAAGGTGGGCGACCCCAGCGGCAAGGACGAATCGCGCAAGCTGTTGACCGAGGAGATGATCGCCTCGAACATTCAGGGCATCGGCAAGGTGTTCCACCGCCTGCTGCGCTTTGACGACAGCGCCACCGGCGCGGTGATGGTCAACAATGCCGATTGGCTGGACGAGTTGGGCTATATCGACCTGCTGCGCAATGTCGGCCCGCATTTCACGGTCAACCGTATGCTGACCTTCGATTCGGTCAAGCTGCGCCTTGATCGCGAACAGCCGCTCACCTTCCTCGAATTCAACTATATGATCCTGCAGGCCTATGATTTCCGTGAACTCGCGCTGCGCCATGGCTGCCGCCTCCAGCTTGGCGGGTCGGACCAGTGGGGCAATATCATCAACGGCATCGAACTGACCCGCCGCATGAACGGGATCGAACTGTTCGGCCTTACCACGCCTTTGCTGACCACCGCCGACGGCGCGAAAATGGGCAAGAGTGTCAATGGCGCGGTGTGGCTCAACGAGGATATGCTGGGTAACTACGATTTCTGGCAATATTGGCGCAATGTGGACGACCGCGATGTAGGCCGCTTCCTCAAACTGTTCACCGATCTGCCGCTCGACGAGATCGCCCGCCTCGAAGCGCTCGAAGGCAGCGAGATCAATGCCGCCAAGGTAGTGCTGGCCAACGAGGTGACGAAACTGGTGCGCGGTGACGAGGCCGCCGCCGCCGCCGAGGCAACCGCCAGCGCGACCTTTGCCGCTGGCGGCGTGGGGGCGGATTTGCCGGTGTGGTCGGTGCCCGCCGAGGGTTGCACGCTCATCGATGCGCTGGTCGGGATCGGTTTCGCGGCCAGTCGTGGCGAGGCCAAGCGCCTTGTCGCCGGAGGCGGCGCGCGGATCGATGGCGAGAGCGTGAGCGACGAGAACCATCGCATCAGCCTGTTGAATGGCGAAATCCGCATTTCCTCGGGCAAGAAGAAACACGGCGTGCTTAAACCGGCGTAAACTTGCCGCCTGCTTTGACAAGGGCGGCAAAGGAGTGCCGGTTTTACGGTTTTTTCGCCATTCGGGTCTAAAGTCCTTCCCTCGGAACAATAAACCAAGGGAATCATGACTATGGCATCTGGCGCGCAGCTTTCGGTTACCGAATTGCGCCGTTCGGCGCGCCATCCCGTGCATTTCCGGGTGGCTGCCGAACACCGTCGGCTGGGCGAGATCATGGTCGATGTTGCCAATATTTCGGCGCATGGCTTTATGGTAAGCAATGTGCTCGATCTGGGGCGCGGCGAGCGAATCACCATTCGCCTGCCCGTGGCGGGCCGCATCGAGGCCCATCTTATCTGGAACACAGGCGACCGCGCCGGATTCCAGTTTGAGCGTATCATCCGTCTCGACGATTTCACCGCGATGATGACAGCGCTACAGCCCAATCCGCGTCTGCGGTCAGAGCGCTGATAGCTCCGGTTTTCACGCCGCAGCCACTCCTTGCTTGGCAAGCGCGCTGGCGCCTGTCAAAGCGGCGGGGTGACTGACCAAACCTCCCCCATCCAGATTCTCGACTTCCGTCTGTTCTGGATCACCCGTTTTCTGTCATGGTTCGCCTCGTCGGGCATGGTCGTTATCATCGGCTACCAGCTCTACGATCTGGCTCGCAACGACTATGGCATGAGCGTCGAGCGCGCCTCCTTCATGCTGGGCGTGCTGGGTTTTGTACAATTCATGCCGATGTTCCTGCTGACGCCGGTGGCGGGCGTGGTGGCGGACCGCTTTGACCGGCGGCTTGTTGGCGCGCTGTCGATAGGCGTCGACGCGGTGATGGCGCTGGTGCTAGCGCTGGCGACATGGACCGGTGCTTTGACATTGCCGCTGCTGCTCGGCCTGGGCGTGGCGCATGGCGCGGCGCGGGTGTTTTTCAGCCCGGCGGTGTCCTCTATCGCGCCGATGATTGTGCCACCTGTCCTGCTGCCCCGCGCCATTGCGATGAATTCGATGGCGATGCAGGCGGGCACGATCTTCGGCCCTGCCAGCGCTGGCCTGCTGTTTGGCTGGCAACCGCCGCTGTTCTACGCGTTGGCTGCGGCTATGCTGATAATCGGCATCGTCTGCCTGCTGGCTATCGGTAAATTGCCGGTCCACGCCGCCAACCGCGATACCCATCCGCTGCGCATGGTGGTGGAAGGCTTCACCTTCATTCGCGGCAATCCGTTCCTGCTGGGCTGCATGACGCTCGACCTGTTCGCGGTGCTGTTTGCAGGGGCCAACGCGCTGCTGCCGGTCTATGCGCGCGACATCCTGCATGTGGGTGCCAGCGGGCTAGGCCAGATGCGTGCCGCACCGGCGGTGGGCGCCGCGATCATTGGCGTGGCGCTGTCGATCCGTCCCTTGCAGAAGAATGTCGGCGTCATCATGCTGGCCTCGGTGGCGGTATACGGGGTGGCAACGGCGGTGTTTGGCATCTCGCGCGATTTCTATCTGTCGCTGGCCATGCTGGCTATTCTGGGCGCGGCGGACATGATCAGCGTCTTCGTGCGCAACAGTCTGGTGCAATTGCGCACGCCCGACGGAATGCGTGGGCGGGTGCAGGCGATCTCCAGCCTCGCCATCGGCGCTTCCAACGAATTGGGCGAGATGGAATCGGGCCTTGCCGCTGCCGTGGTGGGCGCGACCGGAGCGGTGGTGCTGGGCGGTGTAGGCGCGGTGGCCATCACGCTGATCTGGGCGGTGATCTTCCCTGAAATCCGCCGCGCCTATGATTTCCACACCGAGCAGAAGGCCCCTGACCATGCTTGAAGCCCTCGCCTATACCGACCGTGACACCGCGCTCACCGGCTGGCTGGCCCGACCCTCTGGCCCGCCGCGCGCCGCCTTTCTGGTCTGGCCGACCATTGCCAATGTCACCCCTGTCATCGAGCGTCGCGCGCAGGCCTTGGCCGCAGAAGGCTATCTGGCGCTGATCGGCGACTTTTATGGCGAGCCGGTGGCCGATTTCGAGGCATCGCGCCCCTTGGCGGAAAAGCTGCGCGCCGATGTGGCGCATTATCGCACCCGTCTCCATGCCGCCCTGTCCGCCTTGCGTGCCCTGCCGGAAGCAGCGGGTCTGCCGGTGGCGGTGGTGGGCTATTGCATGGGCGGTCAGGCCGCGCTGGAACTGGCGCGCGACGGGGCTGATGTTGCGGCCGTGGTCAGCTTCCATGGCGTGTTCGGCACCGCCCGCCCCGCTGACAAGCCAATTCTCCCGCGTATCCTGATCTGTCATGGTGACCGCGATCCGCTGGCCACCCGCGAGGCGGTGCTGGGCCTTTGGGAGGAACTCGATGCGGTGGGCGCCAACTGGCACTTCCACAGCTATTCAGGCGTGCGCCACGGCTTTACCGACAAGGGCAGCGACGAGCGCGGCATGGCGGCACTGGCCTATGATGCCAGCGCCGACCGCCAGAGCTGGGCGGCGATGCTCAGCCTGTTCGACGAAATTTTGTAAACCCGCGCCAGTTTTAAACCCGAACCAGCGTGTCGCCCTCAAGCTTGCGATAGAAACACGAGGGCGCGCCGGTGTGGCAGGCTGGCCCTTCGGGGCGGCATAACATGACCAGTGCATCCTGATCGCAATCGACGCGCATTTCCTCCACGCGCAGGAAATGGCCCGAAGTCTCGCCCTTCAGCCACAGTTTCCCCCGACTGCGCGAATGGAAATGGGCAAGGCCCGAAGCCCGCGTTTTGGCCAAAGCCTCGGCATCCATAAAGGCCACCATAAGGATGTCCTTGCTGGCCGAATCGACCGCGATGGCGGTGAGCAGACCGGCGCCATCGAAGCGCGGCATGAAGGCGCTGCCCTGTTCGCGTTCTTCGCTATGGTTCGAGCTGGGCGATGACATGTCGGACAAATCCTGTGCTGGCGGGGCCATGCTGGCCGGTGATGTTGCGCGATAACCACAACTGAGGGTGAAAATCCACACATGATAGCCTCGCCCCTTTATCTTTGGGCCGAAACCGTCAAACACAGGCTCACGGTCTTGAGGGAGATCGTAAAGGCCCAAGCGCCGGTTCGAGCGCCACGGTTCAGGGATAAGGGCGGCCAGTTCATGGCAGGCCCACTATGATGAGGGTTTGGGTGTGACGGCCGTACAGGGGCGACCGTCATCCGCGCCACCGGCGCCACCCGCGAGTTTCGTCACGAGGGCGCCCGGGGGTTAAACTCCGGGCGCTTTTTTATGGCCATCAAGGCAGCTTTGTGGCCATCAAGGCAGCGCCTCGCCCGTCACCCGCGCAAAACAGGCCAGCACCACCTGTTCCACCCCCGCCGCATAGAGCGCGGTCATACAGGCATCGGTGGTAGCGCCGCTGGTCAAGACGTCATCCACTAATACCACTTTTGCGCCACGCAGGGTCGCCCGCCGTCGCGGATGGACGGTAATCGCGCCGTCGAGGATGCGGGCACGTTCCCGCCGCCCCATGCCGCCCAGCATCGGCGTGCGCCGCCGCCGCACCAGCGCATCGACAACCAAAGGTCCGTCATGATCCCGCGCGACGGCCCGCGCCAGCAAGGCCGACTGGTTGAAGCCACGCGCCCACAGGCGCCAGCGGTGCAGCGGCACCGGCACCACCAGCCAATCGGCACCCACATCGGCGTGGACTTTGAGCCGTGCCGCCATCAACCGCGCCATAAAGGGCGCCAAGGCCAACCGTCGCCCATGTTTGAGCGCCAGCACCAGCTTGCGCGAGGTTGCGTTGTAGATCGTGGCCGCCGCGACGCCATGATGAAGCGGGACATGCTCGGCACAGGCGGCGCAGCGCAGGCTTTCGGCATGGTGCGAGGCCTGTTCACTGGCGAGCGGCCTGTGGCACAGGTTGCAGCAAGGCTCGCCGGGCAGCGCCAGCCCCGTCCAGCAATCGGCGCACAACCCGTCCTGCCCCGCCAGCCCAGCGCCGCACAGCGGACAGCGCGGAGGGAACAGCAGATCGAGCAATTTCAGGCTGGTCATCGCCCTTGTGTAAGCTCTTGCGCCGTCCGCGCCAAGCGGGCAGGAGGCGCGCATGAGCCAGCCCCCTGTCCCGTCCCCCGCTCCACCCCGCATCTTCGATCCCCGCCGCCGTCTTGCCGTGCGCCGCCGTGCTGCGGGTTTGCGCCAGCGGCCGGATGCCGCCCGCTATCTGCTCGACGATATGGTCGAGGATGTCGAGGACCGCCTCGGCTTCCTGCGTGTCGAGCCCAAACGGGCTTTGGTGGTGGGCGACTGGAGCGGGCACTTGGCGGCAGGGCTGCGTTCGCGGGGCGCCGATGTGATCGAGGCTGATCCGGCAGGGCTGGTTGGCGCGGCGCTGGATGAGGAACAGCCCTATCCTCTCGAGGGGTTCGATCTGATCGTCTCGCTCGGCACGCTGGATACGGTGAATGACTTGCCCGGCGCGTTGATCCATCTACGCCGCGCGCTGGCGCAAGGTGGGTTGATGCTGGCCAGCTTTATGGGGGCCGGTTCGCTGCCAGTGCTGCGCGCGGTTATGCTGGCTGCCGACGGAGAGCGCCCCGCGGCGCGGATGCATCCGATGGTCGATGTGCGCAGCGGCGCGCAATTGCTCCAGCGCTGCGGCTATGCCGATCCGGTGGCGAACACGCGGGGGCTGGATGTGCGGTTCCGCTCGCTCAAGGGGCTGGTAGGCGATGTGCGGGCGATGGCTTGTGGCGCGGTGCTGGCGCAGCGCGGGCCGGTGCTGGGCAAGGCCGCCTATGCGCGGGCGCTGGCAGCTTTTGACAATGCCACCGAGGATAGCCGCGTGACCGAGCGGTTCGAGATTCTGACGCTCAGCGGCTGGAAGAAATAAGGGCGCCGGATCGCTCCGACGCCCCCTGTTTTCTTACCCCAGAGCGGCCTGCGCCGCCGCCAGGCGGGCAATAGGCACGCGGAAGGGCGAGGCCGAGACGTAATCCAGCCCGACCTTTTCGCAGAAGGCGATCGAGGCGGGATCGCCACCATGCTCGCCACAAATGCCCAACTTGAGATCGCCGCGCGTCTTGCGTCCGCGCTCGGCGGCCAATTCTACCAATTGCCCTACGCCATCCACATCAAGGCTGACGAAGGGATCACGGGCATAGATGCCCTGATCGACATAGACGCCAAGGAAGCGGGCCGCATCGTCGCGCGACACGCCCAGCGTGGTTTGCGTGAGGTCGTTGGTGCCGAAGGAGAAGA
>DDES01000246.1 GCA_002336765.1 Novosphingobium sp. UBA1948 | reverse complement strand
TCGTCGGGCGGATCGTCGAAGCCTACGAGGGCAAGGACATCGACTGAAACGATGCAGGAGGCCGATCTGCGAGGGCACCTGCTGGGCTGTGATCGCCGCTCGGTGGGTGGGGCCGATGCGGCGGCGCGGGCGGTGATCGACCGCCCCGCGCTGCTGGGCCCGCTGATCGCCCTGCTGGCCGATGGCGACCCCTTGGTGCGGATGCGCGCCGCCGATGCTGCCGAAAAAGCCACCCGCAACCGCCACGCCATACTTCAGCCCCTGACAGAGCAAGTGTTGGAAGCGGCAGGCCATCCACAGCAGGAAGTGCGCTGGCACGCGTTGCAAATGCTGCCACGCCTCGCGCTGGCGGGCGACGCGTTGGAGCAGGCTTTCACGCTGGCGCAGGCCAGCCTCGCCCACCCCAGCCGCATCGTGCAATGCGAGGCGCTGACCGCCTTGTTCGCACTCTCGGGTCAGGATCCGGCGCGCCGCGCTCTGGCACTGGCACAGGCCGAGGTCGCCTTGACCAAGGGGCCGCCCTCGCTGCGGGCTCGCGCAAGGCAATTAATGCTCCCCATCGCCATGCCGCTGGGCTAGTGGTCCGATTCTGACATGCGGTACTGCCTGCGTCTGGCTTGCGTTCGAATGTCGGGATCGGATCACTGGAACTTTTTGATTCTAGTGAATTTTACCATTGCGATATTGGCAGACCCAGCCCAGCGGCCCGGGGATGCCAATGTCGAAATCAATCCACAACAGGCGCCCCTATGCTGACTCTCGACATCGATATCGAAGACCTGTGGCCCGAAACGACCGACTGGGCCATGCTGGCCGCGCGGGCGGCGGGTGCGCTGGCGGCCGTGGCGCCAGAAATCGCCAAGGACTGTCTTTCGGCCAGCCTGCTGATGACCAGCGACGCCGAGGTGCAGGTGCTGAACGCCGAATGGCGCGGCAAGGACAAGCCGACCAATGTGCTCTCCTTCCCGATGCTGGCGCGCGAGGATCTGCTGGAATTGCCCGATGACGGCCCACCCGAATTGCTGGGCGACATCGCGATGGCGTTCGAGACTTGCCAGCGCGAGGCGGCGGACAAGGGCATCACGCTTGAGGATCATGCAAGCCACCTGTTGATCCACGGCTTGCTGCATCTGGCAGGGCTGGATCACGAGATATCCCCGCAAGATGCGCGAAAAATGGAAGAACTGGAAATTAAAGCCCTTGCGTTGATCGGCATTGCCGACCCATATGGCGATCATCATTTGTAGTTTTCGCAAGCGGAGTACATGCATCGTGGCCGATCTTGGCCGTAGCTCGGAAACCGGCGCCGGAGAGCCGGACAGTAGTCGCTCGCTGTGGCGCACCATACGGCGCTTTTTCGAAAGCGGCGATGCCGACCAGTCTTTGCGCGCCCATCTCGAAGATATTATCGACGAGCATGAGGAAGAGGGCGAGCCGAGCACCGCCACGCAAGGCGATCTCTCGCCGATAGAGCGGCTGATGCTGCGCAATGTGCTGCATTTTTCCGAAAACGACGCGGCGGATATGTGCATTCCGCGCTCCGACATCATCGCCCTGCCGCATAATGCCGATTGGGCCGAGGTCGTGGCCGCCTTTGCCGAACATGGCCATTCGCGCATGCCGGTCTATCGCGACACGCTCGACGAGGTGATCGGCATGATCCTCATCAAGGATGTCTTTGCCTTTCTGGCCAAGGGCGAGGAACCGCAGGGCAACTGGACCCGCCTGATGCGCCAGCCCCTGTTTGTGCCTACGGCGCGCGGCGCGCTCGATGTGCTGGCCGATATGCGCTCCAGCCGCGTGCATCTGGCCGTGGTGGTGGACGAATATTCCGGCACGGAAGGGATCATCACCTTCGAGGATCTGGTCGAGGAAATCGTGGGCGAGGTGGAGGACGAGCATGACGATGCCCCCACCGAACTACTACGCGCGCTGCCCGATGGCGCGTGGGATGCCGATGCCAAGGTCGAGCTGGAGGAAGTGGGCGCGAGGATCGACCCGCGTCTGGCCGAGGTGGAAGAGGATATCGACACGCTGGGCGGCCTTGCCTTTGTGATGGCAGGCCATGTGCCGCCGGTGGGCGAGCGGATCGCCCATCCCAGCGGCTGGACCATCGAGGTGACCGAGGCCGACGAGCGCCATGTCATCCGTCTGGCGCTCTACCCGCCGCAAAACCCTGCCGAGGAGGACTAGTATGCCCGCCAGCCGCCGTATGCCCCCCCTGCGCGCGCTTGAGGCCTTTGTGCGCATCGTGCGCCTCGGCAGCGCCAAGGCGGCGGCCAACGAACTGGGCCTCTCGCCATCCGCCCTGTCGCGCCGCGTGGGCGCGCTCGAGGATTTCGTGGGCAAGCGCCTGTTCACCCGCCAGCATCAGGCGATGCGCCTCACCGACGATGGTCAGGCCTTTTACAATGCCGTCAGCCCGCGGCTGGAGGAACTGGCCGCGGCGGTGGAATCACAAATGGAAGCGGGCAATGTGATGCGCCTGCATCTGGGCGTGCCCGCGCTGTTTGCCGTGGCGCGGCTGATGCCCCGCCTGCCCGAATTGCGCAAATTGCATCCGCGCCTGCATATCGACCTCGACACCGGCAGCCAGCTCGATTCCGAACTGGGCGATTCGATCGATGCCGCGATCATTCTGGCCAAGGAACCCGATCCCGCGCTGCATGCCGTGCGCCTGAGCGACAACAAGGTGCATGCCTTTGCCACCCGCGAACTGGCCGCCGAACTGGGCGAACAGCCCGACATCGCGCGCCTGTCAAAGCAGACCTTTTTCGTATCCACCACCCCGCCCGACAGTTTCGACGTGTGGAAGGCCGGCATGGGGCTGGAAAAGCTCGAACCGGCCTCGGTGGACCACTATGACGCGGGGCCGCTGCTGATGATGGCCGCGGTGCAGGGTCTGGGCATTGCCATCATGCATGATGACCATTTCCTGCGCGGAACGGCCAGCGAGAATCTGGTCCGCCTGTTCGGCGTGGCGGTGGACAGCCCCTATTCCTACTGGTTCGTGTGCCGCCCGCGCGCGCTGGAGGCGCGACCGGTGCGGCTGTTTTACGACTGGCTGGTGAAAGCGGCGATCTAACGTACCCGCGACGGGTACAGATCCCTTCACAGAGCGGCTCACTTCACCGAAAAGGTCAGCTTGCCCGCAACGCGATGCGTATCGGCCGAAACCACGTGCCAGTTGGCTTCATAGGTGCCCACCGGCAGGGCACGGGGCAGTCTGGCAACCAGTGTCACGCCATCGGCGGCAAGGCTTGTTTTCACACCGGTCATTTTCATCGGCTGGTGGTTGGCCATGCCGGGCATGCCGGTCATCATCACCTCCACACCGGACATGGCGGCAACCAGCGGCTCGCTGAAGGTGAGCGTGACCTGCGTGACATGGCTGGCGCTCGTGCCTTCCGGCGGCTGGGCGGCGAGCACTTCGGGATGCGCCAGCGCGGGGGAAGTCCAACCGGCGATGGCGCCCGCCAGAGCCAGCGGCGCGGCACATGCAGACATGAGACGATGATGCATTGGGGAACTCCCGATAAGGTTAAGCCCGTGTGGCGTTGAAACATTTTCAAGGCCTGATGCATCTGCATCTCGGAACCTTGGCATGATAGATCGGGATACGCAGGATCTGCCCCCACCCCTCGAATTTTCCGATGGCTTTTTGAGGGGTAAAGCGCAGGGATGCGTATCGGAACAGGAATGCCACGGGAATGGGCCACCATGAAAGACATTGACCAACTGCTCGCACAGCTCGCCAGCCTGCCGGTCGATCCGCGTCTGGGCGGGATCGATGATGCGGTGATGGAGGGGCTCGAGGCCGCGCGCCAGCCTGTTTTGTCGCGGGCCGGTCTGGGCGCGGTGGTGGCTCTGGCGATGGGCGTGGGCCTGCTGGCAGCGTCGCTCCCCGCGTCGCCCGCCTATGCCGGCAGCCCCTATCCGCTGGGCGTGCCACATGATCTTGCCCCATCCACGCTGCTGGGAGAGGTGCGGTGAACCGGCGCGGCCCCCTTCTGCTGGCGATGCTGCTGGCGTTTGGCGCGGCGATTGGCGGGGCGATGATCGGCCGCACCTTCATCAATCCCCCGCATCCCGTCGAGAGCACCTTGCACCAGTTGCTGCATGACCAGTTGAAGCTCGACCGCGATCAGGCGGCAAGGATCGAGGCTATCGAGCAACGCTTTGCCCTGCGCAAAACCGCGCTGGAGGCCGAACTGCGCGCGGACAATGCCGATCTGGCCAGCGCCATCGAGGCCGAGCACGGCTATGGGCCGCGTGTGGCCGCCGCCGTCGACCAGTCGCATCACGCCATGGGCGAACTCCAGAAAGCCACGCTCGAACATGTGTTTGCCATGCGCTCGGTGCTGCGCCCCGATCAGGCGGCGCGTTTCGATGCCGCCGTGGTCAAGGCCCTGACCGTTCCGGCCCGCTGAGGCGCGGGCGGCGTGGGCAAGCCATGAGCGATCTTTCCGACCTGAGCGATGGCGATCTGGCCGCGCTGGCCATCGGCGGGCATCAGGCGGCCTATCGCGTGTTGCTCGACCGCCATCGCGCCACCGTCTTCCGCATCGCCCGCCACCATTGCGGCGAGGAGGATGCCGCGCTCGACATCACCCAACAGACTTTCATCAGCGCCTTTGCCGCGCTTGACCGCTATGACCCCGCGCGCCCTCTGGCCCATTGGCTGGCCCGCATCGCCATCAACAAGTGCCACGACAGGGCGCGGCGACAACGCATGCGTGCGCTGCTCGGCTTTGCCAGAACGCTCGACGAGGCGCCGGAACAGGCCGACCCTGCTCCCCTGCCCGACCGGCAGGCCGAAGCCGCGCAGGCCCTGCGCCGCACGATGGCAGCCATTGCCGGACTGCCCGCGCGGTTGAAGGAGGTTCTGGTGTTGCGCACGATCGAAGGCTGGAGCGAGGCCGAAACGGCGGACAGCCTCGGGATCAGTCCCAAGGCGGTGGAAACCCGCCTCTACCGCGCCCGCAAGAATCTTGCCGAAGCGCTGAGGGATCGGGCGCCGTGATGCGTATTCCCCGGCAAGACCATCAACCGGACATTCTGCCATGACCCTGCCTTGCCTTGACCGCCGATCCCTGTTGCGTGGCGGTGGTATCGCCGGAGCGGCCCTGCTGGCTGGCAGTCCTTTGCCGACATGGGCGGCCTCGCGCGCGGGGCAGGACGTTTTGTCGGGCGAGGCCATCACCTTGCGCATCGGCAAGGGCGCCTTCCCGATCAACGGGCGGATGGCGCCAGCGGTCACCATCAATGGCACCGTGCCCGGCCCGCTGCTGCGCCTGAAACAGGGTCAGCACCTGCGCCTGACCGTGGTCAACGAGCTGGACGAGGAAACCTCGCTGCACTGGCACGGGCTGGTGCTGCCGTTCCAGATGGACGGCGTGCCGGGCGTGTCTTTTCCGGGCATTCCGGCGCGCTCCAGCTTTACCTATGAATTTCCGGTCACCCAGCATGGCACCTATTGGTATCACAGCCATTCGGGGCTGCAGGAGTTGATGGGCTGCTATGCCCCCATCGTGATCGATCCGGCCGAACCGGCGGCGCCCGCCCAAGTTCCTGTAACGCGCGAGCATATCGTGCTGCTGTCCGATCACAGTTTCGTCAATCCGGCGCGCATTCTGGCCAATCTCAAGGCGGATCCGGGCTATTACAACCGCCAGCCGCAGACCTTGACCGATCTGGTGGCGGGGCGCGGGCAAAAGCTGCGTGAACGGTTGATGTGGGCCAAGATGCGCATGGATCCGACCGACATCGCCGATGTGACCGGCGTCCAGACCGCGGGCGGCGTGCTGCATTATCTGGTCAATGGCCACGGCCCCACCGACAACTGGACAGGCCTGTTCACCGCGGGCGAGCCAGTGCGGCTGCGGTTTATCAACGCCGGTGCGATGACCTTCTTCAATGTCCGCATCCCCGATCTGCCGATGCAGGTGGTGGCCGCAGACGGGCAGGACGTGCGCCCTGTAACCATCGATGAATTCCAGTTCGGTCCGGGCGAGACCTATGATGTGGTGGTGACGCCGGACAACCGCGCCTACACCATCGCTGCCGAGACGATGGACCGTTCGGGCATGGCGCGGGCCACGCTGGCGCCTGCGGCGGGAATGGCCGCACCTGTGCCGCCGCTCCGGAAACGTCCGCTGCTGACTATGAAAGATATGGGCATGGACATGCCCGGCCACAGCATGAAGGGCATGTCCATGCGCGACGGCAGCCTTGCTCCGCAGGTGGCGATGGGGCCGGGGGTGGAGATGATCAACCCCATGCCGATGGACCGCACCGGCGATGCCGGTCTGGGGATGGAGCCTTCCTATGTGGGCGCAGGGCATCGCGTGTTGACCTATCGCGATCTGGTAGCCGCCCACCCCAATCCCGACACGCGCGCCGCCGCGCGCGAGATCGAGGTGCATCTGACCGGCGCGATGGACCGCTATATGTGGTCGATGGATGGCAAGACCATGCTGGAAGCCCACGAGCCGCTGCCGATGCGCACGGGCGAGCGCGTCCGCATCACGCTGGTCAACGACACGATGATGGCCCATCCCATCCATCTGCACGGCCATATTTTCGAACTGGTAACGGGGCATGGCGCCCTCTCGCCGCGCAAGCATACCGTCACGGTGCTGCCCGGTGGCAAGGTCAGTTTCGATGTTACGGCGGAGGCGGGCGACTGGGCGTTCCACTGCCACCTGTTCCTGCATATGGCGATGGGCATGATGCGCATCGTGCAAGTGCGTCCGGCGTGAGGGAGGCGATGATGCATCCGTTCCAGACCTCGACGACCCTTGCCATCGCGGCGGGTTTTGCCGCCCCGCAACTGGCCCTTGCGCAAAGCGCGCCGGGCGCCACGGGCATGGATATGTCGGCGCATCACCATCACACCAGCGCCCCTGTGCCCGCCACCGTGCCCGAGAGGCCTACGCCCGCCAGCTCCCCTCCCGCAAACACGCAGGATGAGCCCGAGGGCACCGATCAGGCACCGGGCAGCGCCGAGGCCCCGCCGGTGGTCCACGACCGGCCTGCCGATCGCTATTGGGATCCCGCCGCCATGGCCAAGGCGGAAAGCGCGATGATGGATGCCCATTCAGCGCCGCGCTTCAGCGCGATGAAGATCGACCTGGCCGAATACGGCTTCGGGTCGGGCGGCGACACCTATCGCTGGGAAGGCGAGGGATGGGTGGGCGATGTCAACCGCCTGCTGCTGCGCACACGCGGAGAAGGCGCGGTTGGCGACAGGCTCGAACAGGCCGAGCTGGAGGCCGCCTATTCCCGCGCGCTGGATCCGTGGTGGAACCTGCAAGCGGGTATAAGGCAGGATGTTGGCCCCACCCCCTCCCGCACCCACGCGATGCTGGCGGTGGAGGGGCTGGCGCCCTATAGGTTCGATGTGCTGGCCGCCGCCTATCTGTCGGACAAGGGGCAACTTACCGCCCGTATCGAAGGCGCCCTTGACCAGCGGATCACCCGCCGGATCGTGGCGCAGCCAAGGGCGGAAATCACGCTTTCCGCGCAGGATATGCCAGCCCAGCGGCAGGGCGCGGGCCTGTCCACCGCCGAACTGGGCCTGCGCCTGCGCTACGAGATCTCGCGCAAATTCGCGCCCTATGTCGGCCTGTCATGGACATGGGCCAGCGGCCCCACCGCCGATTATCGCCGCGCCGATGGCGAGAGCACGGCGGCACGGGCCATCGTGCTGGGTATCAAGAGCTGGTTCTGAAAGGCGCACGCGACCGGCCCTCCCCAACGAGGCCTGCTCCTAGGTTTGCTGCGCCCTGCGCGCGATCTCGGCGCCGCGCTTGCGGCTGGCCGGTTCGCCCGCGATGAACCAGTGATCGGGCTCGACCGGTATCACCTGCCCGCGCACGGCATCCAGCCCGCAGCCCAGATGGCGCGCGGTGATCGCGCAAAGGTCGCGCATCATCGCCTCGATCTGCGCGGCGGGGCGCCCCACCAGCGTAACGCAGGTGAAATAGGGCACCGCCGCCCCGCCCGCGTTGGCCAGCCGACCGCCCGCCGCGAAATGTTCGGGCGCGATGGCGTTGATCTGGGCACGCACCCGCTCCACCGGCACCGGCACCAGTTCGGGATAGAGCGCGGCGGCGAAAGCGGTGCTGGCCTCTACCAGCAGCGCGCCGAGCGCTTCGGTCGGATAGGCGCTGGCCACCAGATGGAAGGTTAGCACCGGCATGTCAGGGCACCGCGTGGCGGCGGCCCGCGTCGAGGAACAGCGTCGAGCCCGCCATGGCATCGGCCTCGGGCGCCAGCAGACTGGCCACCGCCCATGCCACCTGATCGTCGGTCACAAAGGCGCCGATCGCCGATTCCGCGCGCATCGCGGCCAGTTCATCCTCAAGGCTCTGGCCACTGCGCCCTGCCCGCGCGCGGGCGACATTGCGCAGCCGCTCGCTGTCGGCAGGTCCGGGGGCGATCAGATGCGCGGTTATCCCCTGCGGCCCATAGGCCCAGCTCAATTGCCGCACCAGATTGGCCACCGCCGCATTGGCCACGCCCGCCGTGGCGGCATAGGCGGTCGGCTCGAAACCGTAATGGCCGCCCACCGCCACCAGCCGCGATCCGCGCCGCAGCCTTTCCTGTGCGCCGCGCACCAGACGCACCATGCCGCCCACCTTGATGTTGCAGGCCTGCACCAGAAGGTCGGTTGCCGCATCGCGAATGCCGCCCGCCACCGGCAGACCCGGCGCATGCACCACCATCGCCACCGGCAGGTGCAAGGCATCGCGGATCGTGGCGATGGCTTCGTCGCTGCCGATATCGGCCACCAGCGGGGTAAAGCCCGCGCCGATCTCGCGCCCCACCGCCTCGAGCGGGGCAAGGCTGCGCCCGATGCCCAATACATCGAGCCCTGCCGCGACAAGGCGGGCGGCGATCTTGCTGCCGAAGGTGCCACCGGCCCCCACCACCAGCGCGTGTTCGCGCCGCTCGCCCTGTTGATCGCTCATAACCACCTCATGCTTTGTGGACCAGTCGGGATCAGGCGGGGATCAGCCCGCGTTCCTTGGCCATCGTCAGGGCGGTATCCTCGATCATGTCCTCCTGACCACCGATCATGCCCAGCCGTCCCAGTTCGACCAGCAGGTCGCGCGCGGGCAGGCCGTATTTGCGCTCGGCATCCTTGGCGAAATAGAGGAAGGTGGAATAGACGCCCGCATAGCCCAGCGTCAGCGCATCGCGATCCGCGCGCGGCGGCTTGGCCATCATGGGCAGCACGCGATCCTCGGCCACATCCATCAGCTTGAACGTATCGACGCCCGTGTCGATCCCCAGCCGGTCGCACACAGCGGCAAACACCTCGAGCGGAGTATTGCCCGCGCCCGCGCCAAAGCCCGCCGCCGAACCGTCGATGCGCGTGGCGCCCGCGGCAATCGCGGCCAGCGAATTGGCGATGCCCATGCCCAGATTGTGGTGCCCGTGGAAACCGATCTCGGTCGCGCCCTGCAACACCTCGCGCAGCGCGGCAACGCGCGCGGTGACATGATCGGGCAGCATATAGCCCGCGCTGTCCACGCAATAGATGGTGGTGGCGCCATAGGATTCCATCAGCAGCGCCTGTTCCACCAGCTTTTCCACCGTGGTCATATGCGCCATCATCAGAAAGCCGACCGTGTCCATGCCCAGCTTGCGGCCAAGGCCGATATGCTGTTCGGTCACATCCGCCTCGGTGCAATGCGAGGCGACATGCACACAGCCCGCGCCACAATCGGCGGCCATGCGCAATTCGTCGAGCGTGCCGATGCCCGGCACATGCAGCACCGAAACCACCGCATTCTTCATGCGCGAGGCCACCGCCGAGATATATTCGCGGTCGCTGTGCTTGCCACGGCCATAGTTGAGCGAGGAACCACCCAACCCGTCGCCATGCGTCACCTGCATCAGCGGCACGCCCGCCGCGTCGAGGCCGGTGGAAATATCGATCATCTGGTCGACCGAGATCTGGTGGCGCATCGAATGCATGCCATCGCGCAGGCACATGTCATGCAGTTTGACCTTGCGGCCGCGAACCTGTTCTTCAAGCGTCATCACTGTGCCTCCACGCTGCTGTCGGTCTGGGCGGCGCCGGTCCGGGGAACGAAGCTGCCATCCAGAATCTTGTGCGCGAACAGTTCCGCCGTGCGCGCGCCCGCCGCCGTCATAATGTCGAGATTGCCCGCATATTTGGGCAGGAAGTCACCCAGCCCCTCGACCTCGAGGAAGATCGCCACCTTGCGCCCTTCAAAGGTCGGGCCATTTTTCAGGCGATAGCCGGGCACATATTTCTGCACCTCGGCGATCATCGCTTTCACCGATTGCGTGATCGCCTCGCGGTCCGGCTCGTCGGCGGTCTCGCAATAGACCGTGTCGCGCATCATCAACGGCGGCTCGGCGGGATTGATGACCACAATGGCCTTGCCCTGTTTCGCGCCCCCCACCTTGGCCACGGCGGCCGAGGTGGTGCGGGTGAACTCGTCGATATTCTTGCGCGTGCCCGGCCCGATCGACTTGGAGGCCACGGTGGCGATAATCTCGGCATAATCCACCGGCTGCACGCGGCTGACGGCATTGACCATCGGGATCGTGGCCTGCCCGGCGCAGGTGACCATATTGACATTCATCACCGCACTTTGCGCCAGCGTCGCCAGATTGACCGGCGGCACACAGAGCGGGCCGATCGCCGCGGGCGTCAGGTCGATCATCANNAGGCCGAGGTGGCATCGAAGGCGATCTGCACACCATCGGCCAACACATGCGGCAGCAAACCGTCCACACCCTGTTCGGTGGTCTTGAGCCCCAGTTCGCGCGCGCGCGCCAAACCCGCAGAGGTAGGATCAACGCCCACCATCCACACCGGCTCGAGCACATCGGAGCGCAGCAATTTGTAAAGAAGGTCCGTGCCGATATTGCCCGGGCCAATGATGGCGCATTTGATCTTGCTCATCGCAGCATCTCCTGTGTTCCTGCTTGCGCGGCTGCTTCCTCGCGCTCGGCAAATGTTGTGCCCGCCACGGCGTAATGCTCCAGCGGCGTTTCGTTGAGGATGACCCGCACCTGTTCGGGCTTCACGCCCAGCGCCTTGACCGTCGATGCGGTGATCTCGCGGATAAATTCGCGCTTGAGTGCATGGGAGCGGCCCTCGGCCAGAACTACGGAAATGATCGGCATGGCTGGATCCTGATAGGGGGAAGGCCCGCGCGCGGGGACGAACGCGCGCGGGGGTAAGGTTGTTGATCTCAGGTCACGACGGTCAGGAAGGTCTCGTGCAGCTTGCGCTGCGGATAATCGAGGCCTTGCGGGAATGCTTCCCAGGTCCAGGTCAACGGCTCGTAATCGGGATAGGGGTAATACCCGCCCTGGAACGTCTCGAAACGGTTGCCCGAGGGATCCCACGCATAGATCGTGCAGCCGCGGGTGATGCCGTGGCGCGTCGGCCCGATGTCGACCGACACGGTGTTTTGCGACATGATATCGCCCGCGCGCAGCACCTTTTCCCAGCTGTCCATCAGGAACGAGCAGTGATGCAGCTTGCCCGGTTCGGGATATTCGACAAAGGCGATGTCATGCACCTTCTGCCCGCAGGAGAGCCACAGCGCTACTTCGGTCGATCCATCCTCGCCCAGCACGCGCTCGACCAGATAGAAGCCCAGAACCTCGATGAAGATGCGCTTCACCTCGGCAATGTTGGGGCCATACAGCAAGGCGTGGTCAAAGCGCACCGGCGCGATGCCCTTCTCGCTCTGCTCGTTCCACGGGCCGGGATTGAGCGTGGGAATACCATTGCCCACGCAGGTCTTGGTGGCGAACAGCTCGATCAGATGGCCCGAAGGCAGCGTGAACTGCACGCGGCGCCCCGTTTCCAGCAGATCGCCCGCCGGCACGCTGACCGGATCAAGACCGGCATCGGCCAGCTTCTTCTCGAAAGCATCGAGCGTCGCCTCGTCGCGCACCTTGAAGCCGAGGAAATCGATCCCCGCGCTTTCGGCCTCGCGCAGGATGTAGCTGCTGTGGTCGCGCTCGTCCCAGCATTTGAAATAGACACGCCCCTGCGCGTCGCGGCCGGTTTCCACCAGACCGAGCACATCGCGATAGAACGTGATCGAAGCGTCCAGATCGAGCACGCGCACCTGCGCGTGCCCCGGTCGCATGACCCCTTCAAGTGCCATAATATCTCCTTGTTTCACTAAGGGTTATGTCCGAGGCCCGAACCCTTCGGGCCTCGCATCCGGGGGGGATCAGAACTTGAAACCGACTCTTGCGTACCACTCGATGGGGCGTGAGTAGGTTCCGGCGACGACGCTGGATGCCGGGATGGAGGATCCGGAGGTGAGGTAGCGGGCGTTGG
>DDES01000216.1 GCA_002336765.1 Novosphingobium sp. UBA1948 | reverse complement strand
TGTTGGGCGCGCCCTTGCCGATGATCGTGCGGCAGGCGACGAGCGAGGGGCGCGGATCGGCCACGGCCTCGGCAATCGCACGCTCGATATCGGCGAAATCATGGCCGTCGCAGGACACCACATGCCAGCCGGTCGCGGTGTAGCGCGCGGCTACATCCTCGCTGGTCGAAACATCGGTGTCGCCGTCGATGGTGATGCGGTTGTCGTCCCACAGCACGATCAGGCGGCCAAGCTTCAAGTGGCCCGCCAGACCGATCGCCTCGTGGTTGATGCCTTCCATGATGCAGCCGTCGCCCGCAACCACGAAAGTCTTGTGATCCACCAGTTCATCACCAAACACGCCGTTCAGGTGACGCTCGGCCAGCGCGAAGCCGACCGACATGGCAATGCCCTGACCCAGCGGGCCGGTGGTGCATTCCACACCCGGCAGCTCGGTATTTTCAGGGTGGCCCGCGCAGACCGAGTGCAATTGGCGGAACTTGCGGATGTCGTCCATCGTCGGGCGCTCATAACCGGCCAGATGCAGCAGCGAGTAGATCAGCATCGAGCCGTGGCCCGCCGACAGGATAAAGCGGTCGCGGTCGGGCCAGCGCGGCTGAGCCGGATCGAACTTCAGGAACTTGGTGAAAAGCACCGTGGCCACATCGGCCATGCCCATCGGCATGCCAGGGTGTCCGCTGTTGGCAGCCTGCACGGCATCCATCGAAAGAACGCGGATGGCATTGGCCATCGGTTGCAGGCGGGTGGCGGAAAGGGTCATGGGCGGGCTGGGCTCCGAATAGGTATGCATTAGACCATGCCTGTGCGTTGGCAAGGCGATTCGCGCGGCCTCCTTTGCCCATGCCCCCTGCCCCGTCAACCTCTCCTGACGCAGCTTTTTGCCGGATATGTATGCAGTGTTGCATGAGAATCGCGCGCCAAGCCTTTGCATGGGCAGGAATGTTGCGCTAACCCCTGCCCTATGGACGCCATTGACCCCAGTTTTGCCGCACTCGACCGCATCGAGGCGGCGCTCGCGCGCCTTGCCGCGGCCACCGCACGCGCCAAAGAGGTCCGTCTGGCCGCCGCCGCCGAGACGGTGCGGCTCGAAGTGGACAATGAGAAGCTGCGCGAGGCCGTGGGCGAGGCGTTGGGCCAGCTCGACGGTCTGATCGCGCAGGTGGAAGCGGAGGGCGGCCAGTGAGCAAGGTCAACCTGCTGATCGGCGGACGCGACTACGCCGTTTCCTGTGCCGATGGCGAGGAAAACCATGTCCGCTATCTGGGTAGCCTGATCGAGGAAAAGCTAGCCAGCCTGCCGCCTTCCACAGCGCAGAACGAAGTGCGCACCATGCTGTTCGCGGCTCTCCTGCTGGCCGACGAGGTGAGCGAATTGCGCTCTGCGGCCCCTGCCGCCGATCCGGCATTGGCCGAAAGGCTGGAGCGTGTGGCCGGCAAGATCGAGCAGATGGCCGCCGCGATCGAGGCGCTGGTCTGAGCCTGCGCCACCTGCCCTTCGCCACGAAGCCCCTTGTTATCCCCGTGCCCAGCGCCTAAATCAGGCCCTGACGGGTACTGCTCGGTACGAGCCGCATGAAAATCCCTGAGGCTATAAGCAATCCTGGGGGGCTGTCCCTGTCCTTGGCCCTGGCCTCGGACACATGGTCCCCACCTGACGTCGAGGCGTCAGAGGATTTCCCGGCACACGGCCCATGGTGGTCCCGTCACCCCGTTATAGTGCGCTTCGGGCCTCCGCCCGAAGCTTGCGGCACCGGCCCTCTCCCCCTACCCTGCCACCCAGAACCTACCCCGCAGGGTAGCAAGGCAGGGGGAGAGGGCCGGTGCCGTTCGAGAGGCTTGGCCATTGACCGATAAATCCGCCCTGCGCACCCGTCTGCGCCGCCTGCGTCGCGAGCATGTGGCGAGCCTGCCCAAGAGCATGTCGGCGCTGATGTTTCTGCGGCCGCCCGCGATGGTGGCGGCGCTGGCGCCGGAAGGCACGGTGATCGGCCTCTATCACGCCATCCCCGGCGAGGCACCCGCGCGGTCCTACGCCAAGTGGTTCTCCGAAAACGGCCGGCGCATCGCCCTACCGTGGTTTGCCGACAAGACCGCGCCGATGCAGTTCCGCCTCTGGGTCGATCCTTACGAGGATGACGGGCTGGAGGATGGCCCCTTTGGCAAGCAGCCATCGGCCCATGCCGAATTGGTCGAGCCTGCCGCCGTTTTTGTGCCGCTGGTGGGCTTCACGGCGGCGGGCGAGCGGCTGGGGCAAGGTGGCGGGCATTATGACCGCTGGCTCGCCGCGCATCCCGCAGCCATCGCACTGGGGCTGGCGTGGGATTGCCAGTTGGTCGATACGCTGCCCGTCGAGCCGCATGATGTGCCGCTGCGTGCCGTTATCACCCCCACCCGCGCCTTCGGAGATCTGTGATGCAGCCCAAGAAGCCCCACCTCAAGAAACCTATGCGCAAAGAGCCGACATGGCGCATTCCGGTCGGAATGCTGGCGCTGGTCGCGGGGCTGCTGGTCTATGCTGGAGCGGTGGCCCGCTATGTCGCGCCGTGGATCGCCGGTTGGCCCGCGCTGGCGCAGGTGCCGGTCTATATCGTGCTGGGGCTGGTGTGGCTCTTGCCGCTCAAGCGCTTCCTGATCTGGATGGAAACGGGGCGCTTCGGCTAAGACCGCAAGATTATCGGGGAGGCGACAATCGAACCGATAAAAAGGAAATATCCCCAAGGTGGCGCGAGTGACGGGGCTCGAACCCGTGACCTCCGGCGTGTCAGGCCGGCACTCTAACCGACTGAGCTACACCCGCACTTCACTTCAGGCATTCCGAATGCTTTCGCATCCTT
>DDES01000189.1 GCA_002336765.1 Novosphingobium sp. UBA1948 | reverse complement strand
GGCCGTTGCTCGCGCTGGGGCATCGTGGCTTTCGCCTCCAGCCTTGATCAGGCGGGGCCGATGGCCCGCACGGTGGGCGATTGCGCGGTGATGCTGGAGGCGATGGCCGGCTTCGATCCCAAGGATTCGACCAGCCTCGACCTGCCCGTGCCCGATTGGAGCGCGGCGCTGTCGGGCGATCTCAAGGGCAAGAAAGTCGGCATTCCGCGCGAATACCGTCTGGACGGGCTGAACGCCGATGTCGCCAAGAGCTGGGACGATGGTATCGCCTGGCTGAAGGATGCCGGAGCCGAGGTGGTGGACATCTCGTTGCCGCATTCGAAATATGCGTTGCCGACCTATTACATCATTGCGCCGGCCGAAGCCTCGTCGAACCTCGCGCGCTATGATGGCGTGCGCTATGGCCTGCGCGATCTGCCGGATGGCGCCGGTTTGCAGGATATGTATGCCGCCACCCGCGCCGCCGGTTTCGGGGCCGAGGTCAAGCGCCGCATCCTGATCGGCACCTATGTGCTCTCGGCGGGCTTCTACGACGCCTATTACACGCAGGCGCAGAAGGTGCGCACGCTGATCGCCCGCGATTTCGAGAATGCCTTCAAGGAATGCGACGTGATCCTCGCGCCCACCGCGCCCTCCTCGGCCTTCGCACTGGGCGAAAAGAGCGACGATCCGCTGGAAATGTATCTCAACGACGTCTTCTCCGTGCCTGCCTCGCTGGCGGGGCTGCCCGCCATGAGCGTGCCTGCCGGTGTGGATAGCCTCGGCCTGCCGCTGGGCCTGCAGATCATCGGGCGTCCGTTTGACGAACAGGGCGTGTTGAATGCAGGTCTGGCGATCGAGCAGCGCGCGCAATTCGCGGCCAGGCCGGAGAAGTGGTGGTAGGTGGCGGACAGCGCCCCGTCTTTCCGGCGCTTCGAGGCGCTGGACAGTCTGCGTGGCCTGTGTGCCTGCGCGGTGATGCTGTTTCACTTCAATGCCACCGGCCTGATTTCCGGCTCTGCGCTGGTGCGCGGGGCGGAATTCTGCGTCGATTTCTTTTTCGTGCTGTCGGGTTTCGTGATCTCGGCCAGCTATGGCGACAGGTTGCGCGCGGGTTATCCGGTGTGGCGCTTCATGGGGCTGCGGTTGGGGCGGGTCTATCCGCTGCATCTGGTGATGCTGGCGGTGTTTGTCGCGCTCGAACTGGTCGCGCTGGTGGTGCCGATCCTGTCGGGTCGGGCGCCCTTCTCGGGCACGCGCAGTCTGTCCAATCTGCTGGATAACCTGCTGCTGATCCAGTCCAACGGGCTGTTTGGCGGGCCAAGCTGGAACTCGCCGGCATGGAGCATCGCGGTGGAGGTATGGACCTATCTCGTCACCGCGCTGATCATGCGCTATGCCGGTCGGGCGATGTGGCCGGTGTTGGCGGTGGTGATGGCTGGGTCGGTGTGGCAATTGGCGCATGGCTCCAAATGGCTGCTGGATGCCGAGACGATGGGGCTGCAACGCTGCCTGTATGGCTTTGGCTTCGGCATGATCGGCTTCGCGCTGTTTCGGCGCGGCGCGGTGGCGGGTTTGCGCGGTGTTGCGGCAAGCGGGACCGAAGCGGTGCTGGTCGCGGCGGCGCTGGTGATGATCTCGTGTGCCACCGGCAGTGCGTGGAGCCTGTTGGCGCCGCCCTTGTTCATGGTGTTTGTGCTGGTCTTCGCGCAAGAGGGCGGGGGCATCAGCCGCTGGCTGTTGCGGCCGTGGCTGCGGCTGCTCGGCACGCTGTCTTTCGCGATCTATATGGTGCATCTGTTTGTGGTGGGGCGCTTGCTGGATGTGCTGCGCATCGTGTCGCCGCATTGGGGCACGCAACTGGTGCAAAGCGACGGGCACGGGGGCAAGACGCTGGTGGCGGCATGGTATATCGCGGATTTCTGGGCCCTGGTGCTGGTGGCGCTGGTGCTGCCTTTGGCATGGCTTGCGCATCATTATGTCGAGACTCCCGCCCGCGAATGGTCGCGCCGCAAGCTGGCGGTTTCCCGCTGAGAGGGCCTGGTGTGCACACTGCGCTGCTCCGGTCTAAAAATCCCCCTTTTCACGCGGGCGCCAGACGCCTATCGGACAGGCCATGACTAATTCCACCTATCGTATTCAGGGCGCAACGGGCGAATGGGAGGTCGTGATCGGCCTTGAGGTTCATGCGCAGATCACCACGCAGTCCAAGCTGTTCTCCGGCAGCGCCACCGCTTTCGGTGCCGAGCCGAACAGCCAGGTCTCTCTGGTGGACGCGGCCATGCCCGGCATGCTGCCCGTGCCCAACCGCGAGTGCATCCGGCAGGCCGTGCGCACGGGTCTGGCCATCGAGGCGCAGATCAACAAGTGGTCGCGGTTCGACCGCAAGAACTATTTCTACGCCGATCTCCCGCAGGGCTACCAGATCAGCCAGCTCTACCACCCGCTGGTGGGCGAGGGCGCGCTGACCATCGAGGCGGACGAGAAGGCCGGTATCCCCGAGCCCAAGGTGATCGGCATCGAGCGTATCCATGTCGAGCAGGACGCGGGCAAGCTGATGCATGACCAGCATCCGACTATGTCCTATGTCGATCTCAACCGCAGCGGCGTGGCGCTGATGGAAATCGTCAGCCGCCCCGATATGCGCAGCCCTGCCGAAGCGGGCGCCTATCTGGCCAAGCTGCGCACGATCCTGCGCTATGTCGGCAGTTGCGACGGCAATATGGATCAGGGCAGCATGCGCGCCGACGTCAACGTCTCGGTGCGCAAGCCCGGCGAGGAATTCGGCACGCGCACCGAGACGAAGAACGTCAATTCGGTGCGTTTCGTGATGGCCGTGGTCGAGAGCGAGGCGCGGCGTCAGGTGGCGGTGATCGAGGATGGCGGCACGGTGGTGCAGGAAACGCGCCTCTACGATCCCGACCGCAACGAGACGCGGTCCATGCGCAGCAAGGAAGACGCGCATGACTATCGCTACTTCCCCGATCCCGATCTGCTGCCGCTGGTGCTGGATGACGCTTTCGTCGACGAATGCCGTGCGTCCTTGCCCGAACTGCCCGATGCCAAGCGCAATCGCTATGTCGAGGCGCTGGGGCTGAGCGCTTACAACGCCGCCGTGCTGACGGCCGAGGTGGACACCGCGCGCTGGTTCGAGGCGCTGCTGGCCGCTGCCGCAGGGGCGCAGGGCAAGCCGGAAGGCGATGTTGCCAAGCAGGCCGCCAACTGGCTGCTGTCGGAATTTTTCGGCGCGCTCAACAAGATCGGCAAGGATCTGGCCAGTAGCCCGATCACGCCGGAAGGCGCGGGCGAATTGCTGGCGCTGGTCGGCAATGGCACGATTTCCGGCTCCATCGCCAAGCAGGTGCTGGAAAAGATGCTGGAAACCGGCGATGCCGCTGGCGTGATCGTCGAGCGCGAAGGCCTGAAGCAGACCTCCGACACCGGCGCGATCGATGCTGCCGTGGCCAAGGTGCTGGCCGACAATGCCGACAAGGTCGAGCAGTATCGCGGCGGCAAGGAAGCGCTTTTCGGCTTCTTCGTGGGCCAGACCATGAAGGCCATGCAGGGCAAGGCCAACCCGCAGATGGTCAACGAAGCGGTGAAAAAGGCTTTGGCCGGGTAAGACCCGCCGGTCTGATTGAAGAGGGGGCGAAGCTGGAAAGTTTTGCCCCCTTTTTGCTTTTGCGGGCCGTAGCAGCCTTGTAATTTCTGTGTTTTATTGTGGCCTCGGATCAAACGGGGGCATAGAAATGATGCGTTATTATGCACGCGGGGCGATGGTCGCTCTCGCGTTGGGATGGGTTGCGGCGCCGGTCGCCGCGCAGGAGCAGGGGGGCACGCCCCCGTCAGCCCCCGTGCCTTCCATGCCCAGGCTGGATTTTGTCGAGACGCCCGAAATCGCGGCCACCTATGACAAATATTTCTACTTCCACCGCGACGCCAACACGCTGGACGAGGCCAAGGCGGACATCACCGAATGCGATGCCCTGTCGAGCGGATCGAGCATCTATCTGGGCGGCGACCAGATGCTGCAGACGCAGATGATCGTGCAATATGGCTTGGCGGGCGGTGTGGGCGGCGCGATCGGCGCGGCGGCGGCCGATGCCATTTTCGGTTCGGCCCAGCGCCGCGCCCAATATCGCGTCAACATGCGCAATTGCATGGGCTGGAAGGGCTATCAGCGCTACGGCCTGAGCAAGGATCTGTGGGACAACTTCCATTTCGAGGAAGGCAATGGCCGCAAGAAGGAAGAGGTGCGCCTTGTCGCGCTGACGCAGCAGGCGATGGTGGCGTCCGGCCCCAAACCCGCAACGAAGGAGTTGGGCCAGTGAAGCGCCTCGCCATGATCGCGCCGGCCCTGATGCTGGCCACCGCGCTGCAACCGGCGCATGCCGCCGACAAGCCCAAACAGCCGGTGCCCATCGAGAAGACGAAGCTGGCCGATGCGAGCCAGAAGCTCGATCCCGCGCGCGGCTATATCGCCATGTCCGATCACCAGCGCGTGTTCGGCACTTTCCTGCGCGTGCCCGATGACGGGACGATGGCGGCCTATCGCGCCGATGTGGACAAGGCGATGGCCAAGGCGAAGAAGCACTATGCTTCCGCGCTGGAAACCTGGGAGGCCGATGTGAAAGCGGCGGCCCAGTTGAAACAGCCCGCACCCGCCAAACCGGTCGAGCCTACCGAGCAAACGCTGGGCGTCATGGTGCCCGAGTTGCGCGACATGGTCACTATCGGGCCGATGTTCATCTTTGCCAAGGATGCCAACAGCTTCACCTATCTGCATGAGGTCAAGCCGGGCACCTATGTCTATTATGGCGGACTGATGCCGATGCCCTCGGGCGCGCTGATCGGGGCCTGCACCTGCATGGGCACCGTGGCCTTCGAGGTGAAACCCGGGGTGGTGACCGATCTGGGCAACACGCTCAACCAGCAGACCGAGATCGATCCGCGTACGGTCGCGATGACGGGCAAGCCGGCGGATGTGAAGCTGCTGGAAAAGCTGCGCGCCAAGGGGCCGACAGCCGGTGTCGCGGGTCTGCCGCAAGGCTGGGATGTGGTTCCGGCCGAGCTTCATGCCTATCGCAAGATCAACAATTACTATGGCGTGTTCGTCGGCCGTGTCGGCGCCATTCCCGGCGTGCTGGCCTATCATCGCGACAAGGTGGTGGACGCGCGGACGGGGCAGGAATTGCCCGATCCGCTGATTACCAGCCGCCAGAAACCGAAGCTGTAAAACGCGGCGCGGGCGGAAGGCCGAAAAGCCCTCCGCCCGTAGGCCCTACTTCGGCAAACCGGCCACTTCCACCGGCAGGCCGACCGACTTCAACTGCGGCTCGACCTTGGCGCGGTCGCCCACCACCACAAAGGTCAGGCCTTCGGGCTGGAGATAGGTCTTGGCCATCGCGTCGAGCGCCTTGCCGTCGATCTTGCGATAGGTCTGCGGCAGCTTGACGTAATAGTCGTCGGGGCGGCCAAGGCGGATGTTCTGCACCACCGCGCCCAGCACCTGCCCGTTGGTCTCGAACTGGTTGGGCAATCCGCGGATATTGCCGTCGGTCACACGCTGCACCTCCTCGCGCGTGGCAGGCTTGGTGGCGGGCAGGGCTTTCATGTCGGCCACGATGGCCTTGATGGAATCGCCGGTGCGGTCGGTCTGCACGGGGGCGAAGACCAGCAGCGTGCGCGGCCCCATCGGTTGGCGTAGCACGGTCTGCACGCCATAGGACCAGCTCTTCTCCTCGCGGATGTCCTGATTGAGGCGGCTGAGGAAGCCCGCGCCCATCACTTCATTGGCCAGTTCCAGCGCTTCCATATTCGGCGTCTTGCCGGTGATGGGCAGCACGCGACCACCCACGATCACCGACTGCGGCGAATTGGGGCGATCGATCAGCACGATGCGCGGGCGCGGCGCGGGGATGGCGGCATCCAGCGCCTTCACCGGCTTGGGCGTGGCGGGGGGAGCCCAAGCACCGAAGGCCTTTTCAAGCTGGGGCAGCAATTCGCCCATGGTGATATCGCCCACCACGGTGATGCGCGCCAGATCGGGGCGCAGCCATGCGCCATGCGCGGCGCGCAAACTTTCCGGCGTCAGCGATTTCAGGCTTGCCTCGCTGCCCAGACCATCGGCGGCCAGCCCATAGGGATGGGCATCGCCAAACAGCACGGGGTTGATCGCGCGCACCGCAATGCCCTGCGGATTGGCCAGGGTTTGCGCCAGACGGGCCAGCCGCTGGGCCTTGACCCGCTCCACCTCGGCAGGGGCAAAGGCGGGATGGCGCAGCACATCGCTCATCAGCGCCAGCGAGGGCGCCAGATTGGCGGTGAGCGCGGTGAGGCCGATGGCGGTGGTGTCCATGCTGGCGGACGTGTCGATGCTGGCGCCGAGGCGCTCCTCTTCCTCGAGCACCTGCGTCGCGTTGCGGCTGATGCCGCCGCTGGCCTCGGCCACGGTGCCTTCCTTCAGCATGGCGAGCATCAGGCCCTGTGTGCCGGAAATGCCCGCCTTGTCGGCGGCGATCCCCGCGTCAAAGCTGATGTTGACCAGCACCTTGGGCACCGCCGTCCGCCGCGCCAGCACCACGGGCAGCCCGTTGGACAGGGTCGCGCGCTCCAGCGCGGGGAAGGCGAGATCGCCCACCGGCGCCACCGGCGGCGCCTTGCGCGGGGCGGATTTCTTGATCGCGGGCACCGGCTTCTTGGCATCGGGCTTGGGAGCGGGGGTGGTGGCCTCGTCGCCCCAGCCGCCCATCTGCTCGCCCTTCTCGGTGCGTTCACCCGGCACCACCGCCAGACGATAGGCAGGGCGCCCCATCCAGCGGTTCAGCGCATCCTTCACCTGCGCGGGGGTCACGCTGGCAAGGTCCGCCAGTTGCTTCTTGTAGGCCGCCGCATCGCCCGAATAGAGCAGCCCTTCGGCCAGCGTTGTACCCTTGCCGCCAAAGCCGCCGACCACTTCGAGCGCACCGATCTCGCCCGAGACCGCCTTGGTCGCGGCGCGCTGCACCTCGTCGGCGCTGGGACCCTCGGCCAGATAGCGGGCGATCTCGGCGTCGAGCGCGGCCTCTGCCGTGGCGCGGTCCACCCCCGGCTTGATGTCCATGCTGATCTCCAGCATGCCCACCTGTTCAAAAGTCTGCGCATCGGCGCTGACATTCACCGCCAGTTGCTGGCCGCGCACCAGCGCATTGTCGAGCCGCGAGGAGGCCAGCCCGCCCAGCACGCTCATGCCCACATCCAGCGCGGCGGCATCCTTGTGGTTGAGACCCGGGCTGCTCCACGCACGGATGATGCGGGTGGTGGCCACCTGATCCTTCATCTCGCGGCTGACCGGCGCGGCGAGCGTCACCGGCTCGGCCACCACGGGCTTGACCAGCGGCCCGGCAGGGATGTCGCCGAAATAGCGTTCGACCAGCGGGCGCGCCTTGGCGGCGTCAATATCGCCGCTGAGCACCAGCACGACATTGCCCGGCGCATAATGGTCGCGGAACCACGCGCGCACATCGCCAAGGCTGGCCGCATCGAGATCGGCCATCGAGCCGATGGTCTGGTGGCGATAGGGGTGGCCGACGGGGAACAGCCCTTCCGACAGCGCATAGCGGGTCAGCGCATAGGGATTGTTGTCGCCCTGCCGCTTCTCGTTCTGGACAACGCCGCGCTGTTTATCCAGCTTGTCCTGCGACACGGCGCCGAGCAGGTGCCCCATGCGGTCGCTTTCCACGAACAGCGCCAGCGGCAACGCGCCGGTGGGCACGGTTTCGACATAATTGGTGCGGTCATACCACGTGCTGCCATTGGTGCTGGTCGAACCGGCAGCCTCCAGCGGCTTGTCGAAATTGGGCACATTCTCGCTGCCGCCGAAGAACAGGTGTTCATAGAGATGGGCAAAGCCGGTGCGGCCGCGCGGCTCGTGCTTCGATCCCACGCGGTAATAGGTGGTGACGCCCACGATCGGCGCCTTGCGATCGGTGTGGACGATCACTGTCAGCCCGTTCTTCAGCTTGAAGCTGGTGTAGGGAATATCGACCTTCTTCACCAGATCGGCCAGAGGTGCGACCTGCGGCGCGACCTGTGGCGCGGCCACAGGCGCGGTCTGGCTCTGGGCGAGGAGGGGGGCGTTCTGGGCGCCCAGAACAAGCGCAATCGCCAGCAGGGGGGCAGCGGAAATCTGTCGCATGGTGTTTCCTGTCAATGGATTAGGCCAGACTAGAGTTCCGCGCGATCCGCCGCAAGGGCTTGTTGACAGCGTTGAAAGGAAGGGGTGTGCGTGTTAGGTGCATTACCGGATCGCAGCGCCGCGTCGCGCTGCCGCTGGAAAGGGGATTTGCATGCTGTTTCAAACCCGTACCACTCTTGGTTTGATGGCTTGTGCTGCCGCGCTGGGGCTGGCTGCGCCCGCCTCGGCCAATGTGGCGCGCGCATGGCTGGCGCAGGGCGGCAGCGACAGCGGATCCTGCACCTTTGCCGCGCCCTGCGCTACCATCGCCTTTGCCGCGGCGCAGGTCAGCGCCGGAGGCGAGGTCGTCATGCTGGATGGTGGCAATTATGCGGGCGGCACGGTCAACAAATCGCTCATCATCCGCGGCGCCGGTATCAAGCCGACGGTCAATTCGATCACGGTGGCCGCCGCCAGCGGCGAACGGGTGATGTTCGACAATATCGCTTTCAGCGGCAAGACCGGCGATGGTTCGACCGGCTACACCACCGGCCTGAACCTGTGGTCGGGCAGCGATGTGCTGGTGAGCAATTGTCTGTTTGCGGGCTACTCCACCGCCATCGACGCGCAGGGGCCGGCGACCATCCGCCTGACCCTGATCGACACCATGATTTATGGCAGTTCGAGCTATGGCATCCGCTCGCTGGGGATCAATGGCGGGCAGCTCAAGATCAAGATGCTCGATAGCAAACTGGTCGCCAATGCCGTTGCGGGCGTCTATCTGGATGCTGCCGGTTCCGATCTGCTGGTCTCGGGCAGCACGATTCTGGGATCGGCCGGCGCGGTGCGCCTGTTGAGCGGCGCGACGGGGCGTTCCTATGGTACGAATGTCATCACCAATGGCGATGCGTTGATCGCCGTGCCGCTGAACTGACGGTCTGCAGGGGCAAGGAGGGGGTTATGACGGAGACAGTGTCGCGGCGGCTGATGATCGGTTCGCTGGGGGCTTGCGTGGTGGCGGGCTTTACCGCCAGCGGGGCGGATGCGGCGGGGCTGGGCGCGCTCTCGCTGGGGTCCGGTCTGGGCGGTTTGCTGGGCAAGGCATCGGATTCGGCGCTCGATCAACTGGCCAGGCCCGGGGCCTTCTATGCCGATCCGGCGGTGCGTATCGGCTTGCCGATGCTGAC
>DDES01000096.1 GCA_002336765.1 Novosphingobium sp. UBA1948 | reverse complement strand
GAGCGGGTGCGGCCTCGGCCTCGTCACGCTCGTTGGCCTTCACCGGGCTGGGACGCGCTTTCAGCCCCAGACGGTGTGCCTTGCCGATCACGGCATTGCGCGAGACACCGCCCAGTTCGTCCGCAATCTGGCTGGCGGTGGAGCCGCCTTCCCACATGCGGGTGAGTTTTTCGATGCGTTCTTCGGTCCAGCTCATGGCTTGTGCAATTCTTTCACGTCTACATGGGCTTGTCAGCCGCCTGTTCTCCCGATAGTCCGGCAGGCATGGTCGATCAACCCCGCTTAGCCCCCGAAAGTGCCGAATTCGCCTCCCGCTCCGGCACATCTGCAACCAGACGCGCTTTTCCGCAGCAAGGCGTTCCACTGATCCACGGGATCAACCGGCTGGGGCTGTGGACCCTCTATGTAAAAGAGGTGCGCCGTTTCATCAAGGTGCAGACCCAGACTATTTGGGCACCGGCGGTGACAACGCTGCTGTTTCTGGTGATTTTCACGGTGGCGATGGGGCGCGGCGACCGGACGATTCTGGGCGTGAATTTCGCGACTTTCGTGGCGCCGGGTCTGATCATGATGGGCATGATGAACAATGCCTTCCAGAATGCCTCCTTCAGCTTTCTGGCGGGCAAGATCCAGGGCACAATCGTCGATTATCTGATGCCGCCGCTCTCCACCGGCGAATTGATGGCAGGCATGATCGCGGGCGCGATGACACGCGGCATTCTGGTCGGCCTCGCGCTGGCGGGCGCAATGTTGCTGTGGCCGGGTGTGTCTTTGGGTGTGGCGCATCCGTGGGCGGTCGTGTGGTTCGCGCTGATGGGTACGGCGCTGCTCTCGCTGGTCGGCTTGCTCTCGTCGGTGTGGGCGGAAAAGTTTGACCACAATGCGGCCGTCACCAATTTCGTGGTGCAGCCTTTGGCGCTGCTGTCGGGCACCTTCTATGTGATCGACAATCTCTCGCCCGCCTTTCAGCAGGTGAGCCGCGTCAACCCGTTCTTCTATGTCATCTCGGGCTTCCGCTTCGGCTTCCTTGGCCAGAGCGACATTGGCGCCACCAACGAGGCCGTGCTGCACGGCGCGCTGGGGCTGGGGCTGCTCAACGCGGTGCTGGCCTATGTGACCTATCGCGTGCTCAAATCGGGGTGGAAGCTGAAGGGGTGATGGGGCTTTAGTGGCTCAATCCCGCCCTTAGCCGATAGCGTTCGCCGTCAAACCGTTCGAACACCTGCGCCAGCGCGGGGTGGTCCACATCGCCGCCATCGGCATCGCGCACAAGGTTCTGCTGGCTGACATAGGCGATGTAGCTCTCCTCGCCATTCTCGGCGAAGAGGTGGTAATAGGGTTGCTCGCGCTCGGGCCTGATGTCCTGAGGGATCGACTGATACCATTCCTCGCTGTTGGCAAAGACGGGGTCGATGTCGAACACCACACCGCGAAAATCGGCCTCGCGGTGGCGGACAACATCGCCAATGGCGAAACGGGCGCGGGCGGCGCGGGGCATGTCGATACGGCGGCCCGCCTGTGGCGAGAAGAAACTCGTCTTGTCCATGATGACAAATATAGGCCTGCTGCACCGCAAAACAAGCAAGCCACGGGATAAATCCCCACCTTGTTGTTTTTAGGGCTTGGCAAGCGGAGAATCATGGGCTAACGGCCCGCTTCCCGACCAACGGAATGGCCCCGCGCCACGCCGTACCCCTCGCGGAGAGGTGGCAGAGTGGTCGAATGCACCGCACTCGAAATGCGGCGTGGGGGCAACTCCACCGGGGGTTCGAATCCCTCCCTCTCCGCCNNCCGCACTCGAAATGCGGCATACTCGCAAGGGTATCCAGGGTTCGAATCCCTGCCTCTCCGCCACTTACCTGTAAATTCAATGACTTAGTGAACCTCTACGAGGTTTGCCCATCATATTACCCATAACGGCCTTGTCAGAGCAAAATTGCGGGCGGGGCAGGGGGCTTGTAATTCGGTTTGATGAAGCCGCTCCCCAGCCCATTTCGCTACTTCAACTCGTCGCCCGAGATCATCCGGCTCGTTGTAATGATGTGTGTGCGGTTCCCGCTGTCGCTGCGTAATGTCGAAGACCTGCTGTTCGAGCGTGGGATCGACATTTGCCACGAGCCGCAGGCCAGCGCAGCTAGACGGTGCGTTACTGGTGGAACCGGTTCGGGCCGATGTTTGCAGGCGAGATCCGGCGCCAGCGTGTCTCGCGAATGCGCGCGTTCAGGTATTGGCGCTGGCATGTCGACGAGATGTTCGTGACCCGAAGGGCAGCGTAGCTAAAATCAACGGCGAGCGTCATTACCTGTGGCATGCAGTTGATCACGAGGGCGAGGTTCTTGAAAGCTACGTCACCAAAAACGGGACAAAGCCGCGGCCTTGGCCTTCCTGAAAAAGCCCCTGAAGCGTCATGGTCGGGCGGAGAGCATCGTGACCGATGGGCTGCGAACATACCCGGCGGCAATGCGTCAATTGGGCAGCTCAGATCGCCGCGAGGTCGGGCGCTGGCTCAATAACAGGGCAGAAAATTCACACCTGCCATTCCGACGAAGAGAGCGGGCGATGCAGCGGTTCCGGCGGATGAAGTCGCTGCAGAAATTCGCGCCACTGCAAGCCTCCTTCCACAATCACTTCTGCCTCGAACGCCATCTCGTTGACCTTCAAACCTTCAAGTTACGCCGTTCGGCCGCACTGGCTGAGTGGCAGTTGCTCGCCGCCTGAGGCTGGCCGATAAAGGGAGAGTCGCGACAAACAGAGACTTGTAGCGGTTAGCCTGACAGCACCAGCAAACAGATTTGCCCGCCCCAGCAACTCACCGGTCCACATCGCCTCGACCTTGATTTCAGGGTCATGCTGGAACGGATGCATCGGTTCGGCGCGGCCCAGATCGATCGCATGGCCAAAATCCTCGCCGGAAAAGCCAAGGCGCAAACTGAACGGGGCCGGACCGCACCGCACCGCACTGTGCCCGTCGCGCGCTCCTTGTCGCTCAGCGTCACGGCCGAACTTTTCAGGTCCGGCCCATATCGCTGAAGACAAGCCACCCTAGCTGGCCCCACCCTAGCTGGCCAAAGTGGCGATCAACCGTCCCTGCGCCGCCTCCGAAATCAGCCGCAGCGAGCCGTATAGACTGGATTTGCCGCTGCCATTTCCACCGGTGATTAGCGTCAACGGCCCCAAATCCAGAGTAATGTCACGCAAGGATCGACAGCCGGCAACAGCAAGGCGATTGATCATGCCATTAACGTTAGCTCAAGACCCTGGCAGAAAATGACTTTGTTTGTTTTCGTCGCCAAACCGGTCGTTGCGTCCCCCAAATCGTCCCGTTCTAACCTGCCGTCTGTTCCCCAATCGCGATGATGGCGGGTGGTTCGCCTCGAGCATCTCCCTTGCCGTGTCGCGTCGTCCATAAGACGAATAAAAAAGCGCACAGTCCTTTTGATTCCGATCAACGCAGTTAACCTCCCTCCTCCTAAATTTCACTTTGAATAGAGTATATAAGACAACAGAGGGTCGCGGAATGAGCATGAGAATAGCCCCGTCGCGGGGTGAGCTGGCAATGGGTCCTGCACGTGCAATCGATTCAGAAAGCATGGCTCAAAGGCTTGATTTCATGCAGTTCACCGACAAGGACCGGTCCGCCTTGCGCCGCCTTGCGCCGATCATTGCCGAAACACTCGATGATGTGCTTGACCGCTTTTACGCCAAGGTGAAGGTCACGCCGCAAATATCCGGCTTTTTCACCACCGACGAGCAGATCGCCCGCGCCAAAGCCGCGCAGATCGACCACTGGAACGCCATTTGTAGTGCGGATTTCTCCGCCGGCTATGCAGCGCGGGTGCATCGCATTGGCACGATCCATGCCCGCATCGGTCTCGAGCCACGCTGGTATCTGGGCGGCTATGCCGTCGTTGCCGAAGCCTTGATCCATGCCACGATGGCTGGCCGCTTCCAGTCGCGCAAGCAAACCGCCGCCAATATTGCCGCGCTGGTCAAAGCCTTGTTGCTGGACATCGAGCTATCCGTCACCGCCTATCAGGATGTGACCGACCATGAAGTGGTACACAAGATCGGCGATGGCCTCTCGCGCTTGGCTGACGGCGATCTGTCGCACGAAGTGTCCGGCGTCACGGCGCGTTTTGAAGGCCTGCAATCCCATTTCAACGACGCGACACGGCGCCTGCGTGAAAGTCTGCGCCATGTTTCGCAGGCCGCTCACCATGTGGATGTTTGCGCGGGCGAGTTGAAAGCGGCTTCCGAGGATTTGGGGCGGCGCACCGAGATGCAGGCCTCCAGTCTGGAGGAAGCCTCGGCGCGCATTCAGGAAATCGCCGCCACAACCCGCGCCACCGCCGCCAGCGCGATCGTTGTTAGAGAAGGAGTGGCCATGTCGGTGGGCGAACTGGAAGCGGGGCAGCATGTCATCACCCGTACCATCGCCGCAATCAACGCGATGGCCCAATCTTCCGATCGGATTTCAGGCGTTGTCGGCATGATCGAGGATATTGCCTTCCAGACCAACATGCTGGCGCTGAATGCCGGTATCGAGGCGGCCCGTGCCGGCGAGGCGGGCAAAGGCTTCACGTTGGTCGCCCAAGAGGTGCGCGGTCTTGCCAAGCGGGCGACCGACGCGACCCGCACCATCAAGGACATTATCGAGGAAGGCGCGGCGCAGGCTGGCGACGGCGTCTTGCTGGTGACCGAAACCGGAACGCAGTTCGACCGCATCTCGGAAGGCGTCGATGCCATCAATGGCCAGGTGCACGGCATTTCCGCTTCGGCCAGTTCGCAAGCCGAGCGCCTTGACCACATGAGCAACGCGATCATCGATATGGATCGCATTACCCAACAGAACGCCGCACTGGTCGAGCAGGCTTCCGCTGCGGCGCGTCAATTGGCCGAGCATGCCCGTGAACTGGCGTCTCAGGTCTCGCGCTTTCATATCACCAATATTCTGGAAGAGACACCATAACGAGAATAGGCCCATTGGCATTGATGGGCTGGCAAAACGTTGTGATGCGCCCCAAAAGCCGTCAAGCGTAGCCCCTCTCGTTGTTGTCGTAAGCTTCCCTTTATTTATTCAGAAAACTATTTTTTAGCGCGAGGGCAAGATCAAGCCCAGGTATCAGAAGGCAAGCCATGAGGATCGCCACGACGCGCTGAACGCCTCGCGGCTTGTTGGGAAGCAGCGGCTCAATCACGCGCCATTCAAAGTCGATGAGGTCATATCGGCCTAACCCAAGAGAAAAATATATGGAACTGATAAATTGACAAGAATCGTCTTCTGATCAGGAGCTTTAGTGATCGATTTGAACTGATCAAAACCCGTTTTACGACGCTTTTCGATTTGGTCGGGCATCGCAAAGGAAAGCCATTTTCCGACTGGTCGAGGAACCAGCACGCCGGGTGGGCCGTATTGCCCTGTCCTTGGCAGCACGCCTCGCGCCAACTACCCAATTCGGTCATTAAACGGCTTGGCCGCCTGAACGGATGGCCGGTTTCGACGGCCTTATCTGGCCTAATCAACGTCTGGATTCGCAGCGGCGATCGCCCTGCTGATTTCACCCCTGAATTACCGGAAATGCCTATGCATTCTGACCTTGAAGCATGGTGCCGAAGTGCGCCATGGCATGGATTACAGGTTCGATCCGGCGGCCGGTTTCCGTCAGACTGTACTCCGTGCGGGGCGGGATCGTGGGAAAAAGGTCCCGCCTTATCAATCCCTCCGCTTCGAGATAGCGCAGGCGATCGGCCAGTACCTTCGGGCTGATGTGTCCCAGTGCGGTTTGAAGCTGCGAGTAACGCTTTGTTCCCCCGAGCAGTTCCCGAAAGATCAAGGTTGTCCACTTGCCCGAAAGCACGGCGGCGGCGCGGGCGACGGGACATGCCCCGGTGCAGGTTTCGGTCAACAGATCCATTGAGCTTTCCTAATAGAAAGTGACTATCAAATTAGTGCCTACTTCAAAAAGGAAAGTTAAGGCAATAGATGGCCTCTTCCATCATGGGAGATACCAATGCCTGCCTTTGCCGTTGTCTGCCGGGTGATCGGTTTGTCGCAACTGATTCTCGGCGCCTTGTACCTGCTGGCTCCGTCCGCATTCCTGCGCTGGCAGGGCTTGACAGTTCCACCCGCCGACACTGCATACCCGCTGGCGATGCTGGCAGCACGCTTTCTTGTTTACGGGGCCGGAATGTTCCGCATGGCAACGCAGCCGGTTCGCCATCTCTACTGGGCACGCGGGATGGTGCTGATCCAGTTGATTGATCTGGCCGCAGGCGTGGTGATGGTCAGCACGGGCACCGTTTCGATCGCATCAGCCCGCATTCCGATGGCCAATGCCGCCCTGTTCGCACTGGCGCTGCACATCAGTCTGCAACGTGCTTTGCGCTCTGGAAGGGATGCGGCTCCATGCTTGGCCTGATCATTCTGTCCAGTGCCTTGCTGGCCCCGAACCGGCTGTTCGCACGCCTGCAAACCCAACCCTTTGGCCGCGCGTTGAACACGCAATGGTACGGCCTGCTTGGTCTCGAAAAAGATACCAGACTGCTCGAGGTCGGGTGTGGACCGGGGCGGTTGGCCAGCACGCTCACGACATATGGCCACACGGTCATTGCGGTGGACCGCTCGTGGCGCATGGTGAGGGCCGCGCGCCGTTTCGCGGGGGATAGGCTGGAGGCCTTGCAGGCGGATGCCACGCAACTGCCGCTGGCCGATGCAAGCGTGGATGCCGTCATGGCCGCCTCGCTCCTGAATGTCTTACCGGATCCGGTGGTGGCACTTCGCGAGTTTGGGCGTGTCGCCCGGCCGGGCGCCGTCATCACCGCGCTGATGCCTTCGCCCGATTTTTCCGCGGATCGCGCCAGAGGTATCGCCAGAGACTATGGCCTTGGCTATCTCGATCAAGCCATGCTCGAAACCTGGGCGCGAGCGGCGCGGAAAACCACGCCCGAACAGGTAGTGTCGTGGTTCATGGATGCAGGCTTGTCTGATTGCACCATTCAACCCTTGATGGCTGGCTCTTTTCTTGCCGCTGTCGCAAGAGTAGGTCCCTAGTGCGAACGGACAGGGATGTGGCTGCTATCCTGCCTCGCATCGCGCATCCGCGAACAGGGTATAGACGTGTGCCCCATCGCAATCCACACCCGCGCCGCCAACGGGATCACCGCAGTGCCTTCAATGTTGCGGTGACCAGAGCCTTCGGTGCCGACGCGACGCTGGTCATGCGCATCATGTTGCCCAGTTCCATCACGATGGCGGGCGATGGCTCCGAAATCGGCACTTCGACGCCGCCAGCATCGACCACAGCCTCAGCCAAAATCCGCAGCCGTTCCTCGTCAGTCCATCGCCGACGACGCTCGGGCCCGTGCATAACCTTAATATGCCGCATCAACCGCTCCTGAGTGCGCTCTCAAGAGCGTCCTTAAGAGCGTTCGCTCAGGACCGAGCAAGGCGAGGCATGCCGGATGGATGCGTTTCAGGCGTATGAAGACGTCGCAAAAATCGCGTCGGTGCACGCCTGCTTCCACAACTACTTTTCTCAGGAGCGCCATCTCGTTGATCGCCAGACCTACAAGTTTCGCCGCGCGGCTGCATTGGTCGAGTGGCAATCGCTCGTGGCATAATGCTGGCGTGGTTTTGGGTATCTGCGTCAAACAGATATTTGTAGCGGTTAGCCTGACAGCACCGTGTAGGGGTGCCTCCTTGCCTATCCGGGCGATCGATTGCGCTTCATGGCCGTCTTGCCGATCAGACCGCGTAGCCAGCGCTGCGCGAGATTGGCATCATTGCGGCGGTGCCAGTTCATTGTGAACGGTGCGGACGGCAGATCGAGCGGCGTCTTGGCGAGTATCACCTTGCCGGTCGCCTCGAATTGCAGCGCCAGACCGGTCAGCATCGTGCAAAGCGCATCGGTCCGCTCGACGACAAGCGCTGCGGCGGTTACATTGGGCACCGTCAGTACCAGTCTGCGCACCAACCCGAGTTCTTCGAGACGTTCGTCGACGATTCCAAACCGATCGCCCTCGGGCGAGAACAGGACATGCGGCCAGGCAAGGAAAGCAGAGCGGGTCAGCGGGCTTTTCGCTTCAGGATGTCCCGCCCGCATCATGGTGACGAATTCCTCCTCGAACAGCGGTCGTGAAAGAATACGGCCCGCCTTCTCGGTTGGCGGGACACCGATCGCGACATCGACCACACCGCTGTCGAGAAGCGAGATTGCCTCGTCGCGATCGTCGAATCCGCGCACATGCAAAGTGATCCCGGGTGCGGCGCGCATCAGTTCCTCGAATAGCGCGGGAAGCAGCGAGATCGTCGGTGGGTCGGACATGGCAATGGTGAACGCCATCTCGGCGCTCTCCGGCACGAAGCGGTCGCGAAACGCAAAGGCTGCCGCGATCTGGGCTAAGGCCTTGCCCACGGGTTCATGCAGTTCGAGGGCGCGGGGTGTGGGTTGGAGGCCGTTCGCCGTGCGGATGAAGAGTTCGTCCTCCATCAGGTCGCGCAGGCGCGCCAACACACCGCTCATCGCTGGTTGCGTGCGCCCGACGCGCGCAGCTGCGCGGGTTACGTTGCGCTCTGCCATCAGCGCTTCGAAGCCGACGAGCAGGTTGAGATCGATCCTGCTGAGATTCATGTCCAGCGCCTGCCTTCGCGCGTAACACCATAAGCCATGCTGATAGCAGCATATCTCAATTATCGAGTTACGCAATGATGCAAGGCTTGCCACATCCGACCGGGCACCACGGAGCAAGCTATCATGAAGACTCTCGAATATACCGTTTACGGGAAGGCGCCGGCTGTCGTCGAACGGCCAACGCCTCAGGCCGCGGCGGGCGAAGTGCTCGTCAAGGTCGCGGGTGCAGCGCTAAACCCTCTCGATACCAAGATTCACGCCGGCTACATGACCGCGTTCTTTCCAGTCACCTTCCCCTATGTGCCGGGCACCGACATTTCGGGTACGATCGAATCAATCGGCGATGGCGTTTCGGGCTGGAAAACCGGCGACGAGATCATCGCACGGCTCGATCCGTCCAAGGGCGGCGCATTCGCCGAGTTCGCCATCGTCCCCGCCGACCAACTGGTGCGCGCGCCGAACGCCCTACCGCTCGCCGAGATTGCCGGTCTGGTCACGGTCGGCGGCACGGCTTGGCAAGCTCTGTTCGAGGAGCATGCAGTGGCATCGGGCCAGCGCATTCTGGTCCACGGCGCGGCCGGACCGGTCGGCGCCTTCGCGACCCAGCTCGCGGTTCAAGCGGGCGCCGAAGTTTTCGCGACCGCTTCAGCCGCCGATGTCGACTATGTTCATGGCCTTGGCGCCGTGAAGGTGATCGATTACCAGAATTCGCGTTTCGAAGATGAGCTGTCCGACATCGATCTGGTCATCGATACGGTCGGGGGTGATGTCGAGGAGCGGTCGCTCAAGGTTTTGAAACAGGGCGGCACGCTGATTGCAACCCCGATGCCGCCTGACGCGGCTCGCGCGCGCAAAGCGGGCGTCGAGGCGAAGTTTGTCTTCCACAGGTCCGATGCCGTCAGGCTCGGGCATGTCGCGGAATGCGCTGATCACGGGGCAAAGGTGCGCCTCGACCGCATTGTCGGCCTCTACGAAGGCGCCGACGCTTTCGCCCGGCAAGCTCGTGGCGAGGCCAAGGGCAAGATTATCTTCAAGCCGCAGCTCTGAGCAAAGCAACCCGATGGCCATGCTACTCTACATCAAACCCAGACTGGCGTTGGTACTGCGGCCCGTTCTGCCATCGCTGCTGTTGAGCGGTCTCGTGACCTTCTTCGCGATCGCGAGAGTAAGCCGAGCGCTGCCCGGCTTCGGGGTCTGGTTTCCCGGATGGTTGAGGGCCTGGATCTTGGCCTTTCCGGCGCTGCTTTTCGCGCAGCCCATCGTTACGCCGCTCTGCCCGCGCATCAACCATCAAGCAAACCGCATAAGGATACCGATGTCATGACTATAACGACAACTGACAGAGATGCGACGCAAGCTTCGCGCATGGAAGCGCTCCACCGGTTCTATGGAGCGTTCACGACCGGCGACGCCTCCGGGCTCGATGACGCGCTGACCGCAGATTGGGACGAGGAGCCGCGTAACCTGGGACAGGAGCCCGGTCGCGAGCCGATGAAGCAATTCATTGGCAGCGTGCGCCAGGCGCTTCCCGACCTCACGATTGAGATCAGGGATGTCATCTTTGATGATAACAGGGCGGCGATCCGCGCCGAGATGCGCGGTACGCATTCGCAGGATTTCCTCGGCGTCGCCGCGACCAAGAAACCTTACGTGATCCGCCTCCACGAGTTCCACACTTTCGAGGGTTCGCAGATCGCCTTCACTTGGCACATGGAGGACTGGTTCGGATTTCTGAACCAGATCGGGGCCTGGCCTGTCGCTACCGCGGGAGACGAGCAGTGACGGCGCTAGACAGGTTGTGATCGTCACAGGCGGGTCGGGCGGCATCGGTCGTGAGACCGTGCTCCGGCTAGCCGCGAGCGGCTACGATGTCGTCGCCAGCCACTACTCGTCGGAGAAGAAGTCTTGGAAGAAAGCAAGAGCCTGCCGGGCAACGTGGCCATCATGAGGGCCGATGTGGCGAAAGCGACCGATGTTGACGCCCTGTTCGACAAGGCGGAAAATCAGTTCGGCGGCGTCGATGTCCTTGTGACCGCTGCTGGCATTCTCGAGCCGACCTGCCAACCCGTTTTGCTATTTCAACTCGTAGCCCGAGATCATCAGGCTCGTCGTCATGACGTATGTACGGTTCCCGTTCGGGATGCGCTCGGGCGGCAGGATCAAGCGGGAGCGCCTCGACCATGCGACGGGCGTTGCGCAGGGCTTTGACCGGCGCCGCATCGACGGTGGATATGCGCGGAGTTGGTGCACCATCTGGGGAGGGCAGGTAGCACCGTCCACCCCGCCGCTTGAGCCGAACCGGCACGATCACCCTCGGGCGATGGGGCGAGTCTGCCTCGACAACAACACGCCGCCCGCTCGTCGATTGTCCGGACAGAATGGAGCATTCCGCTGCAAGATCAGCATGCTTGCCAACCACGGCCTTGCCATCGACAAGCAGATGCAAAGCCTGATCATAAAGTTCGACGCGCTGCAGGATGGGGCGGACATTGCTCCAGTCCATTGGTGCGGCGCGGGTGGCGCGGGCAAGACCTTGTAGCTGTGCATGTACCGCGGGCTGCCACTCATCATAAGCAATCCCCTGCAGAACGCGGCAAAATAGCCAATAGGCTATGTCACTGCTGACCGCATCTGGCAGCGCCGGGAAATAATACCTTAAAAACCTCGATTGCCTCACGGAACAGATGGCCTGTCATGCCGTAGAAATTTCCGTCAAAATTCAAAGAATCCTATTTGGCACCGAAGTTTGTGCAATGGATTGTTTTTAGCAATCGGGTAGATTGGCTAGCACCTATAGCAAACTTCAATACATTCGCAGAAATTCGTATATGAGTAAAGAAATTTACCCGCTTATCTCGCCTTCCCACCAGTCGGGAGGAGGGACCTGAAGGCTCTTGGGCCGCCTTTTGCGGCTGCGACAGGGGAATCGTCATGAGCTTTCTGAACAGGCGCACGAACGCCATCGTATATCACTTTGCCACGTCCTGCGCCTTGGCGGCGCTCACACCTGCCCTTGCCCTCGCGGCAGAGGCGCCAGCCGCCGAACCCGCTCCGGACGGCGGCACGATCATCGTCACGGGCACACGTCAGGTCGCGCGCAGCGCCACCGAGAGCCTTGCGCCCATCGACGTGCTGTCGGCCAAGGACCTGCAGGCCAGCGGCAAACAGTCGGTGCGCGACCTGCTGGGCACGCTGGTCCCCTCGATCAACGTGTCGAACAGCGGCGCGGGCGCCAGCTTCGCGGTCAAGACCATGTCGCTGCGCGGTCTGGCGGGCGATCATGTTCTGGTGCTGGTCAACGGCAAGCGCCGCCACAACACCGCCACCATGTTCATCAACGGCACCACCCAGAACGGCCAGTCACCCGCCGACCTCGACCTGATTGCCGCCAACAGCATCGCCCGCGTCGAAGTGTTGCGCGATGGTGCCTCGGCGCAATATGGCTCGGACGCCATTGCGGGCGTGGTCAACGTCATCCTCAAGAATGACAAGTCGGGCAGTGCCTCGCTGACCGGCGGCACGACATGGGACGGCGGCGGCGACACCACCCGCGCCTCGATCGACAAGGGTTTTGCGGTTGGCGCGGCCACCATTCACCTCTCTGCCGAAGGTTGGCTTCAGGCGCGCACCACCCGCTCGGCGCTCAATCCGGGCCTGTTCTATGCCCGCGTTGGCCAGCTCTACAGCGCAACCACCGGCACGCTCGATCCACGCGAAGCCACCGTTAACCGCAACGTCAACCGCGCCGGTCAACCCGCCAGCGAGGGCTTCAACATCGGTTATGATGCCAGCATCCCCGTGAGCGGGGTCAAGCTCTATAGCTTCGGCACGTTCAGCCATCGCCATAATGATGCATGGCTGACCTACCGCTTCCCCGATGCCCCGAACAATATTCCCGAGGTCTATCCTGGCGGCTATGCTCCGCATCTGCATGTCAGCGATCACGACTATCAGGTGACGGCGGGCGTCAAGAGCGAGAAGGGCGCATTCGTCAATTTCGACCTCTCGACCAGCTATGGCCGCAACCTGTCCTCCTATGTCGAGACCAGCGCACTCAACGCCTCAATGGGGCCGGCCAGCCCGACCACCTTCTACATTGGCCGCGTCAAGGCCACTGAATGGACCAACAATCTCGATCTGCAGAAGGACGTTCCGCTCGGCCTCTACCAGCCGCTGTCTCTGGCGCTGGGCGCGGAATACCGCGAGAGCACCTATGGCATCGGCGCGGGCGAGCCTGCTTCCTATATCGACGGCGGCTACAAATCGACGACCGGTGCCAATGCCAATGTGCTGCGCACCAGCGGCTCGCAAGGCGTGACCGGCTTCGCGCCAACGGCCGCGGGCAAGTGGAAGCGTACCGCGTGGAGCGCCTATGTGAACGTCGAGCAAAAGCTGTTGCCGGGCGTTGAAGTGGCGCTGGCAGGACGTCACGAGGATTACTCCGACTTCGGCAAGACCGATACGGGCAAGGCCTCGGCCCGTTTCGAGCCGGTCAAAGGCTTTGCGTTGCGCGGCACGGCCAGCACCGGCTTCCGCGCGCCCACACTGCAACAGCAGCATTACTCCTCGGCCAGCACGATCAACGTGGGCGGGGTGTTGTTGCCGGTTTCGGCGCTGCCGGTGGATTCGGCGGCGGGTATCGCGCTGGGTGCCAAGCCGCTCAAGCCGGAGCGTTCGGTCAACTATTCGCTGGGCTTTGTGTTCAACGCCGTGCCGCGCTTCAGTCTGACGGTCGATGCCTACCAGATCAAGATCAAGGACCGCATCCTGCTCTCCTCCACACTGCAAGGCGCCACGGTACGCAATGTGCTGGCCTCGGCGGGGATCACCTCCTCGGCGGGCGGGTTCTATTTCTCGAACTCTACCGACACGCGCACGCGCGGCATCGACATCGTGGGCACCTATCGCGCGAAACTCGGCGATTGGGGCAAGGCCAATCTCAGCCTGTCGGCCAACTTCAACGAAACGGTGTTCACACGCGTGGACCCGGTGCCCGCAGCCTTGACCGGCGTTGGCCCGCTGATCGGGCGGGATCGCATTGGCGACTTCACCGTGGGCACCCCGCGCAACAAGTTCATCGCCAGTGTAGCGTGGGAGAAAGGCCCTGCCGCGCTCAACCTGCGCGCCACGCGCTATGGTCGCGTCACGCAGATGAACGCCAGCGCCACCGGTCTTGACGCCAGTATCGACCCCAAGGTGATCGTGGATCTCGATGCCAGCTACAAGCTCGACAACGGCATCAAGATCGCGGCGGGTGCGAACAATCTGTTCAACACCTATCCCAACCAGTTGCCCGCCTCGCTGCAAGGCAACGGTTTCACGCTCTACAATGCCTATTCTCCGTATGGTGTCAGCGGCGGGTTCTACTACGCTCGCCTCAGCTTCGCCTTCTGATGAACGGGGGAGTGCCGCAAGGCGCTCCCCCTCCTTCCCTTTCCGAAACTACCGGAGACTACCCGATGCAGACCGGCCCGCGGCCCGCCTTCCTTCGCGCCCTTCACCTTGCCTCGGCGCTCTGCCTGTCGCTGGCCTCGCATACGGCTTTGGCGGCACCGGCCAATCTTCCGCCGCCAGGGGGTGAAAAGCCGGTCAGTTTCGATGTGCATGCGGGCACGTCCTATGCCGTCGCCGCCTCGCCCGACGGGCAATGGCTGGCGATCGATCTTCAGGGTAGCCTCTGGGTGATCCCCGCCAAGGGCGGCGAGGCCAAACGGATCACCGACTATTTCAACGATGCCCATCTCCCCACATGGTCGCCCGATGGATCGCGCATCGCCTATTATGCGTTCCGTGATGGCGACTATGACCTGTGGACCGCGCGTGCCGATGGCAGCGACGCGCGCCAACTCACCCACGGCGAGTTTGACGACCGCGAACCAAGCTGGTCGCCCGATGGCAAGAGCATTGCCTTCGCCAGCGAGCGCGCCGGTGGCTACGATATCTGGACCATCGACATCGCCAGCGGCACACTCACCCAACTGACCAAGGGCGCCCGCGAGGACCGCGCGCCCGCATGGTCGGCCGACAGCGCCACCATCGCCTTTTCCGGCAGCGAAGCGGGCAAGAGCGCGCTCTATTCGGTGCCTGCAAAGGGAGGCGAGGCCCAGGTGCTGCGCGCGGCGCCAGCCGGTGTGCGCTATGATAGTCCCTCGCTCGGCGCCAAGGGCGAACTGGCCTATATCGTGGCCGACACCACCGGCAGCCATCTCGAGATCGATGGCCAACCGGTATCCGGCAAGGAAAACGCCTTCCCCTTCCGCCCGAGCTGGGTGGGCAAGGATGTCTATTACATCTCCGACGGGCTGATCCGCCGCCGCAGCGGCGCCAGGCTCGCTACCATTCCCTTCTCCGCACGATTGGAGGCGATCAAGCCCGCCTACACCCGCGCGACGCGCGATTTCACCTCCACCGCGCCCCGCCGTGTGCTGGGCATCCAGCATCCCGCGCTCTCGCCGGACGGGGGCAAGATCGCCTTTGTCGCGCTGGGCGATCTCTATGTGGCCTCCACCAAGGGCGGCAAACCGGAACAACTGACCCATGACGGCGCGCTGGAGGCCGACGCGGCATGGTCGCCCGACGGCAAGAGTCTGGCCTACACCTCGGACAAGGGCGGCGGGCTGCCGCAGATATGGGTGCGTGATCTGGCCACGGGCAAGGACCGGCAGGTTACCAACAGCCCCAACCAGCCGCTGGGCGCGGCATGGTCGCCCGATGGCAAGCGCATTGCCTTCCTCGACACCGATGGCCGCTGGGGCGTGGCGGGGCTTCAGGTGGTGGATGTGGCGAGCGGGGTGATGACCCGCCTGCAACCCAGCCTGCCACAGCCCGGCAAGCCGACATGGTCGCCCGATGGGCGCTATGTCGCGCTGGCCCTGTCCAAGTCTTATTCGCCCAGTTTCCGCGAGGGCAGCAACCAGATCTGGGTGGTGCCCAGCGACGGCAAGGGCGCCCCGTTCTGGCGCGACGCCGACAAGGCCTCGCTCGATACGCGCGGCGGCGGCGGTCCGGTCTGGTCGCCCGACGGGCAGAAGATGGCGGCCATTCAGGATGGCGTGCTCAAGGTCTGGCCCGTGGCGCCCGATGGCACGGCGCTGGGCACGCCGCGCGCCTATACCTCGGAAATCTCGCATTACCCGACATGGAGCGGCGACAGCCAATCCCTGCTGTTTCAGGCGGCCGACAAGCTCAAGATCGTGGCGCTCGAAACCGGCGTAATCCGCGAGGTGCCGCTCGACTTCACCTACACGCTGGATATCCCCAAATCGCGGATCGTGATCCACGCCGGCGCGCTGGTCGATGCGGTGAAGGACGCGACACAGGCCGACAAGGATATCGTGATCGAGGGCAACCGCATCGCGGCGGTTCTGCCGCATGATGCCAAAAACTATGCGGGCGCCGACAAGGTGATCGAGGCGCCAACCCTCACCGCGATCCCAGGCCTGATCGATCATCACGCCCATGCGCAAAAGGACTTTGGCGCCAATCTGCATCTGGCGTGGCTGTCCTATGGCATCACCACGGTGCGCGATCCGGGCAACCAGCCCTATGACGGCATCGAGGACCGCGAGGCCGCCGAGGCGGGCGTGCGCATCGGGCCGCGCATCTACACCACGGGGCCTCTGCTCGAATGGCGGCGGGTGTTCTACCGCATGGGGGTGGCGGTCTCCGGCTATGCCCATCTGGAGCGAGAGATCGCCCGCGCGCAGGCGCTGCACTATGATCTGGTGAAGTCCTATGTCCGCATGCCCGATTTCGGCCAGCGCCGTCTGGTGGAGGCGGCGCATGGCATGGGCGTGCCGGTGGCGACGCACGAGATCTTCCCTGCCGCCTACACCGGCGTGGACAACACCGAGCATCTGGGCGCGACCAGCCGCCGCGGTTTCTCGCCCAAGCAGGGGCCACAGGGGCGGGTTTACGAGGATGTGATCCAATTGTTCGGCCAATCGGGCCGCACGCTGACCCCCACCAATTTCGGGGCGCTCAACACGTTCATCGCCAAGCATCCCGAAGCCCGCAGCGATCCGCGTCTGGCGCTCTATCCCGAATGGGCGCGCAAGACCGTCACCGAGGGTGAGGCTTTGCCGCCCGCCCTGACCGCGATGCAGGCGGGGCAACTGGCGGGGCTGAAGGCCATCCGCGATGCGGGCGCGCTGATCGCCGCAGGCACCGACACGATGATCGCGCCGAACCTTCAGGCCGAGATATCCTCCTATGTCGATGGTGGCTTCACGCCGTTCGAGGCGCTGCAAACCGCCACGGTCAACGCCGCCAAGGCGCTCAACCTCGATGCGGGCACGATCGAGGCCGGCAAGCTGGCCGACATTGTGCTGGTGGAAGGTGATCCGCGCAAGGATATCAGCGCCACCTTCCGTGTGCGCCAGGTCATTACCAATGGCCGCGTTTTCACGGTGGAGGAATTGCTCGCCAAGGCGCAGCGCAAACCTTGAGACAAGCCCGTTTCCACCTCGCGTTGGCGAACAGACCCCACATTTTCCGGCAGATAACGTCCTGCAGTATTTCCTTGTCGAGGGAAGGAAATGCTGCAGGAATGCCGTCGGCTCGCTGCTTCGGAATAAGCGTTTTCTGCGTGTCACGGGATCTCGATGCCCTCATCGCACTTCGTCCTTTCCCGCCAAGGGGGGACTATGACGAAGACGCCAATTGCCGATAATCCGCTTTTCAGAGATCAGATCACTTCCCGTGATGTCCCGAGCCAAGACGAGCTGAGCCGGTAGGGGAGCGAGAAGCCTTTATCCGGCATAGCTGATCGCCCATGTCATTGCCGCGCTCAGGAACAGGACTCGATAAATCGGCCAGTCACGCCCGATGATAAGCCATCCGGCCGCGACGGCCAGCAGCGCTGCGCGCCAGTCGAGGCTGGCCCATACCGGCAGCGAGAAGGTAAAGGGACCCCAAGCCAAGGGCTTGAGTGTGTGAAACAGGACTTGCAGTGCAAACCATGTCGACAGATTGGCGATGACCCCGACAATGGCCGAGGTCACCAGCGCCAGTGCGCCTTTGAGCGCTTGCGCATGTTCCAAACGCTCGATCCACGGGGCGAGGGCAAAGACCCAGAGAAAGCAGGGCGCGAAGGTTACCCATGTTGTCAAACCCGCCCCCAGCAGTCCGGCCACCAGCGGCGTGAAGGGCGCGGGCGCGCGATAGGCGGCCAGATAACCGACAAATTGGGTGACCATAATCAGCGGGCCGGGCGTGGTTTCGGCAAGGCCCAGCCCGTCGGCCATCTCGCGCGCGGTCAGCCAGTGCTGGGCGTTCACCGCCTGTTGGCCCATATAGGCCAGCACCGCATAGGCGCCGCCGAAAGTCACCACCGCCAGTTTGGAAAAGAACACTCCGACCCGCCACAGCACGTGATCGCGGCCCAGCAGCGCCAGCACGGCCACCATCGGGGCCGCCCACACCGTTCCGCCGATGGCGACAGACCACAGGCTTTGCCGCCACGGTTGCGCGCTAGCTTGGGGCTGCGCCGCGACCGGCTTCAGGCCCAGCCATGCGGGGCGAAAGCGCGCCGCCAACCAGCCAGCCAACGCCGCCGATGCCACCACCAGCGGAAAGGGGGCATTGGCGACAAACAGCGCGGCAAAAGCAGCCCAGGCCGCAGCCTTGCGAAAGGGCGTGGTCAAGGCACGCCCTGCCACGCGCAGCAAGGCCTGGACCACCACCGCCAGCACGGCGGCCTTGATACCCAGAAACAGTGCTGCAAACCATACCTGCCCCGCCGCCACCGCATAGAACATCGACAGCAGCAGGATGACCAGCGCACCCGGAATAACAAACAACAGACCTGCCGCCAGCCCGCCGCGCACACCATGCAATTTCCAGCCGATCCAGATCGCCAGTTGCTGTGCCTCGGGGCCGGGCAGGAGGTGGCAGAAATTGAGAGCGTGGAGATAATTCTCCTCACTGATCCAGCCGCGTTCCTCGACAATTTCGCGGTGCATCAGGGCGATCTGGCCCGCCGGCCCGCCAAAACTGAGACAGCCGATGCGGGCTGACACCCGCACCAGTTCGGAAAATTCGGGATTTTGGCTCATAAAACGTCAGCACCCTTTGCGCCCGCGCGGACGCAGGCGGTCAAAAGGCAACGCTTGGGTGGCTGGCACCTGTTCGGGAGGTTGCTTTGCCCCGACAGGTGCCAGCCTAGGTTTATCCCGCGCGCGACGCAAGCATCACAGTTTCGAGCGGAACGGAAGCAAGGTCGTGCGCGGGGCGCCCCAGCTCGGGCTCTGGGCCGCCGGGGAGGACCATGTGCTCTTGCTCTGGAAATAAGCGGCATCGAACAGGTTGCGCACCAGCAGCGAGACTTCCCACCCGCGATCTTTGGCGCCAAAGCCAAGCCCGAGGTTCGCGCCATAGGATAACCGTGAGTTTGGGCACGCCCGTCACCTGCTGGCCGCGCAGGTCGAAATAGCTGGTGGTGGCTGCTTCCGGCGTCTGGGCCAGCCATTGCGTGTCGTATTTTGCCAGATTGTAGCTCAGGCCACCGGTGGGCGAGGTGAGGCGCAACTCCTGCGAGAGCTGGCGGTTCCATTCGAGCCTGTTCTGGCCCCCCATCGCCCGATGCGTGCCTGCCGAAATGTCGCTTCCGCGCATACAGCGGGTGTACGCGTACGCCGAAACGCGCCGAGCCGAAGGCCAGCGCGCATTCCACGCTGCCTAGACCCACCAGATCGGGAAATAGCTGCAAATTTGCTCTGACAATGCCTCGGCAAATGGGGCGTCACCGTCTGGTGGCCTGATCAAGGCTCGGCGGCGCTGAACTCCAAGGCCTGTATCTCCACCGTCACGTTCGGCGAACGCTGCACCCGACCGGAAACGCGCCCATGGTCGCATACCCACGAGAAGCGCCCCTCCATAGCCGACAGGGCGTGGAGCGGCTCCTCTGCCGCACAATTGCCAACCTCGGCCTTCAGGGTTTCGACCAGCTTGCGCCAGCGCCCCGTGTCCCGATCCAGCAGCATGTTGCTGGCCAAGGGCGCCGTGGCAATGTCGGCCGTGCGCCAGACCGACTTGGCCGCCTCGTAAGCCTGCGCAAGACCGGCATCCAGCGCTTGTGTCGGCGCCTTGATCGCGCCTGCCTTTTGCAACGCCAGCAGCGCACGGGTGGCAGGAAGGCCCGGTCCGGCGTAGGTCCGGCTGGCAAAAGCGAAGATGCCAACGCCACTGGCCGGCAGCAGCATGGCGATGGAACCATATCCGGGATAGCCGCCCGCATGGGATAGCAGCATCCCCAGATCGCAGTCATCGATCGCGCTCCAGCCCATGCCATAGGCGACGGACCGGCGGCATGGTGCGCCCCCTGCCGCTGCCGCACGCATGGTGCCCGAAGCGAAATTGTTGCCTGTCGCGATCTCGCGGACGGTTGCGCGGCGTACCGGCCCTTGCTCGGCGCCATCGCGTGCGGGCCAGCCGGAGAGCAGAAAGGCGATCCAGCGCGCATAGTCGTTGGCACTGGTCTCCACGCCGCCCATCGCGCCGAACACACCGTCCTTCATATCGGGCTCTCGAACCCATTGGTTATCCTGCCACCGATAGCCGATGACGCGGCGCGCGGGCGGCGAGACGAAGATGTCGTAGCCTGTCGAACCCATGCCGAGCGGCTGCATGATCTCGGTGCGGATATAGTCCTGATACGGCTTTCCCGAGAGATTGGTGATGATCCGCCCCAGCAGCGCGTAGCCAAAGTTGGAATATTCCATCGCCATGCCTGCAGGTCTGGCGAAAGCCACTCCGGCGGTCAGCATGCGTGTGAATTCCGCCTCGGACATAACCTGCTGGCGGTCGCCCCACGGATTGTCTTCCACAAACCCCGCCGTGTGGGTCAGGAGGTTGCGGACGGTGATTTTGGGGCTGTCGCTGGTGGGATAGCGCCACGCTTTCATTTGCGGAATGTAGCGTTCGGCCGGAGCGTCGAGCGACAATTTGCCATCGTCGCGCAGCTTGAGAATGGCCAGCGCTGTGAAGGCTTTGGACATCGAGGCGATGCGGAACAGACTGTCGGCGGAAACCGGCGCGTTGGTGCCGGTGTCCTGCACACCCAGTGCCTTGAGATGGACCAGTTTGCCGTCGGCCACGACGCCATAGACCAGACCCGGCACATGCGCGGCGAGCCGCCAGTCGGCAAAGATCTTGTCGACCTCGCCCAGACTGGCTGCGTCGGGCGTCTCCGCTTGAGCAGGCACAGCGGACAGGAGGGCAAAAAATCCGATAAGTCCGGCACGGAAGGTCATGGCATCCCCCAGTCAGTCAAGGTCCGAAAGCCTATGGCCCACCAACCGTCATGTCAACGCGACGCGGGGGCAGGGCCGATCATCCGAAATTGAGCCATGATGCTGCAACGTCGCCATATTTCCAGGAGATCGCACTCGCAAGACCGGCAATGCCGAGATAGATCTTCTCGCGCTCGATGGATTCCAGTCTGGCCAAAAAGGCGGCCTGCAAGGGCTCGGCCTGAATTGCGGGTGTCGCCGGTTCGCTATGAACGCCGCCCTGCGCGGCTTGCGCCTGTCCCTGACGATCCGGCAAGACCGCTGCGGCGCTGGACGTGTTCATGATGCACATCAAGAAGGTCAAAGCGCATCCTAACGCGCCGCCCCACCCGCCATCTGCGGCATGACCCCAGCATCCCGCATAGACGATGCCGATCACAGACAGGGCCAGTGCGACAATCATCGCGACAAAAAAGCGCATTTCCGTGGGCGATTGCAGCCCGCCGGCCTCATCCTTGGCCTTCTGGTCCTGATCGTGGTGCCACTTGATGGCGTAGAACATGCCTATGACCAGCAAGGATCCCTTGAATATGGCGAAAACAATCGGGACCCATTCCATACATATTACCTCAAAGGACTGAAAATCATGAAAAAAGGCGGGATTCTCCGCCGAGCGGCGTGTGTAGGCGGTGCGGACAGATTGCACAATGGCATCGCTGGAGGCAAAAACCGTCCGTTCAAGGATGTGAGGCCAGCGAAGACTTGTAGCGATCGGGCTGACGGCGCCCGTCATGGACATTGTGCAACAAGTTATGTACCATGCGGTATGCAATCCTCTACTCCCTTGGAAATTACGCACCCGCAAGGGCAACGTGGACGGCCACGAGAGTTCTGCCCGGAGGCCGCGCTGACCGCGGCGCTGCAAGTGTTTTGGCGGCGCGGTTATGAAGCGGCCTCGCTGGCCGAACTGACCGAGGCGATGGGGATCACCAAGCCCAGCCTCTATGCCTGTTTCGGCAACAAGGAAGCCCTGTTTCGCAAGGCTCTCGACCTCTATGGGCGCGAGAAACTGGCCTATGTGCAGACCGCGTTGAAAGCCCCCACGGCCAAGGGCGTGGCCGAGGCCTTTTTGCGTGGCGCGCTGGCCATGTTGTCGAACGAGCATGATCCGCGCGGCTGCCTTGGCGTGATCAGCGCGGTGGCCTGCACCACCTATGCCGATTCGCTGCGCGACGAGGTGATGGCGCTGCGGGCATCGTCCGATCGCGCCATCCTTGAACGATTCCAGCGCGCCCAACAGGAGGGCGATCTGCCCGAAGGTGTCGAGGCTGCAGCGCTGGCCAGCTATCTTTCGACCATACTGCAAGGCATGTCGGTGCAGGCGCGATCAGGCGCCAGCATTGAGGAACTGGAGCAACTGGTGGCCACGACACTGGCGATCTGGCCCGGAAAATAGCCGTTTCATGCGCTTCGGGGTCGAGGCGTCAAATTTAAATACCGGTCGGTATAAAAATAGGGTTGACGCGACGCGCCGCCCTATTCTATACCGATTGGTATTGAATGGCTGGCCGCCAAACGCGACACAAGTGCAGGCTTTCCCCCCTCCTGCCCGGCCTGACCTTTCGATAGGCGCCTGAACGGCGCCCGCAATTCTGCGCCCCGGGGCTTAGCGCTCCGGACGCAGGTTCATCCGGCACTTGCCCTCGGCGTATCGTCCCCCCGCCGCGCCGAGAGCAGTGCCGGACCAGCCCGACCCTCGTGCGGAACACGCCTTCGCGGCGCCGGTCTGCGCGCCCCGCCTCATGTTGCCGTGCCTTTGCGCGGGCCTTTTCGTGCGTCTCGAGCGCGTGGGGCCGGTGTGCAGGCATGTCGCAAGCCTGCTCCGGAGCCAACCCGATGGACATGCACACTTCGCTGGATGATAATTTTGCCAGCGCCCGTTCCGCCCAGCCGCTCGCCCTTGTGTCCCGCCTCGGTCGACGTGGTGCTGCCTTTGGTGCTCTGGCGCTGGCGCTTGCCGCCGGTCTGGGCTGGTCGGGGNNAGCATGGCACCACGGCGCGAGTGAAGCGCCCGCCATGCCAACCCCCATGCTGGGGATTGCCGCCCCGCTGCAAGCGCCGGTGGTGCAATGGGACGATTATGTCGGCCGTTTTGCCCCCAGCCAGACTGTCGAACTGCGCCCGCGTGTTGGCGGGCAGATCGTCGCGCGCCATTTCCGCGATGGCGACATCGTGCAAAAGGGCCAGTTGCTGTTCACCATCGACCAGCGTCCCTATCGCGCCGCTCTGGCCGAAGCGAATGCCAATGTTGCTTCGGCGCGCAGCGCGCTGGCGCTGGCCCGCGCCGATCTGGCCCGCGCGACCCGTCTGACGGGCGAGGAGGCGATTTCGGCGGGCGAGATTGATGGTCTGCGCGCGCGCCTTCAGGCGGCGGAGGCGGGGCTT
>DDES01000125.1 GCA_002336765.1 Novosphingobium sp. UBA1948 | reverse complement strand
GGCGATGATGGAGAAATTGCGGATCTTGGACTGGTCGGTCATCGGGGCACTTTGAATGAGAGGCCGCAAAGGGCGCGTTTCTCCCGCCGTTAGCAGCGTGCCAGCCCCCTGTCACCCCCGCCCTGAATTAGGCGGTGCGGCGCAATTCCTCGCGCTTGGCATCGGTGCGCGGCGCGGCGCCCGCCAGCGTGATCTGGCCGTTGTCGTCAAAGGCGATCGGTTCGGCAAACTCGACACCGGTGCGGCCAAAGCGGCTCCAGCGCACGGTGGCAGGCACCACGGTGCTCTCGCCAAAGATGATCTCCAGCTCGAGCCCCATCGGCACATCGAGCAACCCTTCGAACATCGCCCCGGTTTCGGAAATGTTGCGGATGGTGGCGGTATAGGCGCTGCCGCGCGCCTCCAGCACCACCTTGCGCATCATCGTGCGCCGCGCCGCGCGCGAGGATCGCGGCCCGTTCGGCTCGATGCCGCAATCGCCGCCAAGGCGCATCTCGGCCTCCTCGCGCGGCAAGGCTTTCGAGAAGATATAGCCCTGAACATGGCTGCAACCCAGCTCGCGGATGAGCTCCAGCTCGTCCATCGTTTCCACGCCCTCGGCGGTGGTTTCCATGCCCAGCGCATCGGCCAGACTGACGATGGAGGCGATGATCGCCCCGTTGCGGCTGCCCGCCGTGGTGGCGCCGCGCACAAAGCCCTGATCGATCTTGATCTTGTCGAACGGNNAGCCGGTGCCGAAATCATCGAGCGCCAGACGCACACCGATCCGCTTGAGCGCGACAAACATCGCATCGGTGTCGGCATTGTCATTGAGGAACACGCTTTCGGTGATTTCCAGTTCGAGCCGCGCGGGATCGACCCCCGCCGAGGCCAGCGCATGGGTGACAATCGAGGGCAGCGCCGGATTGGCAAATTGCAGCGGCGAGACATTGACCGCCACGCGGATTTGCGCGGGCCAGCGCGCCAGATCGAGGCAGGCGGTGCGCAAGGCCCATTCGCCGATCTGCGCCACAAGGCCCGCATCCTCGGCAATCGGCACGAATTTGGCGGGGCTGAGATAGCCAAGGCGAGGATGGTTCCAGCGCAGCAGCGCCTCGAAGCCAGTGATCTTCTGCTGCGCCATCGACACCACGGGCTGGTAATGCAGCTCCAAGCCGCCGCTGTTGATCGCGTCGCGCAGGTCATGCTCGAGCTGGCGGCGCTCTTCGGCGTCGGAATGCAGATCGGCGTCGTAGAAATGGTGCACCCCGCGCCCGCGATCCTTGGCGGCATAGAGCGCAAGGTCGGCATTGCGGATGATCGCCTCGCTGGTCACGCCATCATCGGGCGCGCAGGCGATGCCGATCGAGGCGCCAATCACCACGCGGCTGCCTTCGATCGAATAGGGCTGCGACAGGTTCTCGATGATCTGATAGGCCAGATGCGCCAGCCTCTCGCGCCCGATGCGACCGGGCAGCACCACCTGAAACTCGTCGCCACCCAGACGCCCGACGCGGCCCAACTCGCCCACGGTGCGCTGCAAACGCTGCGCCACCTGTTTGAGCAGCGCGTCGCCCGCCGGATGGCCCATCGTATCGTTGACCTGCTTGAAACGGTCGAGATCGAGCAGGAACACCGCGCAATCGCGATCCGCCGCACGCGGGGCGGCGAGGATCTTCTCCAGCGTCTGCCCCATCTGGAAACGGTTGGCCAAACCGGTCAGCGCGTCGAAATGGGCAAGGCGCGTGGCCTGCGCCGCGCTGCGCCGCTTTTCGGTCAGATCGCTGCCCGAGCCGCGAAAGCCGGTGAAATTGTTGAAGCCGTCATAGATCGGCCGACCGGTGACTGACCACCAGCGCTCCTCACCCTCCACCGCCGCGCGCAAGGCAAGATCGGTGAAAGAGGAGCGCGCATTGAGATGGAACAGCAGCGTGCGCTCGCCTTCCTGCTCCTGCGCATCCAGCACGAAAAGATCGGTGAGCGGCTCACCGGTCAGCGTTTCAGCGTCGCGCCCCAGCAGGCCCGCGATCACCGGCGAAAGATAGGTGATGCAACCCTTGCGGTCGGTTTCGAAAAACCAGCCCTGCCCCGTTTCCTCGAACTCGGCGAGGATTTCCTCGGCGCGCATCTGCGCTTGCCGCTGCTCGCGCTGGCGGGCCTGCTCGTTGCGGTCAATCGCCATCTGGCGCAAGGCCGCCACCAGACCGATAGCGCAGCCCAGCGCGAAAGTGGTGATCGGCACAGCCGCTCCCGTTTCCAGCGCCATCGGCCCCCACAGCGCGGCCAAGGCCCCCACCATCGAGAACAAGCGCCCCGACAGCACAATCGCCACCACAATGGCCACCACCTGCATCGCGCCATAGAGCACCATCGGGCTGGACAGCGTACCGGCATGGCCCCACAGCGCCATGCCCGAACCAAACAGGCCCATCGGCAGCACCACGCCGGCCACCAGCGCGGCAATACGCGCGCCCAGCGGGCGCCTGCTGGTGCGTTCAAACGCCACAATCCAGCGCGCCAGCACCACAATCGCCACCGATGCGCCGCACAGCCCCATCACCATCGGCGCAGGCAAGCTGAACTGCCCCAGCGCCAGCATGACACAGGCCAGCGCCATCGCGGGCGCCACCATCACCCAACCTTCAGACAGGAAGAAATAGCCGAAGTAGGGCTCGCTCTCGCGGCGAACCGGATCAGACTTGCGGCGCAAGCGGCTGACCTCGGCGCTGGCATCGTCGCCGCTGCGCCGGTCAACCGACCGCGTGCGTCGATCCCCGTCGGCAACCCTGCTCTGTTGGGCCCGCAGAGCGCTGGCCCGATTTCCTGTATTCACGCGGATTGTCCTTCATGCGACCGCTCGACAGTCTCGTGCCGCAAATTGCCCGAACAGGCTTAAAACCGGGTTAAGCGGAAACACGGGAATCGCGCCTTTCCAACCGGCTGCCGCCGCGCGCGATTTTGCCCTTGCGCCTTGAGGCAAAGCAGTATGTTCTGCGCCAACAACAGCCCGCCAACGGGCGATGATGGGACGAGAAAGGATAGGCTGCGCCATGCTGCATATTGCCGTGATCGGTTCGGGTCCTGCTGGCTATTACACCGCCGAGGCGGCGCAAAAGCGCTGGGGCGATGCGGTGCGGATCGATATTTTCGACCGGCTGCCCGTGCCCTTCGGCCTGATCCGCAGCGGCGTGGCCCCCGATCACCAGTCGATCAAGGGTGTCGCCAAGCGTTACGAGGCTGTGGCGTTAACAGACAATGTGCGCTTCGTGGGCAAAGTGTCCATCGGCGGCGATGTCTCGGTGGCCGAATTGCAGGGATTGTACGATGCCGTGGTGCTGGCCACCGGCGCGCCGCAAGACCGGCCTCTGGGGCTGGCGGGGGCGGATCTGGGCAATGTGTTCGGATCGGCGGCATTCGTGGGATGGTACAACGGCCATCCGCAATTCGCGGGGCTGGACCCCGATCTGTCGGGCCGCCACGCGGTGGTGATCGGCAATGGCAATGTGGCGCTCGATGTGGCGCGCATTCTGGCCAAGACCCCACCGGAATTTGCCGGTTCCGACATTGTCGCCCACGCGCTCGACGCGCTGGCCGCCTCGCGGCTGGAAAGCGTGACGATCCTTGGCCGTCGCGGGCCGCACCAGATCGCCATGACCCCCAAGGAACTGGGCGAGCTGGCCCATCTCCATCGCGCCAGCCCGCGCGTCGATCCCGCCGATCTGCCCGCCGAGATCGAGGATATGATGCTGGAACCCGGCATGCGCAAATCGATCCAGCATCTGCGCGCCTTTGCCGCTGTTCCCGAAAGCCTGCGGGCCGACAAACCCTTTGATCTTGCTTTCGATTTCTTCGCCGCGCCGCGCGCCTTGACCGGCAGCGCGGGCCGTGTCGAGGCAGTGGAGATCGAGCGCACGCGGCTGGAGGATGGCCGCGCGGTGGGCACGGGCGAGATCTACCGCATCCCCGCCGATCTGGTGGTGGCCGCCATCGGCTATCAAACCTCGCCCATCGCCGGTGTGCCCTTCGAGGAAGCCGCCGGACGCTTTGCCAATGACGAGGGACGCATCCTGCCCGGCCTCTATTGCGTGGGCTGGGCGCGGCGCGGACCTTCGGGCACCATCGGCACCAACCGCCCCGACGGCTTCGCCATTGTCGAGCGCATCGCCGAGGATATGCCCGAAAGCGGCAGCGGCAAAGCAGGCCGCGCGGGATTCGAGGCGCTTGCCGCCGCGCGCGGGCTGGATTTCGTGACCTTCCGCGACTGGCAGAAGATCGACGAGGCCGAAGTGGCCCGCGCCCGTGAGGGCGCCCCGCGCGAGAAATTCGTCGACGTGGCCGATATGGTAAAAGCCACCGGCAAGGCGGAGAGTTTAACCGCCCCTTAAGGTTATCCGCTTACCCCGAACGAGAGACGGGAGGCGGGAATACTATGGCGTTCAAGCGAAGCAGGCGGGGGCTTTTGCGCCGCATCATGCGCCGCTTGACCGCGCCTTTCACCGCGCCAGTGCCGCTGGCCCTGCGCCGCCGTCTGGTGCTGCAACAACATAACCGGCTGGGCCGTTTCGTGCCGATGCTGTGCCTGCTGATCTCGGCCAACACGGTGGCCATGTCGCTGGCGGTGTTGGGCGATCTGCCGTGGTGGCAGCAACTTTTGCCCCCTGCCCTGCTGGTGGGGGCGTGTTTTGCCGTGTTGGCATGGCGCGCGCGGGTGCGCCAGAACCAGCGCCTGACACCGCGCACCGCGATGCGCCATTTGCGCCAGACGGTGCCGGTGGCAGCGGGTCTGGGGCTGGTGGCGGGCCTGTGGGCGGTCAATGCCTTTACCGAGACGGAGCGTTATTACTGCATGGTGGCGCCGGTGTTCATCGGCATTGCCGCGGTGGTTTGCGCCACCTGTCTGCTCAGCGTGCCGCGCGCGGCGATTGCCGCAATGGTCTGCGCGGTGGCGCCGGTGGCCATCAAGATGGGCAGCTATGACAATCTGGGCGTCCGCGCGATGGCGGCGATGATGGTGCTGCTGCTGCTGATGCAGGCGCGCGTGGTGCTCACCACCTTCCGCGAGACGGTGGCGATGCTCTCGATGCAGCACGGTTTGCGCCGCGCGGCCAACACCGATGCGCTGACCGGCCTTGCCAACCGCGCTGCCTTTCGCCGCATCCTCGGCCTGCGGGCGGCCAGCGGGACGCCGGTGCTGCTGGTGCTGGCCGATCTCGACGGGTTCAAGCGCGCCAATGATACCTATGGCCATCTGGCGGGCGACGCGGTGCTGGTGGAAGTGGCCGCGCGCCTGCGCCGCCTTGCCCCGCGTGCGGCCTGTATCGCGCGGTTGGGCGGGGATGAATTCGCGCTGCTGTTCGATGTGGCGCAGGGCGAACGTCTGGCACGCGCGACCATCGAGGCGATCAGGGCCACCATCAGCCTGCCCATCGTCTGGAATTCTGCGGTGATGACCATCGGCGTCAGCATTGGCGCCGCAGCCTTTCCGGCCGAGGCGGGCGAGATCGAACCGCTGATCCAGCTAGCCGACGGGCGGCTCTATGCCGACAAGGCGCGGCACAAGGCCGCAGCCCATGTCGGAACGGGTATCGCGCTGCTGGCCTGAGGGCACTGCTGGCCCGCAGGATGCGCGGTCAGACGCGCATCGGCATCAGCACATAGAGCGCGGGGCTCTTGTCGCTCTGGCGGATCAGCGTGGGCGCACCGGCGTCGGCCAGATGCAGTTCCACATTGTCGCCCTCGATCTGGCCGAGAATGTCCTTCAGGTAATTGGCGTTGAAGCCGATCTCGAAACCGTCCGAACCATAGTCGGCGGGCAGTTCCTCCGCCGCCGTGCCATTGTCGGGGCTGGTGACGGACAGCGTCACGCGGTCGGTTTCCAGCGCCATCTTTACCGCGCGGGTCTTTTCGGTGGCGATGGTGGCCACACGGTCCACCGCTTCGTAAAAGCTCTTGGGATCGAGACGCAGCAGCTTGTCGTTGCCGGTGGGGATCACGCGGGTGTAATCGGGGAAAGTGCCGTCGATCAGCTTGCTGGTCAGCACCACGCCATTCTCGCCGCCCAGCGTGAAGCGGATTTTCGAGGCCGAGAGGTCAATCTGCACATTAGTCTCGCCCGCCTCGTCGAGCAGCTTGCGCAGCTCGCCAACGCATTTGCGCGGCACGATCACATCGGGCATGCCATCGGCGCCCTCGGGCTTGGCCAGCGTGAAGCGGGCCAGACGGTGGCCGTCGGTGGCGGCCGCCTTCAGCTCCTCGTCGGTCACATGCAGGAAGATGCCGTTGAGGTAGTAGCGGGTTTCCTCGGTGCTGATCGCGAAGCGGGTGCGATCGATCAACTGGGCCAGCGTGGCGGCGGGCACTTCAAAGCTGGTCGGCAGATCGCCTTCCACGATCACGGGGAAATCGTCGCGCGGCAGGGTGGGAAGCTGGAAGCGGCTGCGACCGGCCTTGACCACCATGCGGTTGTCGGCAGTCTGCAAGGATACCTGCGCGCCATCGGGCAGTTTGCGCGCGATGTCGAACAGCAGATGGGCCGAAACGGTGATCGCGCCGGGGGCTTCCACGCTGGCGGCGGGCATATGTTCCACCACCTGGATGTCGAGATCGGTGGCCATCAGCTTGACCGTGCCGGTGGCGCTGGCCTCGATCAACACGTTGGACAGGATGGGGATGGTGTTGCGCCGTTCGACCACCGACTGAACATGGCTCAGGCAACGCAGCAGGGTCGCGCGTTCGATGGTGGCTTTCATGGCGTTACGTGTTCCCGAACTGTCGGCTGGCCCATGCCGGACCGGCCACGCGAATGATAGGCCCGCACCGGCGAAACGAGCCGCAAAGGGCCGCAAGTCCGCCAGTCCGGACGAACTTCTTAACGCAAGGGCAGACGGCGGCAAGGGGGAACAAGGGGCTGACACGCGTTTGCGGGGCGTTTCTGGGGATAAATCCGTGGGTTTTATACCTTGGGTAAGGATTGGGGCAGGCCCGCAAACGCAAAACGCCCCGATCACGGGATCGGGGCGCTCTGACCGCTCCTGACGGGCGGTTTACAGGAACATCGCCATGCCGCCATTCACATGCAGCGTCTGGCCGGTGACATAGCCCGCTTCCTTGCTGGCGAGATAGGCAACCGCCGCGCCGATGTCCTCGCCCTCGCCCATGCGGCCCATCGGGATGCGGCTGTTGAGCGCTTCCTTCTGGGCGTCGGGCAGCACGTCGGTCATCGCGGTGCGAATGAAGCCGGGGGCAACGCAGTTGACCGTCACATTGCGGCTCGCCAGTTCCTGCGCAAGGCTCTTGCTGGCACCCACAAGGCCAGCCTTGGCGGCGGCATAGTTCACCTGCCCCGGATTGCCGGTGGCGCCCACCACGCTGGTGATGTTGACGATACGGCCAAAGCGGGCCTTCATCATCGGCTTGGTGGCCGCGCGCATCAGGCGGAACGCGCCTTCGAGGTTGATGCGGATCACCGCGTCCCATTCCTCGTCCTTCATGCGCATCGCCAGATTGTCGCGCGTGATGCCGGCGTTGTTAACGAGGATATCCAGCTTGCCCAGACCGGCGAGCGCGGCCGGCACCAGACCCTCCACACTATCCTTGTCCGACAGATCGGCCACCACGCAAATATGGTCGCCGCCAAGCTCCGCCGCGAAAGCCTCCAGCTTGGCCTGATTGCTGCCCGAGAGCGCAAGACGCGCGCCCTGCCCCGCCAGCGCCTTGGCCACCGCCGAACCGATGCCACCGCTGGCGCCTGTAACAAGGGCGGTCATGCCGGTCAGATCAAACATCGCTCAAATCTCCTTCAACAGCGCTTCGATGTCGGCCATCGTCACCACGCTGGTGGTTTTCACGTCAGACACGCTGCGGCCGATCATCGGCCCCAGCACCTTGCCGCCCAGTTCGACAAATTCGGACACGCCGGCTGCCTGCATGGCAATCACGCTCTCGCGCCAGCGCACGCGGCCGCACACCTGCTCGACCAGCAGGCGTTGCACCTGCGCGGGATCGGTCACGACGGCGGCGGTGACATTGGCGAACAGCGCAACGCGCAGCGCCGAAGGCGGCGTCTGCGCCAGCGCGGCGGCCATCGCATCGGCGGCGGGCTGCATNNAGTGGAACGGTGCCGACACCGGCAGCGCCACGCCGCGCTTGATGCCATGTTCCTTCACCAGCGCGATGGCGCGGTCAATCGCGCCCTTGTGGCCCGACAGCACGACCTGACCGGGATCATTGTCATTGGCAACGGTGCAAACCTCGCCCTGCGCGGCGGCCTCGGCCAGCGCGGTCGCCTTGTCGATATCGGCACCCAGCAGCGCGCACATCGCGCCCACGCCCACCGGCACAGCGGCCTGCATCGACTGGCCACGCAGCTTGAGCAAACGCGCCGTATCAGCCAGCGAGAACGCACCCGAAGCGCACAAAGCGGTATATTCGCCAAGGCTGTGCCCCGCCACGAAATCCGCCTTGTCGGCCAGCGCGATGCCGCCCTCGGCCTCCAGCACGCGCAAGGTGGCGATGGCATTGGCCATGATCGCGGGCTGGGCGTTTTCGGTCAGCGTCAGCGCATCATCCGGCCCTTCGGACATGATCTTGAACAGACCCTGCCCCAGCGCCTCGTCCACTTCCTGAAACACCTCGCGGGCCACGCTGCTGGCGGCGGCGAGTTCAACACCCATGCCGACTTTCTGGCTACCCTGCCCCGGAAACACAAATGCGCGCATCGCGAAATCCTTATCCCTGTTCGTGGCGCGCGGACTATTGCGTCACAGCCCCGCGCGCAAGAGGAACTCAGCCGAAAGGCACAATCTTGTTATCCGCATCATGACCAATATCGGCGGGGCCCAGAAAGGGGATGGCGTGGCGCGCGCACCAGTCGCGCGCGATCGCCTCGGCATTGCGGCCAAAGGGGCGGTCATTCTCGGGCACATCACTCACCCGCCCCAACCGCAGCCCCGCGATCCCGCCCAGATGCGCCGTCGCATGGAACATCAACCGGTCGACGGCATAGAGATATTCCGAAACCTCCTCCACCATCACCACATGGCCTGCCAAACCGGGCATCACCGGCGTGCCGCACAGCATTGCCAGCGTGGTGAGATTGAACGCCACCGCAGGGCGTTCCTCGCACCGCAAATGCCGCTCTACCCCGTCACGCGCGCCGGTCAGGTATCCCAGCGCACGGTGGAGCGCAGCCTCGCCACCCTCGCGCCGCCCGTCGGCCACCATCGGCCCGTGCACCGCCCGCCCGATCCGCTCGCGATAAAGCGCGCCGAGCAGATAGCCCATATCGGAATAGCCCATGAAGGTCTTGTGCCGCGCGGGCTGGGCCAACTGGCGCATGGCCTGCGCGGCGATCCGGTTGCTGCCATAGCCGCCGCGCGCGAACCACACCGCATCGAAGGCGGGATCATTGGCGCAATCGAGAAAAGCCGCCAGACGCAACGCGTCATCCCCCGCAAAATGGCCCTCGCTGGCATAGCATTGTGGATGGAAATGCAATTGCGCGCCATAGGCCTCGGCCAGCGCCTGCGCGCGCTCCGCATCCTCGGGCGTGATCGGCGTGGCGGGGGCGCAGATGGCAATCTTGGTCATAAAAGCCGTCATAGACAGTTGCGCGGGCCCGCGCCACACCCTAACCCACCGGCCATGACGGATAGTTCTCTCACCTCGCACCCTTGGTTCTTCTGCGGCATCGGCGGATCGGGCATGTTGCCGCTCGCCTTGATCCTGCGCGGCATGGGCGCACAGGTGGCAGGGTCCGACCGCAGCCGCGACCAAGGCCGCACGCCCGAAAAATTCGCATGGCTGGAAAGCCTCGGCCTCACCCTGTTTCCGCAAGATGGCAGCGGGATCACCAGCGCGGAGCAGGTTCTGGTGGCCAGCGCGGCGGTGGAAGATAGTGTGCCCGAAGTGGTGCGGGCCAAGGCGCTCGGTTGCGCGCGCATGAGCCGCGCCGAACTGCTCTCCACCCTGTTTAACGCCGCAGCCGAGCGTAAAAACGGGGCCAGAATCGCCATCGGCGGCACCAGCGGCAAATCGACCGTGACCGGCATGACGGGCTGGATCCTGACCGAGGCAGGGCGCGACCCCACCATCATGAACGGCGCGGTGATGAAGAATTTCGTTGCCCCCGACGCGCCCTTTGCCAGCGCGCGGGTTGGCGCGGGCGGCATTTTCGTGTCGGAAGTGGACGAGAGCGACGGCTCGATCGCGCTCTACAACCCCACAGTGGCGGTGTTGGGCAATGTCAGCCTCGACCACAAGAGCCTTGAGGAATTGCGCCAGCTTTTCGGCGATTTCCTCGCCCGCGCGCAAGTGGCCGCGATCAATCTCGACGATGCCGAGACCGCCGCGCTGGCGCCCCGCGCGCGCAGCCTCGTCACCTATGCCATCGCCCATCCGCAAGCACAGATCGGCGTGGTGGAAGGCAGCATCGACGAGCAGCCTACCAGCCTCTCGGCCACGCTGGTCGACCGCCGCAGCGGCGCCACCCATGCGCTGGCCCTGCAAGTGCCCGGCCGCCACAATCTGGCCAATGGGCTGGCGGCGCTGGCCGCGGCCGATGCCGCCGGTGTGCCGCTGGCGCAAGGCGTGGCAGCGCTGGCTTCATTCACCGGCCTTGCCCGCCGCTTCGACATTGTCGGCACCAGCCCGTCGGACATCACCGTGATCGACGATTTCGGCCATAACCCCGACAAGGTGGCCGCCACGCTCAAGACCTTGAAAGCCCATGAAGGCCGCGTGCTCGCCTTTTTCCAGCCGCATGGCTATGGCCCGCTGCGCCAGATGGGCGCCGAACTGGCCGGGACATTTGCCCGCCTGCTGGGGGCGGAGGACGAGGTGATCCTGTGCGATCCGGTCTATTTCGGCGGCACGGTGGATCGCAGCCAAGGCTCGCAGCGCATCGTGGATCTGATCCGCGCGGGCGGCGCCAAGGCCAGCTATATCCCCACCCGCGAGGCCTGCGCCGATTATCTGGCCAGCATCGCCCGCCCGGGGGACCGCATCGTCATTCTGGGCGCGCGGGATGACACGCTCACTGATTTTGCACAAAAAACATTACAACGTCTAATTTAAGTACTGGTCGTAGATACAAAGCTATGCATCGGACAAATCCCTAATACTTCATCCTCGCAGAATTCACCTGTTTTCGGCAATTAGTGTTAAACAACACGCGCCGATTTCGGTGAACGTTTGCGAGATAAATGGCCATGCGCAACAACTTCAACAACTTGTCTGCCAACGAGGTTGCCGCGTTCGAGCGCCGGAAAAAATTTTTCCAAGTCGAATCCGACGACCACGCCCGCTTTCCCCGCATCGCGCGCGCCTTGCGCCAGTTCGCGCCCAAGGCCCTGGCCCGCTTCTACGCGCGGGTGACCCGCCATCCCGATGTCGGCCATTTCTTCCCCAATGCCGCCACCGCCGATGCGGCAAAGTCCAAGCAACTGGCCCACTGGATCGACCTGTTCGAAAAAAACACCACCGAACTGGGCACCGACTATGCCGCCCGCGCCGCCCACATCGGCGATGTCCACGCCCGCATCGGGCTGGAGCCGACATGGTACACCGGCGCCTATGCCACCATTCTTGACGACATCATCACCGGCATGACCCGCCCCACGCCCGCCAATCTGCTGTCGATGGGCGCGCGCGGCAAGGATATCGCCACGCTGGTCAAGCTGGCCATCCTTGACATGGACAGCGCGCTCGGCGCCTATTTCCGCGCCGAGGAAGCCAAGCGGCAGGCTGTTATCGAGCAACTCTCGCAGGCGCTGGCAGCCCTTGCCGCGGGCGATCTCACACAGGCCCTCCCCCCACTCCCCGCCGACTATGCCAAGCTGCACGCCGATTTCGAATCCATGCGGCAGGCGATGGGCACCGCCATGGCCGGTGTTGCCGGCGCCGCCCAGACAATCGACGCCGGTTCCGCCGAAATCCTGACCGCATCCGACAATCTGGCAAGCCGCACCGAGACACAGGCCGGCACGCTGGAGGAAACCACCGCCGCGATGGACCAGTTGACCAGCGGTACACGCTCGGCTGCCGAAGAAAGCAGCCGTGTGGAAGCCAGCGTTGCCGAAGCCCAGATCGAGGCCTCCACCGGCAGCGGGATCGTGCAGCAGGCGGTGGCCGCGATGGCAACGATCGAAAGCTCTGCCCGCGAGATTGCCAGCATCGTCAACGTGATCGACGGCATCGCCTTCCAGACCAACCTGCTTGCCCTCAACGCCGGTGTCGAGGCGGCCCGTGCGGGCGATTCGGGCAAAGGCTTTGCCGTGGTGGCCAATGAAGTGCGCGCGCTGGCCCAGCGCAGCGCCGATGCGGCCAAGGATATTCGCACCCTTATCAGCACCAGCGTCGATCAGGTGACGCATGGTGTCGAACTGGTGGACCGGTCGGGGCAAGCTTTCGGACGGATCACCGCAAAAGTGGCCGATATTGCCGAACAAGCCGTCGCCATTGCCCAGCTCAGCCGCACCTCGGCGGACCATCTGGGGCAGATCAATGCCTCGATCTCCGACATGGACCACAGCACACAGGCCAATGCCGCGATGGCCGAACAAGCCACCGCCGCCGCGCGCAGCCTTGCCACGCAAGCCAACCAATTGGGCGCACTGGTGCGCCGCTTCAAGGTAGCGGGCATTGACAGCCCGCAATCCAGCCTTGGGCTCAGCCCGCGCTTCAGCCCCGCCCCTGCCGTCCCGCGCGCCACCACGCGGCCCGTTGTAGCCGGATCGCTGGCGCTCAAGTCGCCGCCGGACGACNNTGGGGCGAATTCTGACTTTTGCAATCGGCGGGGAGCACCAATCCCCGCCGTTTCATTTTCAGGTCTTAATTTTTTCCAACCCCTGCCGTCCTCTTAACCATGTCGGGAAACTTCTCGCATGGTTCAGGCGAAAAGCAGGAGGCGGAAATGCTGCTCAATACGCTGGTTGATACGGTCGTTTATGTGCCCCGCGCCGAGCGGATCAGCTTTGACATGATGGTGCGTTTCCGTTTCGACGGCTATCGCGCGACAACGATGCTCAAGAACCTGACCTGCGGCGGCGCCCGCATCGAAGGGCTCGAAGGGCTGCGGGCGGGCGACAAAGTGACGCTTTACCTGCCCTCGCTCAAGCCCAAGGACGCCACCGTGGCGTGGACGCAGAACGGCGCGGCAGGAATCGAATTCGACCGCCCGCTGCATCCCGACATTTTCGAGGATCTGGTGCAGCACCACGCCCGTCAGCGCGAGCGCACCGATACCGACCGTCTCACCCAGATCAACAACCGCTATGAACGGGTTTCGGCCGAACTGGCCTATGACCGGCGGCATTGAGGGCGTTCGGGATCGCGTTAAGAATTAAGGGGGCCACTGGCCCCCTTTTTAATGTTTGAAACCGGTCTTAGTGTTTGAAACCCAGCCGCGCGGGCAACCAATGCACCGCGCCCACCACGGCGAAACCGGCCACAATCCCGGCAACCGCCGCCAGTGCCGCCGAGGCCAGCCAACCCAGCACACCGCCGAGCGGCCCCGTCGTCGTCTCCACCGCATGGGCCACGCCATGCTGGATATGCGCGGGAGCCGCCACGCCCAACACCTCGCCGCCATGCAGCAGGATGCCGCCACCCACCCACAGCATCGCCGCCGTGCCCACCGTGGCCAGCACCGACAGCAGCAGCGGCATGGCCTGCACCAGCCCGCGCCCGAACGCTTGTGTGGCCCGCGCGCGGCGTTTGGCCAGATGGAGGCCGATATCATCCATCTTCACGATCAGCCCCACCGCGCCATAGACCATCACCGTGATGCCGATGCCGACAATGGCCAGCACCACGGCCCGCTCCCACAGTGTTTCTCTGGCAACTTCGGCCATGGCAATCGCCATGATCTCGGCGGAGAGGATCAGATCGGTGCGCACCGCGCCCGCCACCCGCTCGCGCTCGAAACTGGCCAGATCGGTGATCGGGTCTTCCAGCGTGTTGCCATGCTCCTCGCCGCCCAGTTTTTCGAGCAGCTTTTCCGCGCCTTCATAGCACAGGAACAGTCCGCCCAGCATCAGCAGCGGGGTGACCGCCCACGGCAGGAAGGCCGACAGCAGCAGCGCCAGCGGCAGCAGGATCACCAGCTTGTTGAACAGGCTGCCCCGCGCGATGCGGGCGATCACCGGCAATTCGCGGTCGGGCGTGAAGGCGGTGACATAGGCGGGTGTCACCGCCGCATCGTCGATCACCACACCCGCCGCCTTGGCGCCCGCGGTGGCCACGCCCGCGCCAATATCATCAAGCGAGGCCGCCGCCGCGCGCGCGATCACCGCCACGTCGTCCAACAGGGCGACCAGACCAACAGACATGTTTTATCCTTTTAACGGAACGGAGGCTCTTTAAACGCGCGCAGCTTGCGGCTGTGCAGCCTTTGCCCTTCGGCGCGCAGCAAGTCCACCGTGGTGGTGCCGATCGCCAGATGCGCCGCGATGGCCTCCTCGTAGAACTTGTTGGCCTGCCCGGGCAGCTTGATCTCGCCATGCAGCGGCTTGTCCGACACGCAGAGCAAGGTGCCATAGGGCACGCGAAAGCGATAGCCCTGTGCGGCAATCGTGGCGCTTTCCATGTCGATCCCCACCGCGCGGCTCAAGGAGAAGCGCTGGGCCGACTGGGTGTAGCGCAGTTCCCAGTTGCGATCATCGGTGGTGACGACCGTGCCGGTGCGCATCCGCTTTTTGAGATTGGCGCCGGTCTGGCCGCTGATGATCTCCGAAGCCTGCGCCAGCGCGCGCTGCACCTCGGCAATCGCGGGGATCGGGATTTCGGGCGGCAGCACGCAATCGAGCACGTGATCGTCGCGCAGATAGGCATGCGCCAGCACATAGTCGCCGATCTTCTGCGTGTCGCGCAGGCCACCGCAATGGCCGATCATCAGCCACGCCTCGGGCCGCAGCACGGCAAGATGGTCGCAGATCGTCTTGGCGTTGGACGGGCCGACACCAATGTTGACCAGCGTTATGCCGCTGCGCCCTTCGCGCACAAGGTGGTAGGCGGGCATCTGGTGGCGCCGCCATGCCGTGTCGGACAATAGGTTGCGCGCCGCCTCATGCGGCTCTTCCAGATAGAGGCCACCAGCGCCCGACAGCGCGGTATAGCCGTTCTGCCCCAGTTGCTGCCCCGCCCAATCCACAAATTCATCGACATAGCGATGATAGTTGGTGAACAGGATGAAGCGCTGGAAATGGTCGGTGCTGGTGCCGGTGTAATGCGCCAGACGGGCGAGGCTGAAATCGGTGCGCAAGCCGTCGAACAGGGCGAGCGGAATGGGATCATACTCGCTGGCCAGTTCCACCATGCCATCGGCCAGCTCGTCACCGATGAGAGCCAGATCGGTAGTGGGAAAATGCTGTGCCAATTCCCACGGGCGAGCCGAAATCCCCGCGCCCGCGTCCAGCACATAGGGGAACGGGATCTGCTGCTGCGAGCGATGCACCTCGACCTTGATGTCGTAATCCTCGGCCAGCGTCTCGATCTGTTCGGTCAGATATTCGGCGAAAAGCTCGGGCCGCGTCACCGTGGTCGCATAGGTGCCCGCATCGATCAGACGCCCGAACGAGCGGCGCGCGTCGGGATGCGTCTCGCGCCCCGAATAATGGATGCGCAATTCGGGATAGCACCACGACCTTTCGGCAATCCGGCTGGACGGCGGCGGGGTGCCATGCTTGGCAAAGGCAAGGATATCGGCGCGCAAGGTCGCCACGGCCGCCTCGTAGATACGGGCGAGTTCTGCAATGATCTGTTCTGTCTTCATAACCCTGAACGTAGCGCAAGATTGTTACGCTGCAAGGGGGCTGTTTCAGGGGCCGAAAATTAGGCCACCAGAAAATCCACCATCGCCTGCCCCAGTTCCTTCTGGGTAACGCTGCCCATATGGGAGCCGGGGATCTCGACATAGCGGGCATTGGGCAGGGTTTGTGCCAGACGCGGGGCGCTGCCATTGTCCTGATCGACATCGCCGCACACCACCAGCGTGGGCATGGTCAGCGCGGCGAGTTCCGCCGGTGGCGTATCATCCACCGATTGCAGCAACAATTCGGCCGCGCGCAGGTCCACCTTCTGCGCCTTCATGAATTGCTGGGCGACATAGGCGGGATCGCCATGCTTGATCGTGCCGAAACGGGCGATGGCGTCGAGGAAAAAGGCGCTGCGCCGCGCCCAGCCCGCCAGCCCTTCCAGCCCCATCCCCGCAAGGATCAGGCGGCGCGGCTCCAGCCCCGCAATGGTGGCGCGGGTGGCGGTGCGCGAACCGAGCGAGAAACCGCCAAGGTCGAACTCGCCCGCCTGCAACCCCAGTTCACGCGCCACGATCAGGGCGTCGGTCACTAGCACATCCTCGGGATAGGCGGTGGGATCATGCGGTGCCTCGCTCATGCCGTGCGCGCGCAGATCGGGCATGAT
>DDES01000162.1 GCA_002336765.1 Novosphingobium sp. UBA1948 | reverse complement strand
CCCGCGGCGGCAATCACCCTCGCGCCCAGATGGCGCGCGACCTGCACACCCGCACTCCCCAGCCCGCCGGCGGCCCCCATCACCAGCACCGTCTCGCCCGCCTGCAGGCACGCCTTGTCGCGCAGCAGGTTGAAGGCTTGCGGCGCATGGCGCGTCACCACGGTCGCTTCGGGAAAATCCAACCCATCGGGAATGGCCACCAGCGCCGCCGCCGGAAGGCAGACATAATCGGCATAGCCGCCCGCGCGGTGGACGCCGGGTATCTCCATCTGGCCGCTCTGCGGATTGCGCCAGGGCATGGACACCACCCGATCGCCAATAGCCCGGTCGCGTACCCCCGTCCCCAGCGCCACCACCTCGCCCGACGGGTCCACGCCCAGCACATGCGGCAGGCGGACCGGAACGCTGTAGCGCCCCTCGCGGATGGCCAGATCCAGTGTGCGGTTGACCGACACAGCGCGAACGCGGATCACCACCTCACCGGCGGCGGGCTGCGGCATGGCGATATCCTCGATCCGCAGAACATCCTCGGCGCCGAACGCACGCATGACAACAGCCTTCATGGTGGACCCCTTTCGCAATGACCGATAAATTTTCTGCACAATCCTTAGACGATAATGAACTAGCACGGCAACTGCTGGGACTGGCCGCAGACCATGCCCTTCCCGCCAATGCCTCGTCGGCCATGGTGGTGGCGCGGATCATGCGGCGGATCCTCGCCCATCGCTCCGGCGAAAAGCCGGTGGTCCTCGGGCTGAGCGGCGCGCAAGGATCGGGAAAATCCACGCTGTCCGCCCTGCTTGAACTGGGCATGGCGCGGATCGCCGGTCGGCGCGTGGCCGTGCTTGCGCTCGATGATTTCTATCTGCCGCGTCCCGACAGACAAGCACTGGCCCGCACCATCCATCCGCTATGCGCCACCCGCGGCGTGCCGGGCACGCATGACATCGCGCTGCTGCTGGCCACGCTCAATCAACTGGCCACGGCCTGCGCCGACACACAGAGCCGCTGGCCGCGTTTTGATAAATTGAGCGACGACCGCGCTCCTGCCGATCAGGACATGCTTTGCATCGGCCGCCCCGACCTTGTCGTGATCGAGGGCTGGTGCGTCGGTCTTCCCGCCAACCGGCTGCCGACATGGGCCGGGCCGATCAACGCGCTGGAGGCCGAGGCTGATCCCGATGGCCTGTGGCAGGCCTGGTCGCGCGCGCAACTCGCCGCGCATTACACCCCGCTATGGGCAAGGCTGGATCTGCTGGTGGGCCTCCGCCTGCCCGACATCGCCACGGTGGTCGCCTCGCGCCTGTTGCAGGAGCAACGGATGCAGGCCGAACAGCGCGACAGGCACGGCATGAACGAGCAAGGCATGAACGAGGCCGCCGTCTGGCGCTTTGTCCAGCATTACGAGCGGATGACCCTCACGCTGTGGGATGCGCTCCCGGAACTTGCCGATCTGCTGTTCGAGCGAACGGCCGGATTTGACTATCGCGCGGTGCCCTGTCGCGGCGCCCTCAACCCTTGAGTACAGGAAACGCCATGCTGACCAGACTTCCCGACAGCGCCCGCATCGCGGTCAAAACCGCCCCCGACACCACCGAAATTCTGCGCTTCCCCATACCCGCCATCGGCCCTGCCGAGGGCATCCTGCGGGTCGAGGCCTGCGGCGTGGGCGGGGCCGAACCCGAACATTACCGTTCGACACGCTGGCAACCGATCGCGATGGGCCATCAGGTGATCGGCACGGTGGTCGCGCTCGGGCCGCTGGCGCGCGCCATGTGGAAGGTGGAGGAAGGCGAACGCATCGCACTTCAGGAATATTTCCCCTGCAAGAGCTGTGCATGGTGTCTTCGCGGGGAATACCGTTTCTGCCCCGATGCCGATTTCTTCGGTGGGCGCAATCCGCGCCGCACCGGCCTGCTGGACTATACGCAGGCGCCGCATCTGGTGGGCGGTTTTGCCGAATATATGCACCTGCCGTGGAATTCGGTGATCCACCGCATCCCTCAGGATCTGCCCGCATCGCTGGGCACGCTGGCGGTGGGGCTGGGCAACGGGGTGCAATGGGCCACGATGGACATGCAGACCGGTCCGGGCAAGACCGTGCTGATCCTCGGGCCGGGACAGCAGGGGTTGGGCTGTGTGCTGGCCTCGCGCGAGGCGGGGGCCTCGACCATCATTCTGGCAGGGATGACGCGCGATCTACCACGCCTCCAACTGGCGCCCGAGTTGGGGGCCGACCATGTCATCAATGTCGAGACGCATGATCTGGTGGACGAGGTGATGCGCGTCACGCGGGGCGCTGGCGTGGATGTGGTGGTGGACACCACCGGCGATCCGGGGGCCGCCAATTTGCAGCAATATCTGAAACTGGCCAAAATGGGCGCGTGGCTGTGGGTCAATTGCACCGATTCGGGCGTTCCGGTGCAGGTGATGAAAGAGAAATATCTCACCGTGCGCTCGGGCCGCGGGCGAACCTATGCCGCCACCGAGGAAGCGCTGCGCATCATCTGCTCGGGCAAATATCCGCTGGAGAAAATGTGCACCCACACTTTCGGGCTGGCCGATGTGCACAAGGCGATCAAGGCAACCGGCGGCAAGGAGGTGCAAGGCGCGATCCACGCCGTGGTCGATCCCTGGCTGGCATGAACGGGGCGGCGTGGCCGCGCCGCACCCGCTGGTGATGATCTGCGGAAAGGGCCTGCCGCGACCGGTCGCGACAGACCCTTTCCTTTATGCCTCAGCGAACGGGAGGAACGTGCCGCGTGATGGCCGCCGTGCCCGCCGCGCAGATCAGGATCGAGATCGCGATCACCAGAAAATAGCCTGTGCCGCCGCCCAGCGCCAAGGCCGCCACACCGGCATAGGAACTGGCAATCGCGCCGACCCGCGCGAAAGCCGCCGCCGCCCCGACCCCCGTGCTGCGCACCTGCGGCGGGTACATATAGGCCGAGAGCGTATACATGCCGTTGTGGACGTTGGAGATGAAGAAGCCCAGCACCGCGAGCGCCGAGAAAATCGCCACCAGCGAGGTCTGGCCCACAAAGATCAGGCCCCCCAGCAACAAGGCCGAGAGGACCGCGCACATCGCGCTGCCCAGAATAGCGCGGCGTGACCCGAAGCGCTCGATCAGCCAGCCACTGATGAGCCCCCCGACAATGCCGCCCGCACCATTGGCCGTCATGCCCAGACTGGCCAGCGACAGCGGATAGCCGAGATCCGCCAGCATCGCCGGCACCCAACTGAACACCGAATAGCTGGCCAGCAGGCAGAAGAAAAAGGCCAGCCACAGCGCGACCGTGCTGCCCGCCACGCCCTGTGCGAAGAGCACGCCAAGGCCCGAAAAGCGCCCGCCGCGTCCGCCAGCCTGCCGCACCAACACCTGATCGGCCGCCAGATTTTGCCCGAAACGGGCCATCAACCCGGCAAGGCGCGGCGAATTACCCCGCACCCGCGCCAAAAACACCGGCGATTCAGGCAGTAACAGCACGAAACCCAATGCCGCCGCCACGCCTGCCGCGCCCAGAATATGGAAATGTGCCTGCCACCCGAAATGCACCAGCACCACCGAAGCGATCAACCCCGCCGAGAGCGAGCCAACCGCGATGAACACCATACCGATGGCAATCGCCGAGGAGCGATGGCGCAGCGGCGTCGTTTCGGAAATCATCGCCGCGCCATTGGGGATCATCGCTCCCATCCCCAACCCGTCGAAGAACCGCAGCCAGAACAGTATGGACAGGGAACTGGCCGAACCCGCCGCCATGGTCATCGCACCGAACAGCGCCACGCTGCCCACCAGCATCGGCTTGCGCCCGATCCGGTCGCCCAGCACACCACCGAGCGCGGCCCCCATCGTCAGACCGACCAATCCGATCGCCGCCACCGCGGCAAAAGCCTCGCGCGGCGCACCCCACGCCTTGGTCAGCGCAGGTATGGCCAGCCCCAGCGACTGGTTGGCGATACCGTCCACCAGATAGGCCACCGCCAGCAGGGCAATGATGAACTTCTGATAGGCGCCCCACGGGCCATGATCGATCATGGCTCCGATATCGGCTTCTCTCCCGCTTCCTTCCGGATTCTTTTCGATCATATTGCCTACCTATTGAGAATATCATTTATCACCTCTATCAGCTAAAGCGATGCAACGGCAAGCCTCCCCGATCACAGATTCTGTCAAACCGCTCGACAGCCATGCGCTGGTGGCCTCGCCCGATTGCGCAGCCTATCCAAGGACGCCCGACGCGCCGCCGCCCGAGGCGGAACCGAGCTGCGAGCAGCTTCTGGCCCGCGTAGCCCGCTGTGGCGGCGAAGGGGCCATTCTGGTGCAGCGTAGCCGCAGCTACGGCTATGACAACCGCTACATTCTCGACGCGACGACCTGCTATCCGCAGCATGTGCGCGCGGTGGTGATGGTGGACAGTCTGGCTCCCGACAGCGTCACCACGGCGGCGGCCATGCTCGAACGCAAGGAGGTGGCCGCGCTGCGATTGATGGAACCGGCAAAAGGCGCCCCGCTCGACTGGCTCGACGGACCACTGGCGCAGGCCCAATGGCGACTGCTGGCCGAGCGCGGCGGTGTGATGCAGATCCATCTCTTCCCTTGGACGCGGGCCGAGGGGCTGGCCCGCCTGAGTCGCTTGCGCACGCGCTATCCCGCAGTGACGCTGGTGCTCGACAATCTGACCAATATCGACCTGACCGCGCCAGACTTCGGCATGGACAGCGCCTTTCTGGCATGGGCCGACGATCCTGCCGTGCATTTCCGGTTCACCACGCTGGCGCTGGCCCGATGCGTCGCCGCAGGTATCCCCCCCGCGCAGGCTATCGCTGCGGTGGCCGGGCGCTTCGGTGCCGAGCGGCTGCTATGGGGCAGCGATATTGTGCCCACTGGCATGCGCTATGACGAGGCGGTCGAACTCGGCCTTGCGGCGGTGGCGGACCTGTCCGGCGCGGCGCGGCGCGATGTGTTGCGTGCCAATGCCCGCCGCCTGTTCTTTCGCGAGGCGGAAACCGCCTCTTCCCCTTCGATAACGGGAGTTCCAGCATGAAAATCGGATTTATCGGCCTTGGCATCATGGGCCGCCCCATGGCACGCCATCTGCTGGCGGGCGGGCATGCGTTGCTGGTGCTGGAAAGCAGCGCGGCTGCCGCCGACCTGTGCGCGGCGGGCGCCTCGGCCTGCGCCTCGGCCGCCGAACTGGCCGCCGCCGCCGAGGTAATCATCACGATGGTGCCCGATACGCCGCAGGTCGAAAGCACGCTGTTTGGCCCGCAGGGTGTTGCCGAAGGGCTCGGCGCGGGCAAGCTGGTGATCGACATGAGCTCGATCTCGCCCATTGCCACCAAGGACTTCGCCGCGAGAGTTTCCGCGCTTGGCGCTGCCTATCTCGACGCGCCGGTATCGGGCGGCGAAGTGGGGGCCAAGGCGGCCAGCCTGACCATCATGGTCGGCGGCGCGACGGAGGATTTCGCACGGGCGCGCGGGCTGTTCGAGCTGATGGGCAAAAATATCACCCATGTCGGGCCGGTAGGCGACGGACAAACCACCAAGGTCGCCAACCAGATCATCGTGGCGCTCAACATCGCGGCGGTGGGCGAGGCGCTGCTGTTCGCCAAGGCGGCGGGGGCCGATCCGGCGCGGGTGCGCGAGGCTCTGCTGGGCGGCTTTGCCAGTTCGCGCGTGCTGGAAGTGCATGGCCAGCGCATGATCGAGCGCACCTTCGCGCCGGGCTTCCGCATCAATCTGCATCACAAGGATCTGTCGCTGGCGATGGAGGGCGGCAACGCGCTGGGCTTGTCTCTGCCGCAGACCGGATTTTGCCAACAGTTGATGAACAGCGCGCGGGCGGCGGGCGAAGGCGATCTCGATCACTCGGCGCTGGTGCGCTCGCTCGAGCGGTTAGCGGGATGCACCTTGGCCGACTGACCGGCAAGGAGCCTAATGACCGGCAGGGGCGCGGCGGGTTACGGTTGCGACGCGCTCTGCGCCCATAGCGCCTTGACCCCGATCCGCGCGCCGGACAGCGCATGGGCCTGCACATTGACGCCATTCAGCCCGGTCACCTCGAACAGGACCTCGCCATCCCCCGACAGATTGCGGGTGACGGCGCTATCCGCTTCCGGCCCGCCGCGCAGCAGCGTGTCAGTCAACTGCCGCACCGCGACATCGCGCGTGCCCGCCAGCACGATGATCCGCGTGCCATCCGGCCCGCCGAAACTCATCACCGAGCCGAATTCGCGATAGGGCAGATTGGGCGCATAGCTATAGGCTTCCTGACTGACATAGTGGCGCCCGCTGGTCGTATCGGTCAATTCGTCGAAACTCGGGCCGGTCTGGAAATGCGACACCTGCGTCACGATGTCGCGCAGGGCACCCAGCCCGCTGTAATAGCCGATATAGACAAGATTGCTGGTTCGCAGCCGCTCGGGCGTCAGTTCGGAGGCCAGCAGCACATCGGGCGCAGGCTGGCCACAGCTTGCCAGTGCCGCCGACACCCGCGCCGTGGCATAGCCCGCCGAGGTGGGAAGATAGCGGATGCCGCTGTCCTCATAGGAAGGGGCATGGCGGCTGGTGGCCAGATAGGTTTGCAGCTCCACCGGCGAGTTGATGTCGAACTCCCGCACCAACCGCTTCACCTCCATCCCGTCGGTTTCGGCAACCAGATAGTAATCGCCCACCACGATGACGGTTGGCTTGCCATTGGCGAGCAGCGCGGCAAAGGGCGCGGGCGGTGCAGGGCGATCCGGTCTGGCCATGCGCCACAGCCCCAGGCCAGCGACCACCAGCAGCAACAACGCAAACCCGGACAGCGCCAGATGCCGACCGGTCAGCCGGTGTGTCAAACCCTCGGTTGTCAACGACGGCATGGGCGCGGATTCATCCGCCGCGATGCTGGTCAGGCCCAGCCGGTATTCGCCGGGCGGCAGCACCAGCCGCAAGCTGCCTTGCGGCGCAGCGGTATAGGCTTCATCGAGCCGCCGCCGCAGCTTGTGGGCATAGACCCGCACCGAGGCGTCCTGCATGGCATCGAAATCGGCGCTGCGACGGAACACCGCCATCGCGATCTCGACCTCCTTGGGCTGATGCCCTGTCTGCGCCTGCGCCACCAGATAGTCGAACAGGCCGATCAGTTTGCGCGAGCGGCCAAAGGCCATAGCCGCGCGCAAACGCTCGGCCTCGGCCAAAAGCGCATCGGGCTCCTGCGGCGGGAGCGCAGAGGTTGGGGCTGGTTCCACGCCCATTTTTAACAAGCATTAACAGGAATGGGAACCGTAATTCACAAGCTTTGGCTAACCAAACGCGGCACCGCCATGGCAACAGACGCGGCGGCAGGTCCGCCCGACACGGGAGATAGTCTTGACCCCTTGGTGCTTTAACCCCCTTCCACCACGCTTTGTGCGCCACGCTTCACGCGCCACGCTGGCGCTTGCCCTCGCCATGACGGGCACCGTGCAAGCACAAACCACGCCATCACCATCGCCGGATGCGCCGATTGTCGTGTTCGGGCGCGGCGAGGCCAAGATCGGCATCGCCACCTCCGCGAATGAGGGCAGCCTGTCAGGCTCCGATCTGCTTGTCCGGCCCTTGCTGCGCACCGCCGAATTGCTCGAGGCGGTTCCAGGTCTGGTGGCGGCCCAGCATTCGGGCAGCGGCANNGTCAGGGCTATCTCGATCTCAACGGGCTGATCCCCGAAATCGTCGCCCGCGAGGATTATCGCAAAGGCCCCTATTACGCCAGCAGCGGCGATTTCGCACTGGCCGGTTCGGCCAGCATGACCACCATCGACAGTATCGACAAGCCTTGGGTGGCGGTGGAAGGCGGGTCCTTCGGCTCGCTGCGTATCGCCGCAGGTGGCTCGCTGGTCCAGCAGAATGGCAACACGCTGACGCTGGTGGCGCAATCCAAAATCTACGACGGCCCCTGGCAATTGTCCGAAAAGCTGCGGCATTATTCGGGCTTTGCCAAATATGTCGCGGATCTGGGTACCGGCAAACTGTCCTTCTCGCTGCATGGCTATCGCGGCACATGGCAGCCAACCGAGCAAATCCCCGAACGGATCATCGGTTCGCCGGTCTGCGCCAATGTCTATTGCTCGCCCGATCCTTCCGCGCGCGGCGCCACCACGCGTTTTGTCGGCAGCGTGCAATACCGCGATCCGACGTGGAAAGTGACCGGCAGCGCACAATTCTACGACTGGCAGATGTACTCCAACCCCACCTATGCCGATGCCAGCGGCACCTCGGCCCAGATCCGCCAGTTCGACCGGCGCTGGGTGCTGGGGCTGAAGGCCGAGGGGCACTGGACGCTGGCCCCGTGGCTGCGCGTGCTGGCGGGCAGCGAGAACCGCTATGACACGATCGGGCAAGTCGGCGTCGATCATACCGATGCACGCCGCTTCCTTGAATCGCTCGGCAATTACCGCGTCAACGAGGCCTCCTCCTCGCTCTATGCACAGGCCGAAGTGCACCCGTTCGAGCCCTTGCGCATCACCCTGGGCGGGCGCGGGGACTATTACCACTACACGGTCGGCGCCAATGACGCGGTGGCCGCCTCGCTCGGTACCGGCCGTGGTGACGCCGCCATCTTCAACCCCAAACTGGCGCTGGCCTACAAGCTTTCCAACCACATCGAGGCCTATGCCAACTGGGGTCAGGGTTTTCATTCCAACGATGTGCGCGGCGCGGTGGCAGCCACCCCGCTGCCCGTTCTGGTGCGCGGCACGGGCAAGGAACTGGGTCTGCGCTATCAACGCGGCGGCCTGTCGATCACCGCCACCTACTGGTGGCTGTCGCTGGGCAGCGAGCTCAAATTCGTGGGCGATTCCAACTCGGTCGAGCCGACCGGCGCCAGCCGCCGCCACGGCGCGGAAGTGGTGCTGTTCTGGCGCCCCGTGCCATGGCTGGGGATTGACGCCAATTTCACCACCAACCATGCCCGCTATGACACGCCCGTGCCCGGCGGCGGTGACCATATCCCCAATGCTTTCGAAAATGCCGGATCCTTGGGCATCTCGGCCACGCGCGGCCCGTGGGAGGCCAGTTTCCGCGTGCGCCATCTTGGCCCCTATCCGCTGGTGGAGGACAACAGCCAGCGCGACAAGGGCAGCACCGTGCTCAATCTGCGTGCGGCGCGCAAATTCCGGCGTCTGGAAATCTATGGCGAGGTGCTCAACCTGCTCGACAGCCATGACAAGGATATCACCTATGCCTATGAATCCTATCTGCCCACTTTCGACGCCGCACCCACTGATGGCCGCCTGAGCCGCGTGGTCGAACCGCGCACCATCCGCATCGGCGCCAAACTCAAATTCCTGTGAGGGATAATCCCCGCGCTTCCGCGCAAGAGGGGGGGTAGGCTGGTGTGCAAAAGGCTCCCGCGTTGTGGCGACTGGCGCCCCGTCACAGGATCACTCTTCAAAATCGCGCAAATTTGATCCAGCCCGTTGAAGCGAGCGGCAGACTGCCCTAGCACCTCCTCCATGCTGATGCTGCGCCGCCTGCTGCTGGGACACCGCGCCATTGCCGCCCTACTGGTGGCGCTGGCGCTAACGGTGCGTGCGCTGGTGCCTGCGGGCACCATGCCGCAGGCGCGGCATATCGCCGTCACCATCTGCTCGGAAAGCACCGGCCAGACGGTCAGCCGCAGCCTGACCATCCCCGCCAAGCCCGATCCGCATGGCGGAGTGCAACAACATCAGGGCACCTGCGCCTTTGCCTCGCTGGCGATGGCGGCCAGCGCGGGCGACAATCCGCCCGATCTGCCCGCACCGCCGCTGGCGCCTGTCGCGCGCTATCATCTGCCGCAGCCGACCGCGCCGCCCGCGTTGGCGCCGCGCCTGTTGCCGCCGCTGCGCGGCCCTCCGCTTCAAGCCTGAACCGGCGCTCCCGCGCCAGCATTTCCGCGCCCGCGCAGCCTATGCGTTCGGGCCAGACTGCCCTGTTCCAAGGTTTGAACGATTATGAAAACTGTTGTATTGATCGCCCTGCTTGCCTCCTCCTCCAGCGCGGCCCTCGCGCAAGAGGCCACCACGGCCCTGCCGCCGGTCACGGTTGACCGCATTGCCGCTCCCGCCACCATCGCCACCGCGCCCGCCACAGCCACCCGCCTGACCCGCGATGATCTGCGCCGNNGCAGGCGGGTAGCAGCGACACCGCCGCGCTGATCGCCACCCTGCCGGGGGTGGCTGTCAACACCGGCGGTGGTTTTGCCGGCATGCCGGTGGTGCGCGGCCTGTCCGAACAGCGCCTGAATGTTACCGTCGATGGCTTTCTGGTCGATGTCGCCTGCCCCAACGATATGAACAGCCCGCTGTCCTACACCGATCCGCAGAATGTCTCCTCGATCCATGTCATCACCGGCGTGTCGCCCGTCAGCATGGGTGGCGACAGCATCGGCGCAGTGATCGCCGTCAACGGCCCCGCGCCGCGCTTTGCCAAGGGGCAGAGCCTGTTGATCGCGGGCGAAGCCTCGGCCGCATGGCGCAGCAATGACGATGGCGTCAGCACCGCGCTCAGCCTGACCATGGCGGGCACCAACCTGTCGGCCACCTACACGGGCTCCTTCACCACGGCGGGGCGCTATTACGGCGGCGGCAATCTGGGCGTCGTACGCGCCAGCGAATACCGCAAGACCGACCATGCGCTGGCGCTGGCATGGCAGGGCGCCTTTGGCCTGATCGAGCTGAAGGGCGGCTACCATACCTCGCCCTATGAAGGCTTCGTCAATCAGGCGATGGATATGACCGACAACCAGAGCTGGTTTGTCCAGAGCCGTTGGCGCAACAGTTTCGACTGGGGCAATGTCGATTTTCGCGCCGATTACCGCGAAGTCTATCACCAGATGAACTTTCTGGCCGACAAAGGCGCGCTGACGGGCGCCTCCATGCCGATGTTCACCCATACGCAGGGCGGCGGCTACAACCTCAAGCTGGACGTGCCGCTGGGCAAGGGCCACACGCTGCACACCGGCAGTGACGCCCATTTCGAGCGCATGAACGACTGGTGGACGCCGGTAGCGGGCAGCATGATGATGGGCCCCAACAGCTATATCAACATCAACCACGGCCAGCGCGACCGCATCGCCGCGTTTGCCGAGGTCGAAAGCCGCTGGAGCGAGGCTTTTGCCACGCTGGCTGGGGTGCGCTTTGATCGCGTGTCGATGGATACCGGCGCGGTGGCGCCCTATGCGTGGAGCGGCATGATGCAGGCCGCCGATATTGCCGCGGCCACCGCCTTCAACGCCGCCAACCGCCAGCGCAGCGACGACAACTGGAGCGCCAGCCTGCTGGCATCCTATGCCCCGCGCGCGGGCGTGCTGATCGAGGCGGGCTATGCCCACAAGACCCGCTCGCCCAATCTCTACGAGCGCTACACCTGGGGGCGCGGCATGATGGCGAGCCGCATGATCGGTTGGTATGGCGATGGCAATGGTTATGTCGGCAATCTGAACCTGCGCCCCGAGCAGGCCGATACACTGAGCCTTTCGGTGCAGGCGGGCGATGCCAAGAGTGGCTGGCTGGTCAAGGCCGAGCCCTATTACACCCGTGTGCATGACTATATCGACGCGGTGAAGATCGGCACTCTGTCGGCCTTCTTCAACCAGTTGCAATTCACCAATGTCGATGCCGAGTTCTATGGCGTGGATGTGCAACTGGCCGCGCCCGCACTGGATTGGGGCAAGGCTGGCACCACACGGCTGACGCAGACCCTGTCGTGGCTGCATGGCGAGAACACCAGCCGTGCGACCCCGCTCTATCACCAGATGCCGTTGCAGGTGAAATTCGCGCTGAGCCACCGGATCGGCGGTTTCGAGGCGCGGGCCAATGTGGACTGGACCAGTGACAAGACCCGTGTCGATCCCGACCGCAAGGAACCGACCAGCCGTGCCTATGCGCTGGTCAGCCTGCATGCCGCCTATGGCTGGAAGGGCTATCGCCTCAGCATCGACGCCGAAAACCTGCTCGACAAGGCTTACTATCTGCCGCTGGGTGGGCAGTCGCTGGGCGATTTCAAGGCGAGCGGCAACACTGTGTTGCATGCGGTGGCCGGACGCGGGCGCTCGATCAACCTTGGCTTTTCGGCGCTTTTCTGACCATGCGCAGCGCCACGCATCGCGGCGGGGCACTGGCGGCTTCGGCCGCTGTCCATGCCGTGGTGCTGGCGCTCGGCCTGCTGGTATCGGGACCGGAAGGGGCGCCCAAACGCGGCCCCTTCCGCCTGACCAGTCTGGCGATGGCACCATTGCCCCAACCGCAAGTGACCACTCCAGCCAAACTGCCGCGCCAGACCAGCCTGACCGCGACAGGCCGCGTCGAGACGGCATGGCCACCTGTGGCCAACACGCTGGCCTCTAGCATCGAACCGGTTGGGCAGCCCGCCCTTTCCGAAAAACCGGCCTCGGATAACACGCCCCCTCCGCCGCCCCCGGCCGCGCGCGGGCCAGAACGTTCCGCCAGTGCCACCGCCGACGCAGCCTACGTGCGGATGCTGTGGAGCAGGATCAATGCCCGCAAGCCAGCCGGACAGGACCTCGTAGGCAAGGCGCTGGTGACTTTTGTGCTGGACGGGCAGGGTCGGCTGACTGCCGCCAGTATCGCGCAATCGAGCGGGCAAATCCTGCTCGACAAGCTGGCGCTGCGTGCCCTGCGCGATGCCGCCCCCTTTCCGCCGCCGCCCGATGCCAGCGCCCTGCAGGATGGCGGGACCAGTGGCAGGCGGTTCAGCGTAGAGCTGATTTTCGGCATGCCCTAGACGGTGTGGGCCGCCGATTGACGCTGGTCGGGTGAAGGCCCATATCCCGCCCATGTACGGTTTCGACGGCCCCCTCTCCGCCAGTTTCACCTCGCAGCGTTTGCGCCTGCATTATGGCACATGGGGCGACCCCGCCGCCCCTCCCCTTATTCTGCAACATGGCGGGCGCGACCATGCGCGCAGTTTCGACTGGACGGCGCGCGCGCTGGCCAAGGACTGGTATGTCATCTGCCCCGATCTGCGCGGGCATGGTGACAGCGCGTGGTCGCCCGATGCCGATTACACCATGCTGTCCTATCTGGCTGATTTCGCGCAATTGATCGACATGATCGGCGCCGATCAGGTGACGATCTGCGCCCATTCGCTGGGCGGCAATATCGCCGCGCGCTATGCGGGCCTGTTCCCCGATCGGGTGCGCAGGCTGGCCAATATCGAAGGGCTGGGCTTTTCGCTGCGCCAGCCCCATCCGCGCGAGAGCCTGCCCTATGCCGACAATATCCGCCGCTGGCTGGGCGAACGGCGCGCGGCCTCGGCGCGCAGCCCGCGCCGCTATGCCACCATCGAGGATGCGCTGGCACGGATGCATGGCGAAAACCGCCATCTGAGCATGGAACAGGCACGCCATCTCACCATCCACGGCGTCGCGCGCAATGAAGATGGCAGCTATAGCTGGAAATTCGATCCGTGGCTGCATGTCTGGCCCGTGCTCGACATGCCCGAGGCCGAGGTGAAGGCCTTGTGGGGCGCGATCACCTGTCCGGTGCTGTTGTTCTATGGCGCGGATTCATGGGCCTCCAATCCGGCCGAGGATGGTCGCCTCGCGCATTTCCGCGATGCCCGCCTGCTGACCTATGACAAGGCGGGCCATTGGCTCCACCATGACCGGTTCGAGCGGTTTATCGCCGATCTCAAGGATTTCATCGCCTGAACCGTCGCGCCAACCCGGGCCAGGCGCCAGATGGCCATGGACGCGACGATTCTAACGACTATTTTAACTAGACATTGACATAACATTAACCGTAGCCTGAAAAGCGAAGCGTACATGTACCGGTACTCCTTTCCAAGGAGGCTGATGGAGATGTGTGCGGTCACTTTTTGACCCGGGGGGGGATTTATGAAGGCGTTTATCAAGACTTTCGCTGCTGCCAGCCTTGCTGTTGCCGGTACTTTGGCCATTGCGCCGCAACCGGCCCAGGCTGGCCTGTTCGGTTCGCCCAAACTGCCCGCGCCCGATGCGATTGCCGTTCCCGCCCCGATCGAGGGCAACACCGGCAAATATATGTGCCCCTTCACCTCGGACGGCGTGACCGCCGAATGGGTGACGAAGGCGATGAAAGTGGGCGCCGCCGGTTCGATCGGCAGTGCAGCGGGCCAGTATGCCGGCCAGCAGGCGCTGAACTCGGTGCCTTTCGTAGGCGGTTTCCTTGGCAAATCGCTGGGTAATTCGGCAGGCCGCGCCATCGCCATGAAGTCGATCGGCGGCGAGGCTTTCCTCAAGAACACGTCGGATCTGTCGTTCAACGACGGTGATGCGCTGCTGGTCTATGTCTATGCCAAATACTCGACCCATGCCGAGTTCAGCAAGATCCTCGACGCCACCTATTCGATTTACCCCGATCTGAAGGAACGCTACCTTCCCGCGTTGCAGCGCGCGCCGCTGAAGTAAATCTGGCGATCACGGAGTAATCTATGTCCATCAAGAAAACCGGCCGCATCATGGCGATGGGCCTGTCGGGCGCGGCACTGTTGCTGTCGGGCGCGGCCATGGCCGCCCCCAAGCCGCCGCCCAGCGTGTATCGTCCGGCCGATTCCTCGGGCAATGTGCAAGGTGTGGGCACCGAATCGCAGGACATCATCTCGATGGCCAACGAAATGGTGCGCGATCTGCTGACGGTTCCCGCGCTGATGAACGCCAAGACGCCGCCGCGCGTGCTGATCGATCCGGCCAGCTTCAAGAACCAGAGCTCGGAAATCATCGACAAGGCGCTGATCACCGACCGCATTCTGGTGGGCCTCAACCGCGCCGCGCAAGGCCGTGTGATGTTCATCAGCCGCGAGGATCTGGAGGACATCCAGGCCGAGCGCGACATGAAGCGCAAGGGTCTGGTCGACAAGGGTACCACCGGCGCCACCGCTGCGGTGGCCGGTGTGGACTATTCGCTGACCGGCCGCATCAGCACCCGCGATGCGGTGAACACCGCCAATGGCCAGCGTTCGCGCTACACCCAGATCATGTTCCGTCTGGTCGACATGGAATATTCGAACATCATCTGGTCCAACATCTTCGAATTCAAGAAAGAGGCAGGAGATGGTGGCGTCGTTTACCGCTAAAGGGCGGTCAGAACGACGCAGGGGGCTGATCGCCGCTTGTCGGGCCAGCGCGGCTGTGCTGCTGCTGGCTTCGGCAGGGGCGCATGCGCAGGGTCTGGGCGTCATTCCGCCCTCGGGCAATCCCGAGGCCTATGAAGCGCGCATCGACAAGGAAGGTGAGCGCAACCGCGTCCTCAACGAGATGGAGGTGGGCGCCCGTTCGTTCTGGATGGGCGATATCGACCGTTCGCGGGTGATGCTCGACGATGCGATCCTGCGCATCGAATCGATCTACAACAACAACGAGGCCGCCAAGAAGGCACGCAGCCTGTGGTATTCGGAATCGGTGAAGCCCTTCAAGGGCGAGCCCTATGAGCGGGTGATGGTCTATTACTATCGCGGTCTGCTCTATCTGCGCGCGGGCGACTATGAAAACGCGCGCGCCGCCTTCCGTCAGGGCCAGATGCAGGATGCCTTTGCCGAGGAGGAACAGTACCAGTGCGATTTCGCGATCATGCTGTTTCTGGAGGCCTGGGCGTCACATCTCAACCACGACTATGCACTGCGTGACGAAACGCTGGAACGGCTGGGCAAATTGCGCGGCAGTTTCCCCGGCATCGGCAGGGATGACGACACGCTGGTTATCGCCGAGACCGGATCGGCCCCGCGCAAGCTGGGCGACGGCGCGGCGCATTCCTATTTCGTCTACAAGCGCGGCAAGGGCTTTACCGAGAGCGGCGCGGTGCTGCTGGGCGGGGGCAAGGAAGCGCCCTTCTATCCGATGGAAGATGTCTACTGGCAGGCCAACACCCGCGGCGCGCGCCAGATCGACAAGATCCTCAACGGCAAGGTGGAATTCGTCAACACCTCGAACGCCATTGGCTCGACGCTGCTCAAGGCCTCGGATCTAGCGCTCACCGTCAGCAGCGTGGCGCAGACCAACGGGATTCTGCATGATTCGAGCGTGGGCCGCATCGCAGGCGATGTCGGCGTGGGGCTGGGCGCAGTGGGCGGCGTGATCGCGCTGATCGCCGCCAATGCCAAGCCGACCGCCGATACGCGCACATGGAGCTCGCTGCCCGATGGCATCCATATCCTGACGCTCAATTCGAAAAAGCTGGGGCCTGCCAAACTGGTGGCGCAATTCCGCAATCCCGATGGCACACCGGCGGGGGTGGACAAGGATATAATGCTCGAACCTTCGGGCAAGAACGGCAAGATGGCGCTGGTTCGTTCGCGCTGAATAACCATGACAGAACAGGAGCAAGGCCGATGAAGATGTTTGCAAAAGGCGTGGTGGCACTGGCTCTGGTGACCGCGCTTGCCGCGTGCGACGAAGGGCCGGAAGGCGGCGTGCGCATCGACAACCAGAACCAGATCCGTCCCGAACTGAACTCGGTGCGCGTGGTTGATCCCTCGCTGGCGCATTACAAGAACCGTTCGGGTACCAAGGTGAAATCGGCGCTCGATATCGAGAATGTCACCGTGTCGCAGTCGGAAACCGGCTTCCCGCGCCTCAGCGTGGAAGTGCGCAGCAAGGTCGATGGCCCGCTGGCGCTCGAAGTGCGTTCGAGCTGGTATGACGCCTCGGGCACGCCCAGCGATGCCGCGCAGGCGTGGAGCCGCATCTATCTGCCGCCGCAGGGCGTGGCGGTGTACAAGACCGTGTCGGTCAACATGGCCTCGCGCCAGTATTACGTCGAGATCCGTCAGGCCCGTTGACCGGCGCCTGACGCAAGAAAGGGGCGGGTGCCACGCAGCACCCGCCCCTTTTCCATGCGCCCGTTTCAGCGCGCCAGTTCGCGCATCACATCGCTGGCCAATTGGCGGCCGATGGTTTCTGGCGTGATGTTGATATCCTTCACCGCCTCATAACGGTTGCCACGCACCTCATAGCGCGTGGGGCCAGCGGGCGGCGTCGCGCTCGACACGAATTGACCCACCAGCGTCGAGCTGGGCAGATGCTTGATCTTGACCGACATGGCCAGATCGGTGGTGCTATTTTCCGTCTCGTTGGGCACGATCTCGACCAGATAGGTCACGCCCTGCTGCAAGGCGAGCGTTTCAAGATATTGCACATCATCGCGGGTTTTCGCATCGACCTTGGTGCTCAGCTTGCGCATCAGCGCGTTGCGGTCAAGCAGACGCCCGCCCGCGCGAAGGAACTCACTCATAAAGGCGCCCTCGACCCGCTGCATCGACACGCCGGTCAGATCGCTCGCCAGCCCGCCCGATTCACGCTTCAGCCCGACCTCGCTGCTGTTTTCATAGGCATAGCTGCCGCCGCCCACGCTGCCCGAGCCGCTCGAGCGGGCCTGCAACGCATAGCGCGACACGCCTTCCTCGCCCAGTTCGCGGTTCCAGAACACGAGGATCGCGGGGCGGCCCTTGGCAGCATACCAGCGCTGGAAATTGCTGACCGCAAGGCGGTTGCCCATCTGCGGATCGGCGGGGCGCGGCGCCACGGCCACTTCGGGCATACCCATGCGGTTGCCGTTGCGATCCACCTCCTGCGCAACGGCGGCCGAACCTGCCAAACCCGCAGCCACAAGGACGGAAGCCGTGATCGCCACAGCTCTGGCCGAACGAATTGCGCTGATCGTCATGTCTCAACCTTCACTATTTCAGGACTCCTTTTAAGCGATGGCGCAAGTTCCGCGCCAAGGAATAGTCCTGAAAGCCCCACCCCAAGGGTTAACACTATAGATAGCCACCCGCGCCCGACAACTAAAAAAAGCCGTTAGGTGTGGCGCATCGGTCAGGCTTGCGCGGCTTCGCCATCGCCGCGATCGACACTGGCGGTCACCGCCACATCCATCGCCACATTGCCCAAAGTGCGCATCAGATCGGGCAGCATTTCCACCGCCACCAGCAAAGCCAGCGGCCCCACCGGCACACCCATCGCCAAAGCCACCGGCCCGATGGAGAGCACAAAGCTGATCGCGCCTGGCAGCGAGGGCGTGCCCAGCTCGGCCAGCGCCGCCACCACCACGCCCGCCACCATCGCGCCCACCGTGATCGGCACGCCGGTCAGATGCGCGACATAGATCACCACCGCGATATTCATGGCCGGACCCGTGGCGCGGAACAGCGCGACGCTGAGCGGCAGCGAAAACTCGGCGGTCGAACTGCGCACACCCAACCGCGAACAGGCGCCCAGCATGGCGGGCAGACTGGCCAGCGAGCTTTGCGTGGAGGCCGCCACCGCAAAGGCCGGAGCCATCGCGCGCACATAGGCCCCCAGCGACAGCCGCGCCACCAGCACCGCAATCACCGGCGCAGCGATCAGCACCAGACCGCCCATACCCGCCACCAGCGCGACATAATGCGCCAACGCGCCCACCGCCGCCGTGCCGGTCTTGACCGCAAGGCTGAGCGCCAGCGCGAAAACGCCGACGGGCGCGATTTGCAACACCCAGCCGATCATCACCATCATCACACCCGCCAGCCCCTCGAACACGCCGATCAGCGCACGACGCGGCCCTTCGGGCAAGCGCCCCATCGCCACGGCAAAGATCGAGAAGAACACCACCACCGGCAGCATCTCGCCCCCCGCCGCCGCGGTGACGATATTGGTGGGCAGCACCGAAAGCAGGAATTCCGACAGCGCAGGCACCGGCCCCGCCGCCTGCTCGCTGCCCCCANNCCCCCAGCCAGTGCGCCCGCCGCCGCCGAGGGGATCGGCCACCAGCCCAGCCACAGCGGCATAATCACCATCGCCAGCGCGCCCGACACCAGATAGGTGCCCAAGATCCACCCCACCGTGCGCCGCGCCACAGCCCCCGCCCGCGCCGCAGCCGTGGTCTGCACAATGCCCAGCACCAGCAGCGCCACCACCAGCGGCAGGATGGTCATCCGCAAGCCGCGCAGCCACAATTCGCCCACCGGCTCGACCACCGCCATCACCTGCGGCGCCACCGCGAATTTCGACAGGACCAGACCCGCCACCAGACCCACCGCCAGCGAGGCCAAAGTGCCCAGAGTCGAAACGCGGATCTCGGGCAGGCGAAAACCGGTGCTGGTAGCGGAATCTTGGGTCAAGGCGGGCGTCCTGTTAACTATTGTTCGCGTGACATTAACTTGTTGCCGTCACATAGCAAAGCGAATGGCAAACGCGCGCAATGCGCAGATTAACGGAGCATGGGGCCAGCATGGCACGGCAGTTCTTCGGCACCGATGGTATTCGCGGACGCACCAACGCGGGCGTGATGACCGCCGAAATCGCGATGAAAGTGGGTCAGGCGGCAGGGCGTCGCTTCTTGCGTGGCGGACACCGCCATCGCGTGGTGATTGGCAAGGATACGCGGCTTTCGGGCTATATGCTGGAAAACGCGCTGGTGGCGGGCTTCACCAGCGTGGGCATGGATGTGGTGATGACCGGCCCGATGCCCACCCCCGCCATCGCGCTGCTAACTCAGGAATTGCGCGCCGATGTGGGCGTGATGATCTCGGCCAGCCATAATCCCTATGCCGACAATGGCATTAAGCTGTTCGGGCCGGACGGTTTCAAACTGTCCGACGAGGACGAGTTGGCTATCGAGGCCATGCTGAGCGAGGATCTGCCGCTGGCCGAGAGCGAGCAGATCGGCCGCGCGCGCCGCATCGAGGACGCGCGTGGGCGCTATATCCACGCGGTCAAGGCCTCGGTGCCGCAGGATGTGCGGCTCGACGGGCTGAAGATCGTGGTCGATTGCGCCAATGGCGCCGCCTATCAGGTGGCCCCGTCCGCCGTATGGGAACTGGGCGCGGAAGTGATCGCTATCGGCGTTTCGCCCAATGGCAAGAATATCAACGAGAAATGCGGTTCGACCCATCTCGACCTGATCAAGGAAACCGTGGTGGCCAGCGGCGCCGATATCGGCATCGCGCTTGATGGCGACGCGGACCGGCTGATCGTGGTCGATGAAAAGGGCCAGACCGTGGATGGCGACCAGATCATGGCACTGATCGGCACCGAATTGCACGCGCGCGGGCAATTGCGCGGCGGCGGCGTGGTGGCGACGGTGATGTCGAACCTCGGGCTGGAGCGCTATCTGAGCGGCCTTGGCCTGACGCTGGAGCGCAGCAAGGTGGGCGACCGCTATGTGCTGGAGCGTATGAAGGAAGGCGGCTTCAATGTGGGCGGCGAACAGTCCGGCCATATGATCATGCTCGACCACGGCACCACGGGCGATGGCACGGTGGCGGCCTTGCAGGTGCTCTCGGCGCTGGTGCGCTCGGGCAAGAAGGCCAGCGAATTGCTGCATCTGTTCGATCCGGTGCCGCAATTGCTGAAGAATGTCCGTTTCGCCGGTGGTAAACCGCTCGAGGCCGATAGCGTCAAGGCTGTGATTGCGCAGGCCGAGAAGGAACTGGAAGGCAAGGGCCGTCTGGTCATCCGGCCCTCGGGCACGGAGCCGGTGATCCGCGTGATGGCCGAGGGCGATGATGGCGCGCAGGTGGAGGCCATAGTTGACCGCATTTGCGAGGCTGTGAAAGAGGCTGCCGCGTAATGCTGGAAATGCGCCCTGATTGCGAGAAATGCGGCTGCGACCTCCCCGCCGAGGATCCGGGCGCTTTCATCTGCTCGTTCGAATGCACCTTTTGTGCCGAATGTACCGAGGCGCTCGATGATCTCTGCCCCAATTGCGGCGGCGAGCTGATGGACCGCCCCACGCGCGCGAAAAAGCATCACGCCAAAAGCCCGCCCTCCACAGTGCGGCATTTCAAGGGATGAACCCCGCCAAGCCGGCCCGCATCCTGACCATCGCCGGTTCCGATTGCAGCGGCGGGGCGGGGCTTCAGGCGGACCTCAAAACCATCACCATGCTGGGCGGCTATGGCATGAGCGCCATCACCGCCATCACCGCGCAAAATACCACCGGCGTTTTCGCGGTGGAGGCGCTCTCGCCCGCGATGGTGGTGGCGCAGATCGACGCCTGTGTGGATGATATCGGCGTGGATGCGGTGAAGATCGGCATGTTGGGCAGTGCCGCGATTGCCCATAGCGTGGCCGACCGGCTGGAAAAGATCGCCGCGCCGGTGGTATTTGACCCTGTGATGGTGGCCACCAGCGGCGGCATTCTGGCCGATGCCGATACGGTGGCCGCGTTTGACCGGCTGATGGCGCTGGCCACGCTGACCACACCCAACCTGCCCGAACTCGAAGCACTGGGCGGCGAATCTGTAGTGCGCGGCAAGACCGATGCACTGCTGATAAAAGGCGGCCATGCCGAGAGTGACCAGTTGACCGACCGGCTGGTGCTGGGCAGCCGCGAAATCAGCTGGACCAGCACCAAGATCGCTACGCGCCACACGCATGGCACCGGCTGCACCCTGGCCAGCGCGATTGCCACCGGCCTTGGCCAAGGCATGGCCCTGCCCGAAGCGATTGCGCGGGCGCGTGAATTTGTGCGCGCCGCGATCCTCGCCGCCCCGCAACTGGGCGCCGGCCACGGGCCGCTGGGGCATCAGGCGGTGCGTCCCGACTAACCCTTCTGTCCCGCATTGGTTCAACCGCCCTATGCTGGCGGCCTTGCGTGATATAAGGGGATATGCTTAGCGTTAACCTCGTTTTCGCATCGCAGCATCGGCGGAATCCCGCCGCCCGACAGGCCGGTTTCAAAAGAGAGCATCATGTACGAGGTAGCACTGATCGTTTCTCTGGCCACTTTCGTGGCCATCGGCTTTTACTATGTCCGCTCGCCCAGTTTCTCGATTTTCCACCCTTTCACCATTTTCATGGCGGTGCATGGGTTGATTTTCGTGATCCGTCCTATCGTTGGCGACATCCTGCATTACGACAAGATCTACTCGATCTATCAGTTCAACCCGTCGATCGATGCGCGCACCACGGTGATCGTGGCCTCGAATCTCTCGCTGGTCTGCTTTTCCTTCTGGTGTCTGCGGGTGGGCGCCATGCCGATGCGTTTCAACTTCGACCGCTTTGACCGGGAGGAGCGCCGCCGGTTGACGCAGGTCTTCTCGCTGGCCTCGATGATCGTGCTGCCTTTCGCGATCTACAGTCTTTACACCACCTACAGTTCTCTGTCGCAGGGCTCGATCGTGACCGGCATGGTGATCGATCGCGCTTCGGGCTATCAGTACAACACCGCCACCAACGGCTATGTTACCGACGGGCAGATGATGCTGGTGCCGTGGGTGGCGCTGATCGCATGGATCGGGCGTTTCCGGCCGCTTTCGCTGGTGCCTTTGCTGCTTTTCGTGTTGGTGAAGGCCGGCACCGGCGGGCGCGGAGCCTTCGTGGTGGCGATGGTATCCACCGCGCTGCTCTATTGTTTCGAACACCGCCGCCGCCTGCTGCCCGCCACTTTCATCGGTTATGGCGCGGCACTTCTGGCTCTGTTTGCGTTGATCGGACTGGATCGCGGCGCCACCCTGCGCCAGATGCTGGGCCAGCAGGTGCAGGTGGACGTCGAGGAAAAGCTGGCCAGCGGCGATGACTGGAAATTCCTGGAGTCGATGGACTGGGCCAACATGGAATTTTTCGAGTATCTGGTCTATGTGATCCCCGAAAGGTCGGGCACCTACGACTACTTCCTCGATAATTTCCAGATCTTTACCGATCCTGTTCCGCGTGCCTTCTGGGAGGGTAAGCCCAAGGGCGAACCGTTCCGCTCGATCTTCCTGTTCGACTATGGCGATCCGGTGGGCATGACCCGTTCGATCCCCGGCGAGGGCTGGTATGCTTTTGGCTGGATCGGCGTGATCATCTGGTCCAGCCTGTGGGGTGCGGCCATGGGCGATCTCTACCGCCGCTTTGCCCTCAGCAAGCAAACCACCATGCAAACCGCGTGTTACATGGCCTTCGTACCCAGCCTGATCGTTGGCTACCGCGACGGCATGCTGCAATCGGTGGTGCATAGCGCCGGTGTCTATCTGGCCCCCATCGGCGTCTGGTATCTGCTGGCGCGCGGGGCGGCGGTGCCCAAGGCCGATGCCCTGCGCAAGGCCGCGCTGCGCAAGCTGCGCCGCGCGTTGGCAGTGAATCCGGCGCCGACGTCGGCGATAGAGGGCGCCAGCCCACCCGCCGCTCCTGCCAGCGCCGAGCCACATATCCCTCCTGCGGTGCGCCGCCGCCGGGCCTTCCTGCAATCGCTGGCCGGCAAGACCGCGCAGCCATGAGCGGCACACTGGCATGAGCGGCATTCTGACGGGCAAGCGCATCGGTCTCCTCACCGCCTCGGCCTCGCGGCTGGGTGGCGGGGTATTCGAAGCCGTGGTGGCGCAGGCGGAACTGCTCCGCAGCCTTGGCGGCGATCCGGTGGTTTTCGCGCTGGATGACGCGCATAGCGACGAGGATCGCGCCCGCTTTGGCGGCGCGCCGGTCTATACCGTGCCCTTTATCGGCCCGCCGCAGATTGGCTTCTCGCCCGCGCTGGACAAGGCTTTGGCCGCCGCCGATCTCGATCTGCTCCATCTCCATGGCATCTGGATGTATCCGTCGGCGGCAGGCGCGAACTGGGCACGGGCAACGGGACGCCCCTATATCGTCTCGCCCCATGGCATGCTCGACCCGTGGATCACTGCCCGCGGGCGCTGGAAAAAGGCGCTGGCCCGCGCGGGTTACGAGCGGCGCAGTTGGGCGGCAGCCCATGCCCTCCACGCACTCACGCCGCGCGAGGCGCAAGATATTGCCCGCGAGGCCGACAGGGATGACTGCGTGGTGATCCCCAACGCCGGACCCGCACCGGTCAAGACGGGCGGAAATCGCGCGCCGCTGATGGTCTATATCGGTCGGATCCACAGCAAGAAGAACCTGCTCCCCTTGGTCGCCGCCTGGAAGGCCGCCGATCGGCCCGCCCATGCGCGGCTCGAGATCGGTGGCTGGGGCGATGCGGGCGATGTGGCCGCGCTCAAGGCCGCCATCGGGGAGGATGCGCAGGGGATCAGTTTCCTTGGTCCCGTGTTCGGCGATGCCAAGGAGGCGCTGCTGCGCGAGGCACGTTTTGTGGTTCTGCCCTCGCTGTCGGAAGGATTGCCGATGGCGATGCTGGAGGCATGGGCCTATGGCACGCCCACGGTGATGACCGCCGAATGCAATCTGGCCGAAGGTTTTGCGGCCGGTGCCGCGCTGGAATGCGGCTATGACGCCGCCGCTATTCGCCCCGTGCTGGAACACGCACTGACGATGGACGAGGCGCCATGGGCGGGCATGTCCGCCGCTGCCACCCAATTGGCCAGCACCCGTTTCTCGCCCGCTGCGGTGGCCTTGGCATGGGGCGATGCCTATGCCGCAGCCATAGAGGCGCGGCGCCCGTGAGCCTGCTCGATGCCAGCCAGAGCAAGCCGATGGAGGGAGGCGCCAGCTTCTCGCTGGGCAACCGGATGCTGCGGGTCGCATGGGGCGTCACCTGGCTGCTGCTGGCCCGCTGGACACCGCCACCGCTGTGGGGCTGGCGCCGCATGGTGCTGCGCGCTTTTGGTGCGCGGGTGGGCACTGGCGCGCGGGTCTATGGCTCGACGCGGGTCTGGCTTCCCGCCAATCTAACGCTGGGCGAAAGGGCGCTGATCGGGCCGGGCGTCCATCTCTACAATCAGGGTGCCATCGCCATCGGTGCCTATAGCGTCATCTCGCAGGGCGCGCATATCTGCGCCTCCAGCCATGACATCCGCGATCCCGATTTCCAGCTGGTGCTGCGGCCGGTCACCATCGGTGAACGCTGTTGGGTGGCGGCGGAAGCTTTCGTCGGGCCGGGCGTGGTGATGGGAGATCGCAGCGTGCTGGCCGCACGGGGCGCCTTGTTCGGCAAGGCGGCGCCCGATGGGGTTTACACCGGCAATCCGGCGGTGTTTTTGAAAGAACGCGGCCTCAGGCGCCCTTAAAGCGCCTTGGCGATCAGCCCTGCCAACACAGCATCGCCCCGCGCAGTGGGATGGATCGCCCCGTCGCGGTAAAGCTGCGTGCTCCACTCGGGCGCGGCATGGATATTGACCACCGTGGCACGCCCCTTGATCCGCTCTAGCAGCGCGCCATAGGAAGCGGGCAGCGGCTTGTGCACCTCGCTGATCGCGGGATAGAGCACCCACACCAGCCGCCCCTTGTAATGCGCCAGCAGCCAGTCGAGATCGGCCTGCCATTGCCGCGTGGCCGCCTCGCTGGTGGGGGCCTGCACCACATCATGCGGCTTGAAGATGAACTTGCGCAGATTGTAGTCGATGGCTGACAGCGGGCGGGCAACGGGCCAGTTGATCGGGCTGCTCCACCCTGCCGCCTCGCCGAAATCGCCCGAATTGGCCACCACCACCAGCGTCGGCACCGCCAGCAGATCGGGGTTGGCGCGCAACATCTGCAACTCGTTGTCGAATGCCCAGCCGCCCGCCGCCAGCGGATAGACCGGACGCCGCGTATGCTGTTCAAGCTGCGGCCCCAATTTGTCGGGCTGGTTGAGCGGATTGCCGCCATAGACAATGCTGTCGCCCAGCAACAGGATGCTGTCCGCCGTGGGCCGGAATGCACGCGCGGTGCCCATCGACCTTTCGTTGAACACCCATGCGTTGTGCCGCAGATAGGCGCCATGCTGGGCGGGAGCCGGATAGTAGCCGATGCGGGGATCGGTGCGGAACAGCGGCAAATCGAGCGATCCGACCAGCCGCAATCCAGCCTCACCAAGCCCGACACCCAGCAATGCAGCAGCGCCTAGTCCGACCAGCCAGCGGCGCAGGCTCATGGCAGCCGCTCCAGCGCAACATTCGAGAGTTGCACCGCCCCCTCGCCCGCGCGGACGAGGAAACGCAGCCAATGGCCCTTGCAAGCGCCATCGAGTTTCACCCCGGCCTGCCAGCGGCCAGCACCAGTGGCTTGCGGCACCAGTGTCTCGCCCGCATCCGGCGCACAGCCCACCACCGGCAGCAGGCGGGCGGTGGCACCATCATTGGCGCGCCATGACAAGCGGTAGGCACCCGGGGGCGCGGCCAGAAACTGGCGCAGGGCGGGCGCGGTGAAGGCGGCGGTCGAGGTGATCTCAACCCCCTCGCCCCGCGGCGTTATCGCGACATCGCCCGACTGTTCCGGTTGCCAGCGGAAGGGCACGGGCGGACCGCTCATGTTCACAGCCGCCAATCCGCCATCCCACAGCGCGCCGCCCTTGCCCTGCGGGCTGGGGCATTGCGCGCGCCACAGCGTATCAGCCTGCGCCACCGCGCCTTGCGCCACCATGCGTTCGACAAGACCGCGCACATCTTCGCAACCCAATCGCATTCCGCGCGCCGCCAAAGCCTCGAGCAGCGAGGCGCGTTGCAGCGTCTGTTGCGGATCCAACTTGAACACCTGCGTTTCATAGCGGTGCAGCCATGCGGGGCGCTGCATCAACTGGGTGAGCAAAGCCTCGCGCGCGGGCGGGTTCTGTTCGAACAGGCCAGTCAGCGCGCCATCTTCGGCGTAATCGGGTGATTGACGCAGCAAAGCGTCGAGCCGCATCGCGGCCACGCGATAATCGCCGGTCTCCAGCGCGCGCCCCAGCCAGTATTGCTGGGTGAGCGGAGCGCGCCAGCCCAATTGACCCGACACGGTAAAAGCCGCATCCGCCCCCGCCACATCACCCACCAGCGCATGGGCAAAGCCCAGCGTGGCCGGACCCGAAGCATTGACCGGCTGACGGTCGATCAGCAGCCGCCCTGCGGCCTCGATCGCCACCGGATCGCGGGTTTCCACCGCCTTGGCGGCGATCACCTGCGCCGAGGCGCCCGCCAGACGTTGCGGCACCAGCACATGCCCGTCATTGTTCTCCACCGCCAGCCGGTCCAAGCCGCTCAGCAGCGCCAGCGCACCGAACAGGCCAGCGCCCGCCAGCGCGAGGAGTCGCGCCAGCGGGCCGGTCGATGCGGGTTGGAGCCGCGCCATCATGATTTCAGATCGTCGCCATAGCGATACTGGTACTGGTAATATTCGTAGCCATAGTAGGAAGTGTAACGGTTCCCCGTCTTGAGCGGATCGAACTTGGTAAGCACACCGCCCAGCAGCACCGGACGCATCGCCCGCAAGCGGCGCAGCGCGGCCTTGAGCGAGCCGTGGCGGCTGCGGTCGGCCTCGACCACGAAGACCACGCCATCAGCCAGCGCCGAGATCATCGGCGCATCGGCCAGACCCAGGATCGGCGGACAGTCCACCACCACCACATCGAAGATCGCCGAGAGTTCCTGCAGAATCTCCTCCAGACGGCCACCCGAGAGCAACTCGGTCGGGCTGGGCGGGATCGGGCCCGAGGTGATCAACGACAGATTGGCCGTGTCGGTGGGGTTGATCACCAGATTGGCACGCTCGTGCGTGGTGAGCAGCGTGGAGAGGCCTTTCTCGTTGTCGCTGTCGATCCGGCGGTGGAGCGAGGGACGGCGCATGTCGGCGTCGATCAGCACCACCTTCTTGCCCATACGAGCCAGGCTCTTGGCGATCGAGAAGCTGGTGGTCGTCTTGCCTTCGGACGGCTGGGCCGAGGTGATCATCATCACGCGCGGCAGGCCATCCGGGGTGGAGTAAAGCAACGAGCCACGCAAGCTGTTGTAGGCTTCGGCAATGGCGGATTTGGGATCGGCCATTTCGGTGTCGGGGTCCGACTTGCGGGCATGGGGCACCACGCCCAGCAAGGGCATACCCAGCTTGTACTCGATATCCTCGGGCAGACGGATCGAGTCGTCGAACTGGTCCTTCAGGAACACTGCGAAGGCCGCCACCATGATGCCGACTACCAGGCCGATAATCATGTTCTTCAGCATGTTGGGCGAGGTCGGCTTGAGCGGCACTTCGGCGGTGTCGATGATCGACACGTTGGAAATGGTGATACCGGCCGAGGCGTTCAGTTCCTTGAAGCGCTGCAGCAGGCCGTCATAGACTTGACGGTTGGTGTCCACCTCGCGGCTGAGCAGGCCATAGCGCACATTGCGATCCTGTTCGGACAGGGTGGCGCCCTTGAGGCTCTCCACCTGACCCGAGAGCTGGCGCTCGGCGTCCAGCGCGGCGGTGTATTCGGCGCGAACGGCATTGCGGATGTTGTTGGCAGTCAACTGGATCTGGCGCTCGATCGCGGCAAGTTGCTGCTTCTTGGACTTGACCGTGGGATAGTCGTCCATGTGGCGCGAGCGTTCTTCCTCATAGGCCGATTCAATCGTTGCCTTCTGGCCCAGCAGCGAGCCCATCGCCGCATTCTGCGTCACTTCGGTCGCTGCCAGCAGCGGGCCGCTGTTGATCGCCTTCCACCGGCCTTCGGCGGCGATGCGCTTGGCCTTGGCCTCGTTGGCGGCGGTGTTGATCTGCAACAGGCTCGAGGTCGTCACCGAACTGCTGCCCTGCGAACCTTCCTTGGCGGCAGGATCGCGCATGTTGATGAGGCCGGCTGAACGCGCATAGGTGTTGAGCGCGCGCTCCGACTCTTCCAACCGCTGCTTGGCCTCGGCCAGCTGGCCCGACACGAAATCGCGGGCGTAGGACGAGGAATCAAACTTCCGCTTCAGATTCGCCTGAATGAACTCGCTGGCATAGGCATTGGCGATATCGGCCGACATGGCGGGATCGGCGCTTTCAAAACCGATCTTCACAATGCGCGAATCGCGCGGCAGGTTGACCGTCAGGCTGTTGAGCAACAGCGTCGTCACCTTGTCGCGCACCACCGTCTCGCCAGTGCCTGCCGCCGGTTCGCGCGCCTCCTGCGCTGCGAAAAAGCGGGGATTGCTCGACAATTTCAGCTTTTGCGCCACGCGCTGGGCCAGACCGCGGCTCTTGAGCACATCGGTCTGGGTTTTCAGGAAGCGCTCGGTATCGCTGGCATTGGCCACTTCCTCGGAATTATCCTCGTCGTCATTTTTCAGGATCGCACGGCCCTGATTGTTGATCTGGATCGAGGATGAGGCGGTGTAGCGCGGCGTCTGCAGCAAGGTAATCACCAGCGCCAGCGCTGGCGCGGCGCCGATCAGCGCGCCGATCATCACCAGATTGGCGCGCACGGCCGCCACGATATAGCGGAAATCGAAGGCGCCCACGCGGCCACCGCCCTGCGGCTGATCGTCGGCAAGATCGTCGAGATGCGAGAAGCGCGGCTCGGAGGTCATACTGTTCATAGGATCACAATCTCTCTGGATGCGCGCGCTTATCGGCCGATGAGATAGAAGACGTTGAGCAACGGCGCCGCCGTCAGCAGGTCATGCCACGTGCCCTTGATCGAGGACCGGCCCACAACCACAACATCGCCCGCAATGATCTGCGGATCGGGCGCTTTGCCGGCGCGGATCTGCGACAGATCGAAGCGGGCGGCCATGCGCTGCCCATCCAGCTCGCGGAACACCACCACCTCGTCGAGGCGGGCATCCTTGCTGGTGGATTGCGCCAGCGCCAGTGCGCCGATCAGGGTCAGACCGGGCGAAGCCTCGAAACGCCCGGCCCTTTGCACTTCACCTTCCACCGTGACCGAACTCTTGGAATGATCGGCGATGCTCACGGCCACCTGCGGATCGCGGATGAAACGCGCAGCCAGACGCTTGGTGATATCAAGGCGTAACTGGCTGGTGGTGCGCCCCGCCACGTCGAATTCGCCGGCCAACGGCACCTGAACCTTGCCGCTGCCATCCACCCAATATTGATCGGATGTCAGATCCGGCTCGCCCAGCACGCGGATATAGAGCCGGTCGCCGGGCTGGATCGCGCCAGCCTCGACACCCGTGGCCTTGGCCGGAATGGTGGAATAGGCGGTTTGCCCGTTAGGCAGGCTGCTCAGTCCGGAGGGCGCACAGCCCGCACAGACAAGGCTGGTCGCAGCAGCAAGCATCAGCGTATGGCGGATGGTCATCATACCTCTTTTCAATCGTCCCGTGCAGCGCGAATACCGTTAGGGTTAAGTATTATCCCTAATGCAGCGCCCGCAATGCCTGCCAGCGCCAGCGAGCGCAACGGGTAATCCAGCAGCGAATGTGCCCCAATTATGAGCTGTACCGAAGTGGCACACAAAACCTGCCCCCGCAGACGCGCGTTACCGGACCGTAATCCGCGCCAAACCCCACGCAACATCAGGCCCGCGACCAGCGCTGCCAGCAGCAAGCCCGGAATTCCGGCCTCCAGCGCCAGTTCGAGGTAGTCATTATGCGCGCGGTTCACGACCATGAAGTCCACGATCTCCAGCCGCTCGGTGATCATGAATACCGGCAGAAAACTGCCCATGCCCGTGCCCCATGGCAGATAGGTGCGGATGGCATAAAGCGTGTCGGTCCAGATCTCGGGGCGGAATTCGCCCTGCGTGGCAAAGCGGTGCAAGGCCCGCCCGATCATCGCATTATCGCGCAACAGATAGACCGCGAGCCCCCCCAGCACACCTCCCGCCAGTGCCAACAGCGCCAGATTGCGGGGCCCCATGCCCAGCCACGGCAACAGCAAAATGGCCTGCGCCAGCACCACAGGCACCAGCAGCGCCATCCCCGTGCGCGATCCGGTCAACACCACGCCCAGCGCCAGCACGAGCGAGCCAATCGCCACCGCGGCCAGAACTAGCCGCCGCCGCGCCGGAAGCACACCGGCCAGAACCATATCGGGCATACCAAAGGCGAGGCATACCATGCCGATCAACAAGACGTCGGCCTGCGCATTGCGATTGTTCTGAAAGCCGAGAAGGAAGGGGTAATCAGGGTTGTAGAAGCGGAAAATATTCCCCGCGCCATCGCCGCCTCCCACTTGCCCGGCCCCCACCACCACCGACAGAAGCGCCACGCCGGCCACCACCATCAGCACCAGCGTGCGCGCCGTGCTGGTCAGGCTGGCGGTCATCAACACCAGCAGCATGGCGCAGGCCATCGACAGCGCACAGGCCAGCGTCAGATCGGGAAACAGCGCCAAGGGGCGCCAACTGTGTTCCAGCCCAGCCAGTTTGAGCGCAGCCAGTTCAGGCGCGCGTCCGGGCAGGCTTTGCCACAAGGCAGGCGGCAGAGGTACGAGCTGCACCAGTGGCAGCAGAACCACCAAGCCCGCGACCACCCATGCGGCAAGCGGGATCTGCGCGAAGGCCGAACGCGGCGTGAACCACACCCAGGCCACCGCCAGCGCCGCCAGTGCCAATTGCGTTACCAGCTCGGTGATCGGATGGGCTATACCACCGCCACCCAGCACCGCGCACAGCGCCATCGATCCGACGACGATACGCGCATGGCGCCCTTGCTTGCGGATCAGTTGGCGAAGTTGTGGCATCTTGGGGAATTCCCGTGTCCCGACCGCAGAAAAGGCCCCGAAAGCTCGGGGCCTTTATCCGTGATCTCAGCAGAATGCGAAAAGCCGATCAGCAGCTGGTGCGGGCCTGCTTGTCGTTGCAGACCGTGAAGGCCACCGCGCTGGCCACGCCAACGCCAGCCACGACGAACATGAACGTGTGGCCAACGGCGAAGCCCTGCGAAGCGGCAAAGCCGGTCGCGGCGGTTTCGGCGCCGGTCTGCATCAGGGCGGGCGTGCAAGCGCCAGCCGCCTTGGCCTTCTTGAAATCGGCCACCGAACCGATCTTGCCGTTCTTCACCGGCATGAAGCACGAGGTACCCACCGCCTTGGCGGGAGCAGCCTGCACCAGCGCGGCCTTGGCCACGGGCAGAGCTTCGACCGAACGGGTCGCAGCCTGAGCCGGAACGCCAGCCATAACCAGGCCAGTGGCGGCCAGAGCAACAATCAGTTTCGAGGCCATTGTGAAAATCTCCAAATGCGGTCGCACGAATCAATACTTACGTATTAACCATTAGCATGGTCAGTTAGCGCGCGCAGCAAAAATTTTCGCAATGCAATCAGACGGGCAAGCGGCAGGCCTCAATAACTGATATCATAGGCCGGTTTGGGTTGAGGCATGAAGTGGCCGCCATTCCACACCCAGTCACACACAACAAAGGCCAGCGCCAGCGCCAGCAGCAGACGCCACCACGGCGCGCCCTTGGGTTGGCGCACCGGCTCATCATAGGTCTTCTTGCCCGTTACCATCGCGGGCACGAGGCGCTCTTTCTTCTTCACTGCATAGAAGACGATGGCGCCCAGATGCACCACCACCAGCAGCACGATCAGGTTGAACCCGACCTCGTGCAGTTCGGTCAGCGTGTCGGCGGTTTCAAAGCTGACAAGCGCGTTGAGCGGGCCATAATAGGTAGCATCCGTGTCCGTGGCGAACAGGCCCAGACCGACCTGCACCGCCAGCAATCCGATCAGCCCGATCACCGACAGCGCGCCCAGCGGGTTATGCCCCACCACCGGCACGCCATCCGCCCCGCGCCCGCTGCGCAGATAGGCACGGATCGCGGCGGGCCCTTTCACGAAACTGGCAAAGCGCGCCGTCTCGCTGCCCAACACACCCCAGAAGATGCGGAAAGACACCAGAAACAGCAGCGCCATGCCCAGCTTGATATGGACATCCATCTTGTCGAATTCATGGGAGGCCCACAGGCCCGCAACGAGAAACACCGTGGCCCAATGGAACAGCCGGATCGGCAGGTCCCAAAGGCGGATGGTGGTGGTCTTGGTGTCGGTCATGCGCAGCCCCCCTGAAGCGGATCAGTCCTTGGCCTTGAACTTCTCGTGGCAGCCCTTGCAGGTGCTGCCCAGCGCGCCCATCGCCTTGCCAGCGGCTTCCATATTGCCGCTGTCGGCCGCCACCTTGAAACCCTTGGCCGCCACGGAGAAATCAGCCGCAGCCTTGGTGAAACCAGCCTTGTCGGTCCAGATTTCAGGCTTGGCCGAGGTCTTGATCGCACCACCCAGCGCAGTGCCGGCGGGGAACCACTTTTCAATCTGGCCCGCATTGCCCGCAACCGTGGCCGCACTGGCCTTGATCAGCGCGGCATCGGGCGTGCCCGACTTGAAGCTGTCGCCCGCGCCCTTCATGGCCTTGCCCATCGCCTTGAAATTCTTCTGGCGGGTCTCGACCACCTGCTGCGGCGTGGCGGCCTGAGCCACCACGGCCACGCCCAGCGCCAGAGCGCCGACCATCATCGAAAACTTGCGCATAGATACTCCCCATCATGGCGGCCCACAGAGAGGGAACAGGCCGCAACCCGCTTTGGGTCGCCGGATGGCGGGGCAAAGTCAAGTCAACAGATTGTATGGATTTGTCGCGGATTACGGCATCAACGGCGCCAGAGCGGTAGCAATCCGCAGGCCACCTGCCAGCGTCTTGTGCACCGGACAGCGCTGGGCAATCTCCAGCAGCCGTTCGCGCTGCTCCTGCGAGAGATCGCCTTCCACCACCAGCGTGCGGGTCAACAGGTCGGGCGGGTTTTGCTCGGGATCGCGACTGTGCCGCACTTCGACCCGCACCGCCGCCAGCGGCAAGGCCTTATGCTGGGCATACATGCGCAGGGTCATGCTGGTGCAGGCGGCCAGCGCGGCGCAGAGCAGGTCATAGGGCGCGGGCCCGCTGTCCAGCCCGCCCAGNNCCGCCTCGATCGCCAGTTGATAACCACCCTTGCCGGTTTCCTCGGATTTGGCATAGCCGCCCATCATCACTCTCCCTCTTTCAGGCCAGCTTGGCACCGGGCACGTCGGGCGGCAAGGGGATGAACTCGCTTTCCTGCGGCACGGTCGGGAACCGGCCCTCGCGCCAGTCCTGCTTGGCCTGCTCGATGCGGTCGGGGCGGCTCGACACGAAGTTCCAGTAGATATAGCGCTTTTCCGGCATCGGCTCGCCACCCAGCAGCATCAGCCGCGCGCCCGTGTCACTGGTTAACACCACCTCGGCATCGGGCTTGAGCACGATGAGCTGGCTGGCATCGAAGGTGCCCTCCTGCCCCTCGACCCGCGCGGTGCCGCTCACCACAAAGAAAGCCCGCTCGACATGCTCTGCGGCGAGGCGATAGCGCCCGCCCGCGCCCAGCGTCAGATCGGCATAGAACAGGTCGGAATAGGTCTTGACCGGCGATACCATCCCGTCCGCCGTGCCCGCCACAAGGCTGAGCGAAACGCCCTTGTCGGTGACGGTGGGCATCTGATCGGCGCCATAGTGGAAAAATTCGGGCGCCACTTCCTCATGCGCCACCGGAAGCGCCAACCACGTCTGCAATCCGAACAGGCTGCTGGACCCCGAACGCAACTCCTGCGGCGTGCGTTCGGAATGGACGATGCCGCGCCCCGCCGTCATCCAGTTGACCTCGCCCGGCCGGATCACCTGCTCGCTGCCCAGCGAGTCGCGGTGCATAATCTGGCCTTCCACGAGATAGGTGAGCGTGGCGAGATTGATATGCGGATGCGGGCGCACATCGAGCGCATGGCCGGCCTCCAGCGCGGCTGGGCCCATCTGGTCGAAGAAGATGAAGGGCCCCACCATGCGCCGCCCCGCGGTAGGCAGCGCGCGGCGCACGGTGAAGCCATCGCCCAGATCGCGCGAAGGCGGGATGATGACGGTGTCGATGCTGGTGTCGGTCATGGCTCTGGCTCCTCGGGGGTTTCGAATCAGGCCGTTTCAACAAGGACGATTTCGGCATCCTCGCTGGCGGTGATGGTAATGCTCTCCTCACCGGCCATGGCAAAGCCGTCGCGCGCCGTGCCAGTTACGCCGTTGACGCTGATCGCGCCGGTGGCGGGCACCAGATAGGCCTTGCGCTCGGCGCCCAGATCATAGGTCAGGCTTTCGCCCGCACGGATCGTGGCGCCCAGCACGCGGCCATCGGTGCGGATCGGCAGCGCGTCGGCATCCTCGGCAAAGCCGCTGGCCAGCACCACCATCTGGCCCGCGCGGTCATCCTTGGGAAACTGGCGGGCGCCCCACGAGGGCTCGCCGCCGCGTTCGCGGGGCATGATCCAGATCTGGAACAGGGTGGTCGCCTCGTCCTCCAGATTGTATTCGGCATGGGTGATGCCGGTGCCCGCGCTCATCACCTGCACGTCGCCCGCCGCCGTACGACCGGTGTTGCCCAGACTGTCCTTATGCGTGATCGCGCCGGTGCGGACATAGGTGATGATTTCCATATCGCGGTGCGGGTGGGGCGGAAAACCGCTCTTGGGCGCGATCGTGTCGTCATTCCACACGCGCAGGGCGCCCCACTGCATGCGGGCGGGATCGTAATATTCCGAGAAGGAAAAGTGGAAATTGGCGTTGAGCCAGCCGTGGTTGGCGCGGCCCAGCGCGGTGAAGGGGCGATGTTCGATCATGTCTTTCTCCGTCGCCGCACTCGTTTCGGGGGGAGCGGCTGTTGAGGGCAATGTAGACCTTGCCTTGCGCAAATAAATGGCAATGATGGAAAGGCATCAATGAAAGGATTTTATCCTTGCTACCCGATCTTGAAGCATGGGCGATCTTTGCCAAAGTGGTCGAACTGGGCACATTCGCGGGCGCGGCGGAGAGTCTGGGCCTGTCCAAACCCACCGTTTCCAAGGCGATGGGCAGGCTGGAAGCGCGCCTTGGCGTGCCGCTGCTCCATCGCAGTTCGCGCCGCCTCGCGCTGACCGAGAGCGGCAAGGCGGTGCTGGAACGCGCGCGCCGCATTCTGGCGGATGGCGAGGCCGCCGAAGCCGAGGCCAGCGCCGAGGGACTCGTGCCGCGCGGAACCCTTCGCCTTGCTGTGCCCATGAGCTTTGGTCTGCGCCATGTCGCCCCGTTGCTCCCCGATTTCCTCGCCGGTTTTCCGCAGGTCCATGTCGATCTGCATCTGTCCGACACGCTGGTCGATGTGGTGGGCGAAGGGTTTGATGTGGTGCTGCGCATCGCGGGGCTGGAGGATAGCGCGCTGCGCGCCCGCCGACTGTGCAAGGTGCGCCGTCCGCTGGTGGCCAGCCCCGCCTTCCTCGCCACGCATGGCACGCCGCAACATCCGCGCGATCTCGCCCGCCTGCCCGCGCTGCTCTATTCCAATCTGGCCGCGCCCGCCTCATGGCGCTTTCACCACGCCAACGAGGGCGATTATGTCGCGCAAGTGCAAGGCGCGCTGAGCGCCAACAACGCCGATGCGCTGACCCCCGCGCTGCTGGCGGGGAAAGGCATGGCGCTGCAGCCCGACTTTATGGTGTGGGACCATCTGGCCAGCGGGGCGCTGGTGGAATTGCTGCCCGACTGGCGCATCCCCGATATCGCGCTGCATCTCGTCACGCCGCCCGGCACATTGCGACCGGCGCGGGTGGTAGCCTTGATCGATTTTCTGGTCGCGCGGCTGAGCAAGGCGCCGTGGGCGCGGGGCTAACTCTCGGCCAGTCCGAAAGGCGCCGCGCCGCGCCGGTAGTCATCCCCGATCACCTCGCGCCCGATGGGCGGCAGTGCGCGCGCGGCGCAATCGGGCCGGTGGCACAGGCGGCAGGACACGCCGATGGGCGTCGCCTCCACACGGCGTGGATCGATGCCCTGCGCATAGGCCAGTTTGGGCGCGTGATCCGCCGCACAGGCCAGCGCCACCGCGCGCGTGATGCGGGGCCGCCCCCAGCCACCGCCACCCGATTCGACCGTGCGGGCGATCGAGAAAAACCGCTGGCCATCGGGCAGTTCGAGCCATTGGGTGAAGATACGCATCGGCGCGGTGAAGGCTTCATGCACATTCCACAGCGGACATGATCCACCATGCGCGGCAAAGGGAAAACCAGCGCCGTCGAGGCGTTTGGACATATTGCCCGCCGCATCCAGCCGCAGGAAGAAGAACGGCACTTTCTCCAAGCCAGCCTTGTGCAGCGTGGTCATGCGATGGGCGGTCTGTTCGAAACTGGTGCCGAACAGGCGGCTCACCGCCTCGATATCATAGGCCCGCTCCTCGACCGCCTTGGCGAAGGCATCATAGGGCATCAGGATCGCCGCCGCCGTATAGGCCGCCAGCGCGCGGCGCACCAGATTGGCCGTGGTCTGCGAAGCAAAGCCGCCTTCGCGCACCAGCGTGTTCATATCACCGCGGCATTCCTGATAGGCGATCTGCAAGGCGACCTGGAACCGCGCGGTGGCAGGTGACAGCGTGTCGTCGAGCAGCAATTGCTGGTTATGCCGGTCAAACCGGCGGATGGCGCCCATCATCACATGCGCGGGCAGGCTGCGCGTGCGGATGCCGTGGCGGCGGGCGAGGTAGGTTTTGGGATCGCCCGCCTCGCCGACAGCGGCGGCCAGTGCCTCGCCGCGCGAATCGAGCGTGGGAAACCAGTTGCGGCGGGCGGAAATGAAGCGACGAGCCTCGGCCACGGGATCGGGGGCGTGCTCCCCCTCCCCCGCCGAGAGATCCGCCAGCGCGGCCTGTTCGCGGGTGTAGGCGCCATAGAGCCGCAGCAAAGCCTCGGATATGCCGGGGAAGGACGTGGCGAGATCGGCCACCTCGAGCGCGGGCAGATCGATGTCGGCAAAGATCGGATCGCGCAGCACCTCGCCCAGACGGCGGCCATAATCAGCGCCCTCGTCGGCATCCAGATCGTCGAGATCGAGCTTGTAGCTGCGGGCGAGGCGCAGCAGCAGATCGGCGGTGAAAGGCCGTTGATTGCGTTCCAGCAGCGCGACATAGGAGGGCGAGATATCGAGGTCGGCGGCCATCGCCTGCTGGGTCAGGCCCAGTTCGCGGCGCAGGCGCTTGAGGCGCGGGCCCATATAGAGCGGTTTGGACGACATGGGCGTATCCTGTCATGTCTGCACAACTTTACAAGCATTTTTTGTAAAGTCTTACACCAGCACTTCGCAGGCGATTTTCCGCGACTGCGAACGGCCCTATCCGGCCCCCACGAAGCTTTTGAGGGAGTCGTTGCCATGACCTATCAGTCCACCATTGCCGAGGCCAAGCAGCCGATCGGCGAAAACGCCAACTGGAGCGGTATCGAGCCGGAAAACGTCGCGCGCATGCGCCTGCAGAACCGTTTCCGCACCGGCCTCGACATTGCCCGCTACACCGCCAAGATCATGCGCGCCGACATGGCCGCCTATGACGCCGATCCCGCCAACTACACCCAGTCGCTGGGTTGCTGGCACGGCTTCATCGGCCAGCAGAAGCTGATCTCCATCAAGAAGCATTTCGGCAGCACCAAGGGCCGCTACCTCTATCTCTCGGGCTGGATGGTTGCCGCGCTGCGCAGCGAGTTCGGCCCCCTGCCCGACCAGTCGATGCATGAAAAGACCAGCGTGTCGGATCTGATCGAGGAACTCTACACCTTCCTGCGTCAGGCCGATGCCCGCGAACTGGGCGGCCTGTTCCGCGAGCTGGACGCTGCCAAGAAGGCGGGCGATGCGGTCAACACCCACCGCATCCTGCACAAGATCGACGAGTTCCAGACCCATATCGTGCCGATCATCGCCGATATCGACGCCGGTTTCGGCAATGCCGAGGCAACCTATCTGCTGGCCAAGAAGTTCATCGAGGCGGGCGCCTGCTGCATCCAGATCGAGAACCAGGTCTCGGACGAAAAGCAGTGCGGCCATCAGGACGGCAAGGTCACCGTGCCGCATGAGGACTTCCTCGCCAAGATCCGCGCCGTGCGTTACGCCTTCCTCGAACTGGGCGTGGATGATGGCATCATCGTCGCCCGCACGGACTCGCTGGGCGCCGGCCTCACCAAGCAGATCGCCTATGTGAAGACCGCCGGCGACATCGGCGACCAGTACAACAGCTTCCTCGACGTGGAAGAGGTGGACGCCAACAATGTCGGCCACGGCGACGTGCTGATCGCCCGCGACGGCAAGCTGGTGCGCCCCAAGCGCCTGCCCAGCAACCTGTTCCAGTTCCGCTCGGGCACTGGCGAGGACCGTTGCGTGCTCGACTGCATCACCAGCCTCCAGAACGGCGCCGACCTGCTGTGGATCGAAACCGAAAAGCCGCATATCGGCCAGATCGGCGGCATGGTTTCGCGCATCCGCGAAGTCATCCCCAATGCCAAGCTGGTCTATAACAACTCGCCCAGCTTCAACTGGACGCTCAACTTCCGCCAGCAGGTGTTCGACGCATGGGTGGAAGCGGGCAAGGATGTCTCGGCCTATGACCGCACCAAGCTGATGAGCGCCGACTACGACACCAGCGAGCTGGGTCTGGAAGCCGACGAGCGCATCCGCACCTTCCAGCGCGACGCGGCGGCTCAGGCGGGCATTTTCCACCACCTGATCACCCTGCCGACCTATCACACCGCGGCGCTCAGCACCGACAATCTCGCCAAGGAATATTTCGGCGAGGCCGGTATGCTGGGTTACGTCAAGGGCGTGCAGCGTCAGGAAATCCGTCAGGGCATCGCCTGTGTGAAGCACCAGAACATGTCGGGCTCCGACATTGGCGACGATCACAAGGAATATTTCGCTGGTGAGGCCGCTCTGAAGGCCGCTGGCGAGCACAACACGATGAACCAGTTCGCGGCTGCCTAAAGCACCGCGCTGGGAACCAGTTCGCGGCCGCCTGAGGCGCCACACCGAATACTCCTGGGGAGGAGTTAGACTAAGGCCCGTCCTGCCACGCGCAGGGCGGGTCTTTTTTCATAGCATCGCCCGCGCAAAGTCCCTTGCTTTACTCACATACATGTCAGTAAACCCTGTCCCCACAAGCCAAGAGCGCAGAGGAGCCAAGCCCCATGGAACGCCGCCAATTCCTGAAAACCAGCGCCATGGGCGCCGCCGCCACCGGTTTTTCTGCCAGCCTTGCCACGCCAGCCCTTGCGGCCGAGGGCGCGGGGGATGCCGCGCTCAATGCGCTGTTCGACACCTTGTTCTACGAACGCTTCGATCTCTCCCCACAGGGCGCCACCGCCACCGGCTTTGACAAGGGCCCGCGTGCGGCTCTCCGCTCCAAGCTGGACGATCGCTCGGGCGCCGCCGTCGCCAAGGCCAATGCGTGGCACAAAAGCGCGCTGCAAAGGCTGAACGCCATCAGCCCCGCCAGTCTTTCACCCGCCGCGCGCCGCCACCGCGAACTGGCGATCTGGTATCAGAACCGCGCGCTTACCTCGGCCAAGCTCGACGTCGGCTCGGTGCAGAACCCCTATGTGATCTCGCAGCGCGAAGGCGCCTATTTCGAGCTGCCCGATTTCCTCGACAGCCAGCACACGATCACTACTGCCGCCGACGCCGAAGCCTATCTTGCGCGTCTGGAAGCCATGCCTGACGCCATCGAGCAGGATTCCGAACGCCAGAAAGAACTCGCCCCGCGCGGGCTGGTGGCGCCGGTCTGGGCGCTGGATATGGCGCTGGGCCAGATGCGCGCGCTGCGCAAACCCGCGCCCGATGCCAGTGGCATGGTCAAATCACTGGAACGCCGCGCCGCCGCCAAGGGCATTGCAGGCAATTGGGCGGGCCGCGCCTCGGCCATTGTCGCGGGCAAGATCTATCCCGCGCTCGACCGCCAGATCGCCTATGTCGAAAGCCTGAAAAGCCAGTCGCCCGCCGGTGACGGCATCTGGCGCGTGAAGGGGGGCGAGGCGATCTATGCCGCCGCCCTTGCCGAGGCGACCACCACCAGCTTTACCCCCGACGAGGTCCACAAGATCGGCCTTGCTCAGGTGGCCGACCTCTCGGCCCAGCTTGACGCCGTGCTGCGCGAGGCAGGGCTGACGCAAGGCTCGGTGGGCGCGCGTCTGGCCGAGCTCAACAAGCGTCCCGAACAGCTCTATGACAACACGGATGAAGGCCGCGCAGCCCTGCTCGAAAGCCTCAATGTCGGCATCGAATCGATGCGCAAGCTGCTGCCGCGCGCCTTTAACGACATCCCCACCGATCCGCTGGAAATCCGCCGCGTGCCGGTGGAGATTCAGGATGGCGCCCCCAATGGCTATTACTACCGCGCGCCCCTCGATGGTTCGCGCCCCGCGATCTACTGGATCAACCTGCGCGACACGCTTGACTGGCCCAAATACGGCCTGCCCGATCTTACCTATCACGAAGGCGTGCCGGGCCATCACCTGCAACTGTCCTATGTGAACCACGCGGGCGCGCTGCCGCTGCTGCTGCGCAATGTGTTCAACTCGGCCTATACCGAGGGCTGGGCGCTCTATGCCGAGCAACTGGCCAGCGATCTGGGCGCTTTCTCGGGCGTGGAGCGTGCGGGCTATCTGCAATCGCTGCTGTTCCGCGCCACACGGCTGGTGGTGGACACCGGCATGCATGCCAAGCGCTGGAGTCGCGCGCAGGCCACCGCCTATATGGTGGAAACCACCGGCTTCCCGCAGGGCCGCAGCCAGAGCGAGATCGACCGCTACATCTGCATGATCGGTCAGGCTTGCAGTTACAAGATCGGGCACAATGTCTGGGTGCGGCTGCGGGAAAAAGCGCAGGCCGCGCTGGGGAGCCAATTCACGCTCGGCTGGTTCCACGATGTGCTGAAGGAAGGCATCCTGCCGCTGGCCATGCTGGAAGCGCGCATGGATCAACGCATCGCCGAAGCCCGCTTGGCCAGCAAAGGTTAACATTCGCGGGTGGTATTGGTTCATGGTCCCTCCCCTTTCTTACGGGGGGAGGGGTCAACCTGTAGCCAACGCGCCTGCGGTAAGAATGCTGCAACAGCGCTGCGCTACTTCAGCGGGCCAAGAGGAAGTGATGTACAGAAAGTCCGAGGAATTGCGAGCATGGCTCCACCGGCTGGAAGGGCTGGCGATGGCAATTGCCAACGCCCCGACCGGTCGTGAGGGGGATCTTGTGCGCCTTTTCCATGATTTGATGGCATCCGCACCCGACCCGGCCCTGCTGGGGGGGCTGCATATTCCCGACACCGCGCGACTCGATGCCCTGCTGGCCGCCGATGCCGCAGACAGCGCCGCGCTGGCCTTTATGGGTGAACACACCGGCTTCTGCCTGTCGGGCAATGGCGATGGCGGCCATCTGGCCAGCGTGCTGCTGCTTGGCGCGGCAGAGGAGGTCACCGCTTCGGGTCCGACTCTGGCGCTGGCCTGCCTTGCCGCCCTGGCGCTGGCCGTGGCGGACGCGCCCCTTACCGTGCGTGCGCGCGCCGCCGCGCAGGAAACCAGTTCCTCGCTGCTCCACTAAGCCATAGACGGCGACACGATCCCGCCCTGCATAGCCACAGGGCAAACTTGCGGTAAGGTTAAGATTTAACCGCGCCCCATACGGTAGGTTGCATCCAGCCACTCTTCCGCTGCCCGCCGCAGATCGACCTCTTCCGGCTCGGCAAAGGCATCGGCCGGCACGGGCGCCACGCCCAGCGCCTCCATCACCACCCACAGCGCGAATTTGCGTCCTGGCTCCTGTTCCACGCCAAAGTCCAGCCGCAATTGCTCCACCCCGCGCGCCTGCACATCGGCCTCCGCCTCGGCGGGGTCGAGCGTGTGGAAATAGTGGTCGAGCAAAGCATCAAGGTCCATGCGCGCTGTGTGGCGCAGAACAGACCCGCCACGCAACTGTGGATTTGTGCCAATTTGGCATCGACCGCGATGGTTACCGCGATTTCCCCCCGCACCGGCAGGGGTTAAGCAATCCCTAACGGCCACATTCGGTTTATCCCCTAGTGGCGTGAGGGGCAAATGTATGGCGTTGCGGCGCAGGATGGCACAGGCAGTCGGTTGGATGGCAGCGATCACGCTGCCCGCCTCGCTGTCAGCGCAAACGGTGACGCCATCCATGACGCAAACCTCCTCGCTCACCCTCATGCAAGACCAACCCCTGCACTTCGGCAGCTTCGCCGTGCTGGATCACGGCAGCAAAAGTGTGGGCGCGCTGGGCGCGGTGATCGACGAGGGGCTGGTCCCGCTGGGCAGCACCCATGAGAATCCCGCGCAATTCACCCTGACCTGGCAACGCGGCGACAATAGCGTGCAGCCGGTAACCGTGGTGGTGCAACTGACCTTCGGCAAGCCGCCACCGGCCATCGCGGGCAGCGTCACCGCCCAGATCACCGCCTACGAGACCGACCTTGGCGGCCTTTTCACCATCCCCCCGGGCGGTGGGCTGAGCTACACTTTCGCCACCTGCACCAGCCGGACCTGCTCGGCCACCTTCCGCGTCGGCGCGCGGATCGATGTCACCGCCTCGGGCGACGGCGCACCGCTCACGCTGGCGCTGCCGATCACCGCGCGCATCGTGGCGGAATATTGATATGATGCGCCGCTTGCTCCCGCTGCTGGCGCTGATCGCCACCCCGCCCGCCCTCGCCGCCTCGGGCAACAGCGACAGCGCCACCGGCATGGCCAGCGCCACCATCGTCCAGCCCATCGCCGTCACCACCACCGCCGATCTCGATTTCGGCCAGATCACCAGCGAGGCGACGGGCGTGGTGGACATCATGCCTGCCGATGCCGGTGCCCTATATTCTGGAGGCGTGCGCGAAGCCTGCGCCGCGGGCGGCTCATGCCCGCAACCCCACGCCGCCCGCTTCGCCGTGACGGGCGAAGCGGGGCGCAGCTACACGATTACCGCGCCCGCCTCGCTATCGATCGCCCCCCGCCCTGCCGAAAGCTTCGAAGCTACGGATCTGCCGCCCGCGTTGCTGATCGAGGCCATCACGATCCGCACCGCCAGCCGCCCCGACAGCGGCGCCAACGGAGTGCTCGACCCCGGCGGGCAGGATCATTTCAGCATCGGCGGTCGGTTGATCGTGCCCCCCGCCCTGCCGCCCGCGCGGGTTGTGGCACAGATTGTGGTGCTGGTCGCCTATAGCTAGGCACCCTCTTTGGGAGAAAATGCACGTCCTGATCGAATAGGGGCTTACCCTAAGGAGGATATTAAGGATTTTTGCCTAAACCGTCCCCATGCACTCCGCCGCGATCCGCTACGGCGTGCGAGACGGCCCTTCATCCGAAGGGTTTTGGGGTAACTTACGGGACGGATCAAACCTATGAAGAAGATTGTATTCGGCGCCGCTCTGCTCGCCATTTCGGCCACTTCGGCTCAGGCTGCCACCGGCAGCACCGCCACCGCCACCGGTTCGGCCAGCGCCACGGTCGTCGCGCCGCTCAAGATCACGCATAACTCGGGCGCCGCGCTCAACTTCGGCACTTTCACCGCCGGCACGGGCGGCACGGTGGTCGTCACTTCGGCGGGCGCCGGTTCGGTAACGGGCGATGTCGGCACGGTCACGGGCAACACCAACGCCGCCGACGCCTTCTCGGTGACGGGCGATGGCACCCGCGCCTTCAACATCTCGACCTCGAGCTCGAACACGGTCACCACCGGCGGCGCCACGCCCTCGACGATGGCCTTCACGCTTTCGACCCCTGCCAGCGCCTCGCTCTCGGCGGGTGCCTACACGCTCAACGTCGGCGGCACGCTGACCGTAGCCAGCGCGCAGGCCGCCGGTGCCTACACCGGCAGCTACACCGTGACGGTGACCTACCAGTAAGATTGACCAGTACAACTGGCAGAAGGATACCGGCCCGCTTCTAACCGGCGGGCCGCGACTCCAGACCCTTGCCGCGGGCCACAGCCTGCGACAGGCGGGGCTGTGCCGGGGAACGGCCGGCCAGCCCCCGCCCTTTGGTCCAACCTTCCATCCGGTGGGGAGCAACATGCGAAAATTGCTATCGCTTTGCGCCGCCCTGATGGCAGGGACGGGCGCCCTGTGGTCGGCGGACGCGTCCGCCGCCAGTGGCAAGACCGTGCAAGTCACCGGCTCCTCGAAAGCGGTGGTAGTCGCCCCCGCCGCGATGAGCAACACCGGCGAACTCAAATTCGGCCAGTTTGTCCAACCCACAGGTTCGGGCACGCTGACCCTCTCGCCCGCAGGCGTGATGACCGGCACCGGCGCGGTGAACGGCAACCAGTTGATCGCGCAGAGCGGTGGCGGCGCCTCGCCCGGCACTTTCCAGATCATCGCCAACACCAATCAGGCCTTCACCGTCTATGGCCCGATCAGCACCACGCTGACCAAATCGGGCGGCGGTACGATGACGGTCACCAATCTGACCGGCACGCTGACACAAACGGCCACGGTGGGCAGCAATGTCTATTACACGCTGAGCGTAGGCGGTACGCTCAATGTCGGCGCCAATCAGGCCGTGGGCACCTACACCGGCAGCTATACACTCACCACCTTCTACCTGTGAGTTGCGCAAGGATGCGTGTTATGGCCGCTGCCCATAAGCCCATCGGCCAAAAGCCCGCCACCCAAAAAGCCATTGCCAAGAAATAGGTGATTCTCCATAGATTCCCTTCCCCTGCACGTCGCGGGGCTCAGGGTGTTTGGTCGAGGATCCGGCAATGGTGGCAATCTTTCTGCGCAAGCGTGCCCTGAGGCACAGCCTTCTGGCGCTCGGTGCTACTTTTATTCTGCCATCATCGCTTCCGGCGCAGGTCGCCCCGTTGGGAACCGCCCCCGCCGCGCCCAAATCCGCCGAGGCGGCACCGACCGGCGCGCAGCCCCCTGCAGGGGCCGTGGGTGGCATGGGCGATGTCAACATCTATCCCAAGCGCATCGTTATCGACGACCGCCAGCGGCTGGGCAGCATCGGCCTGTTCAACCGCGCCGCCGCCACCGGCGAGTATGAAATCTCGGTGGCCGACATGATGATGACGCCCGATGGTCGCCTCATCGAACTCTCCACCGTGACCGATCCGGCCGAGCGCGCCAAAGTGCATCCCGCCGCGCCGCTGCTGCGCTGGTCGCCGCGCCGCGTGACGCTGGCGGGCAACGAGGCGCAGACCGTGCGGGTGATGGTCAACGCCCGCCCCGACACGCCTGCTGGCGAATATCGCTCGCATTTCATGATTATCTCGGTGCCCACCGATGTGGATGGCGGTCTGTCGATTCAGGACGCGGCGGGCCAGACGCCCAATGGCATTGGCGTACGCATCGTGCCCCGCTTCGGCATTTCCATTCCGGTGATCCTGCGCATTGGCGAAACGACGCTGGATGTGGCGCTCGACACACCCAAAATCGCGCCCGCCCCCACCGGCGCGCTCTCGTCCAAGGCGCTGGCCATCACCATCCGGCGCAGCGGCACCCGCTCCGCCTTTGGCGATATCAGCATCGCCAATGGCCGCACCGTGATTGCGGAGATGAAGGGACTGGGCGTCTATACCGAAGTGGGGCAGCGGTCCGTCACCGTGCCGATGGATGCCAAGGCCGATCCCAGGCTCTACGCTTCGGGCCAGAAGCTGACCATCACCTACACCGATGACGATGCCGCGCCGGGCAAGGTGCTGGCACGGACCGACTTTATCGTGCCGTGAACCAGCGGGGCTGGAACCGTGCCGGACGCCTTGGCGGGGTTGGCATGGTGGCCTTGGCGCTGGTGGCCACGCGCGACGAGCGCGGGCATTGCCGCACGGTTGCGCCCCCGCCGAAAGACCCGCCGCCCGAGCCGGTACGCGAAGGGATCGCCCGCCTGCCCGCGCCGCATTTCGGCCAGAGCCTGTTTGCCGCCGCGCCCGCGACGGTCCGCCATGTGGCACATCACCACCACCTGCATGCCCAACGCAAACATCGCCACCCGAAGCGTCGCAAGAAGCGCAAACGCCTGAGCCATGTGCAGCAGGTGATGGCCTATCTCCACCATGCCGACCCGCTCGGGATGGCGCTGCCCCCCCCGCCATCGCTGGCGGCGCGCAGCTTCAAGGCGGGTAAGGCGAGGTTGGTTGGCGCGAGGCTGGGTAACAAGCTGCTGACGCCTGCTGCCGGCGCCAGTCCAAACGCCGCGCCGGTCACCGCTCAGGCCTTGCCGCAGCCCGCCTTTGGTGCCCCGCTGGCGCAGCCCAAGGCGCTGGCCACTCCGCCTGTGGCCAGCGGCCCCGATCTGCCCAAGCCCGCTTTCGGGCAGGCCGGCAAGCCGCCGCTGGCCGCCAGTGCCTCTTGCGGCGAGCCCAAATTCACACCGGATGACGAACTGATCTTCCAGATCGAGACCCAGCGCCACGAGCGCGAGGATACGGTGGTCGGCTATCAGTTCCGCGGCCAGACCTATCTGCCGCTGGCCGAGATCGCGCGCTTTCTCGATCTGGCGATCACCGTGTCGGACGGCGGGCATTATGCCAGCGGCTGGGTGCTTGATCCCAAACACACGCTCGCACTCAACCTGCGCGATCATACGGTCACGGTGGACGGCGTTACGCGCAAGCTCGAAAGCTGCGATGCCGCCGCCTATGATGGCGAGCTGTTCCTCAACGCCAACCGCTTTGCCGATCTGCTGCCGCTCAGCCTTGGCGTCAGCCTGCGCAACCAGTCGATCACGGTCAAAACCCGACAGTCCTTCCCCTTTGAGGAGCGGGCCGCGCGTGAGGAGGCCCGCGAGCATCTGGCGGCGCGGCGTATGGGCGACAGGGACAAACGCTGGCCGCGCGAGGCAACGCCGTGGTTGCCTTTCAGCTTTCCGCTGGGCGATCTGGAAACGCGGGCGGTCTCCGATTCCACCTATGGCACGCGGGTGGAAAACGATCTGCGCCTTGCGGGCGATCTGGCATGGCTCACCTCGCGGCTGTTTGTCTCCACCTCCACCCGCTATGGTGTCACCGCCGCGCATATGGAAATGGGGCGGCGCGACAGCGCGGGCACCTTGCTGGGGCCAATGAAGGCCACCGACTTCCGCTTTGGCGATGTTTCGACAACGCCCATGCCGATCGGGCTGGGCACGGCGACGGGGCGCGGCGCGATGGTCACCAATGCGCCGCTGGAACATGCCTCGGTGTTCGACACGATCGATTTCAAGGGCGATTTGCCCACCGGCTATGAGGTGGAACTCTACCGCAACGGGTTGTTGATCGATTCCACACGGCAGGCCACCAATGGCCAATACCAGTTCATGCGCGTGGGTGTCGATTTCGGGCTGAACCTGTTCCGGCTGGTGTTCTATGGCCCGCAGGGGCAGCGGCGCGAGGTTATCCGGCAAGTGTCGGTGGGCGACGGCCGGCTGGCCAAGGGGCAGTTCACCTATGCGCTGGGCGCCGTGCAGAAGAATGTGAACCTGCTCGACATCAACCCGCCCAATTTCCTGCCCGGTCAGGATTATGGCGCATGGCGCGGGGTGGCCCAAGTTCAATATGGCCTGACCTCGGGCCTGACACTGGCCGCCAGCACCGCGGCGTATCAAAGCCTTGGCCGTAACCGCTGGCTGGCAACGGCGGGCCTGCGCACGGGGCTGGGCGGGGTGGCGCTCAAGCTGGACGCGGCGCTGGCCGATCATGGCGGGCGGGCGGTGGAGGCCAATGTCGGCGGGCGGCTCGCGGGCTTCAGCTATAAATTGGCCCATGCCGAATA
>DDES01000173.1 GCA_002336765.1 Novosphingobium sp. UBA1948 | reverse complement strand
GGTTGGCCGAAGGCGCCGCGAGCGGCAGGCCAGACTGCTGCAACACCGCCCGCATCACCGGATGCGCGGGACAACGCAACGCCACCGTGGGCAGGCCCGCCGTCACCGCCGCCGCCAGACCCGAATCGGCGCGGCGCGGCAGTACCAATGTCAAAGGCCCCGGCCAGAATGCCGCCGCCAGCGCGCGCGCGCGATCATCCACCAGCGCCAGCGCCTCGGCTCCCGCCAGATCCGGCACATGCACAATCAGCGGGTTGAAATCGGGCCGCCCCTTGGCGCGATAGATCGCCGCCACCGCCGCTTCGCTATCCGCCCTTGCCGCCAGCCCATAGACCGTCTCGGTGGGCAGTGCGACAATCTCCCCCGCGCGCAAAGCCGCCACCGCGCGGGCCAGCGATGCCGCATCCGTGAGAACCGTGTGAGGGGCCGGTTTGCCTGTCATGCCCTTCCCGCTATAGGCCTTGTGCAGCAAAGCCAAGCAAAAGGACGTTCCTCATGGCCGATCAGGGTGATCCCCTCGCGCGTATTGCCGATGCTCTGGAGCGTCTCGCACCGCCACCGCCCGCACCCGCGGCATGGCTCGACCATCCCGCCTATGTGTGGGACGGGCGCAGCGCGCGCGGCGTGGCGCGGCTTGATGCCCCCTCGCTCGATCTGCTGCACGGCATCGACCAGCAGAAGGAAGTCGTGGCGGCCAATGTCGCACGCCTCGCCGCGGGCCATGCCGCGCATGACATGCTGCTGTGGGGATCGCGCGGCATGGGCAAATCAGCGCTGACCCGCGCCAGCGTGCTGGCTGCCCAAAACGCCGATCCTGCCAGCATCGCGCTGGTGCAGGTTGCGCCCGACGCGCTGCCCACTCTCGCGCATCTCTTCACGCTGCTGGGCGGCGTTGCGCGCCATTTCCTCGTGTTCATCGACGATCTCGGCTTCGAGGATGGCGACCTGTCCGGCCCGCGCGCCTTGCGCTCGTGGCTGGAAGGCGGCGTGGAAGCCCGCCCCGCCAATGTCCGCCTCGCCGTCACCTCCAACCGCCGCGCCATCGTCGGCCGCTCGCTGGGCGAGCAGGATGACCCCATCAACCCGCGCGATGTGGTGGACGACAAGCTGGCGCTGGCCGACCGCTTTGGCCTGTCGGTCGGCTTCCACGCCTGCTCGCAGGACGATTTTCTCGCCATCATCAGTGGCTATGCCCAAACGCTCGGGCTGGATTTCGAACCGCATGACGCGCTCGAATGGAGCAAGCGCCGCGGCAGCCGCTCGGGTCGTATCGCGTGGCACTATGTGCAGGAACTGGCGGGGCGTGCCGGTCGGCGGGTTTGATTGTTTTTCAGGAAAGGTGCCTCCGGCGGGCAAAGGGTCATCACCCTTTGCAATCCCTTCAATTTGCGTGGCGTGCCAGTAAAACCATGCGCGAGTTGGAAGCGCCGCAGGCAATAAAAGCCTCCGGCGGTGAAACGTCGCGCAAGGGTGAAACCTTGGCACCACACAGACATTATGGGGATTGTTAAGGGTGTAACGCCCTTAACCCATCGGAGGCAAAACCCCCGAAAACCCTACTGCTTGACCACCTGATCCTGCTTGAACTTGATCCGGTATTGCAATTCGGGATCGCTGGTGAGGTCGCGCTGGGGTGGCATATGGGTCGTTTCCACAGCCTTGGGCGCAGGCGCAGGCGCAGCCCCTGGTGCGATCACGCGCCAGATGATTCCCGCCGTATCGTCCGACACCAGCAGCGCGCCATCACCGGCAAAGCCCACCCAAGTCGGGCGGCCATGCGTATCGCCCTTGCCGGTGAGGAAGCCGGTCAGCACCGGCTGGGGCAGGCCCTGCGGATTGCCATGCTCGTCAAAGCGAACGAAGACCACATCATAGCCCACGGCAGGCTTGCGGTTCCACGAACCATGCCGCGCGATAAAGACGCCATTGGCGTAAGATCCGCCCAGCCGCCCGCCGCCATTGGCAAAGGCCAGACCCAGCGGCGCCACATGCGGCCCCAGCGCGTATTCAGGCTTGCGCACATAGTCGATCAGGAATTCGGGCACCTGATACTGCGGCGTCTTGTCATAGACGCGCAGATCCTCGTTCTTGCCCCAATAGAACCACGGCCAGCCATAATGCGCGCCCACCGGCACATTGGTCAGATAATCGGGCACCAGATCGGGGCCAAGCTGGTCGCGTTCGTTGACCACCGCCCACAGTTCGCCGGTCGATGGGTTCCAGCCCATGCCATTGGTGTTGCGCATACCGGCGGCATATTGGCGGCGCGACCCGCTGGCCAGGTCGATTTCATAGATCAGCGCGCGGCCCTGCTCGGCCTCCGGCCCGCGTTCGCCGATGTTCGAGGCCGAACCGACCGCCACATAGAGCTTCTTGCCATCGGGGCTGACCAGCAGGTTGCGCATCCAGTGGTTGCCGGCCGGTTGCAGGTCGAGGAGCTTCTTGGGCTGGGCGGTGAGGCTGGTCTGGCCCGGCTGGAAATCGAAGGCGAGCACCGCATCGTGGTTGGCAATGTAGAGCTTGCCATTGGCATAGGCGAGGCCCGAGGGTGAGGACAGGCCATCCTTGAGCACAAAGCGTTGGTCAGCCGCGCCCGTGCCCTTACTGTCGCGCAGCAGGGCAATGCGGTTGGCGCTGGGCTCGTCCGCGCCGACGAAACCGAGGAAGATGCGCTGGAAAAAGCCCGTTACGCCACCCGGATCATTGCCCGGAGGCGCCCCCGTCTCCGCCACCAGAATGTCGCCATTGGGCAGGGTCAGCATGGTGCGCGGGTGCTTCAGCCCCTCGGCAAAGCGGGTGACGGTCAGGCCCTGCGCCGCTTTAGGCGCCTCGCCTGCCGCCCAGCCGACGGTTTCCATCAGACTGACGCTGGGGAACGTCTCGGGCTGGGGATCGACGAGCTTGGGGTGGCGACCTTCCATCTGCTCGATCGGCAGGTCGGACGGGTTGCCGTGGGCGATATAGGCATAGACACCCCCGCCAATAAGAGCGGTGGCACCAAGGGCGATCAGCGATTTGCGGAGGAAGCTCATGGGCGCAGGGTTTAGGCGCTTGGGACGCGGGCCACAAGATCACATCACACATTGGCAGCGCCGCGCGGAGAGACTAGACGAAAGCCATGTTCGATTTCCGCCCAGACCCCGCCGCACCCAAAGTCGAAACCTATCGGGAATTGCGCGAATCCGCCGCTGCGCTGGTGGCTGGCGAGAGCGACGCTGTGGCCAATATGGCCAATGTAGCGGCACTGATGTGGCAATTCCTGCCCGATCTCAACTGGGCCGGCTTCTATCGTGTGGTGGGGGATGAACTGGTACTGGGCCCCTTCATCGGCAAACCAGCCTGTATCCGCATTCCGTTTGGCGCGGGCCGCGTTCAGGGCGTGTGCGGCGCGGCGGCGGCTTCGGGCACCACGCAACTGGTGGACGATGTCCACGCCTTCCCCGGCCATATCGCCTGCGATGCGGCCAGCGCCTCGGAATTGGTGGTGCCGGTGGTGGTGGCGGGCCGTGTGGTGGCGGTGATCGACCTCGACAGTCCGGCCAAAGCGCGTTTCGACTCGCAGGATGCGGCGGGAATCGAGGCTCTGGCTGCGGTGATTGGCCCCGCCATCGCAGGGTAAATCTTGTTTTTCAAGAGTTTGTGGCGTTAACCTTTTGCTTGGCGGGCGTGGGTAGCTCTGTTATTAACCTTTATTAACAAGACTCCCACGATCCGGCATAAGGTGCTGACAATCATGGCCTATCGTCCGCTTTTGATCGCCCCTACCCTGCTCATTGGCGCCTTACTGGCTGCCGCACCCGCCTCCGCACAGATCAACCAGCCCATCGCGCCACCTCCGCCACCGGCCGCTGGCGCCTTCTATGCAGGCGAACCGCCGGCGCAGGGTCCGATGCAGGGCGGCATGCCGCGTCAGGACTGGCTGACCGAATGCGCCCGCCGCCTGAACAACAATCCGGGCATGGCCACCGCCGACACCGCAGGCACCTGCGAACGCTGGTGGACCTTCTATCAGGCTGGTGGCGCACCGCACCCCACCTATGGCTATGCCGTGCCGGTAAGCGTGACCGAAACCACCGAGGAGTGCCCCGAGCAGGTGGTGGAAACCAGGGTTATCACCACCCGCAAGGCGATCAAGCGCCGCGTGGTGCATGACAAGCGCGTGCGGATCTAATCCGCTACCTTGCGGGCGAGGACGTTAAATCCCCTCGCCCGTCAGACGCTGGCAGATCAGATCAAGCTGGTCGAGCGTGCGATAGCGGATCGTCACCGCGCCCGAGCTGGGATCGGCATCTGCGCTGATCTTGACGCTGAGGCCCAGAAATTCCTCCAGATGCCGCTCCATCGCGGCAATGTCGGCATTGGCGGCGGATTTGTATTCGGCGCGCGCGTGACGCTTCACCGGTGCCTCACGGCCCGATTGGCGGCGCACCATCTGCTCCACCTCGCGCACCGACAAGCCCTTGGCCACCGCCTGTTTGGCCAACCCCTCGGCATCCTCCGCCCCGATCAGCGCGCGGGCATGGCCCATCGACAGCTCGGCGCCCTCCACCATGCGGATCACGCTTTCGGGCAGGCTCAGCAAGCGCTGGATATTGGCGACATGGCTGCGGCTCTTGTCGACCATGCGGGCGATGTCAGCCTGGGTCATCCCCTCGCCCTCGGCCAGACGCTGATAGGCGCGCGCCTCTTCGATGGGGTTCAAATCCTCGCGCTGGAGGTTCTCGATCAGCGCGATGGCCATCACCTCGCGCTGCGACAGCTTGCGCACCAGCGCGGGAATCTCGTGCAACTGTGCCCGCTGCGCCGCGCGCCAGCGGCGTTCGCCCGCCACGAGACGATAGCGGCCCTCGCCCAGCGGCACGACGATCACCGGCTGGATCACCCCGCGCGCGGCGATCGAGGCGGCCAGTTCGTCGAGCGCCGCATCGTCGAAATGACGGCGCGGCTGATCGGGATCCGGCTCGATCGTGGCGATGGCCAGTTGCGCCAACCCGCTCTCCACGCCGCCGCCCGATGCCTCGACACTGGCCACCGGTGCCTCGCGACGGCTGTCGCCCATCAAGGCCTGAAGACCACGGCCCAAGGCGGCGGGCTTGCGGCGGGCGGGTGCGGTCACATCGTCACTCATGCGGCTTTCCTGTTCTCGGGCAGACGGGCAATCAATTCACGCGCCAGCGCCATATAGGCACGGCTGCCCGTGCAATGCTGGTCGTAAATCAGCGCGGGCAGGCCATGGCTTGGCGCCTCGGACAGGCGGACATTGCGCGGGATCGAGGTTTCGAACACCAGCTTGCCAAGGCAATCGCGCACATCGTCGCTCACCTGATCGGTCAGCCGGTTGCGGCGGTCAAACATGGTGAGCGCCACGCCGATGATCCCCAGATCGGGGTTGAAGCGCTGCTGCACCCGCTCAACGGTTTGCAGCAACTGGCTCAGACCCTCGAGGGCAAAGAACTCGCATTGCAACGGCACCAGCACCGTATCCGCCGCCGTCAGGGCGTTGAGGGTCAGCAGACCCAGCGAGGGCGGGCAGTCGATGAAGCAGATATCGTGGGCCGCCTTGTCGCCCGACAGCGCCTTGCGCAGGCGATCTGTGCGGCCATCGACCGACACCAGCTCGACCTCGGCGCCCGACAGATCCACCGTGGCGGGCACCAGATCAAGGCCGGGAATGGAGGTGGGAACGGTGCATTCCTCCAGCGTCGATTCGCCCACCAGCAGGTCATAGGTCGAATAATCGCGCATGGCCGCGCCCACGCCAACGCCGGTCGAGGCATTGCCCTGCGGATCAAGATCGATCAGCAGCGTACGCCAGCCGGTGGCCGCAAAGGCAGTGGCCAGATTGATCGCGGTGGTGGTCTTGCCCACTCCGCCCTTCTGGTTGGCAACGGCAATGCTAATCACAGCTTCAGCCCCTTCGGATTGAGATGGCCAACGATCACGCCCGCGTGCGGGTCGGTCAGTGATTGTTCCACGTGGAACCCTTCACGCACCGATCGTTTCAACGCAGCCAGTTCATCGCCCGCCGAGCGTCCCTTGGGCAACACGTAAAACGTGTCCCTTGTGGAAAAAGCTGCGGATAGCTTGAGCAACTTGTCGAGCGGGGCAAAGGCGCGCGCCGAGATGACCGAATAGGCGCGCGCCTCGACCATTTCGAGCCTCTGCCCCACCACATGGGCGTGGGGCAGATCGAGCGCCTCCACCACGCGGTCGAGCCAGTCGATTCGCCGGTTGCGCGATTCGACCATCACCACCTCGCACTCGGGGCGCAACGCGGCGACGACAATGCCGGGGAAGCCAGCGCCGGTGCCGAGGTCCAGCCAGGGCGAAGCTGTTTCACGTGGAACATGGGTGAGCAACTGCGCCGAATCGACGATATGCCGCTGCCACACCGCATCAAGGCTGACGGCGGACACAAGGTTCTGAACCTTGTTCTCCTCGGCCAGCATCGCCACCAGTTTCTCCATCCGTGCCACGCCTTCCGGCGTGCCTTCGGGAATCGAGCACAGCCAGTCCTTGGCAGCCTGCTCGCTGTCGATGATCGTCATCCGGCAATCCTTTTCGCATGCACGAGCAGCGCCGCCAGCGCGGCAGGCGTCACCCCCGCCACGCGCCCTGCCGCCGCCAGAGTGGTCGGGCGTGCTTTGGACAAGCGCTCCACCATCTCGCTCGAAAGACCCGCGATGTCCGCATAGGGGAAGTCTTCCGCCAAGGGCAGCGCCTCATTGGAGCGCAGGTCTTTAAGCTCACGCTCCTGTCGAGCGAGGTAAGGTGCATAGGCCGCGTTCTCCGCCACCTCCTCCACCAGCGTCGCATCAGCATCCAGCGCCTCGCCCAACCACGGGCGCAGGGTTTCGATGGCCACCCCATCAAAGCGCAACCATTCGCGCAACGGTAAACGACCGGCATCCGCCTTGGCGCTGATTCCGACGCTGGCCAGATCCTGCGCGGTGGCGGTCTGCTCCAGTGCTTCTTCCAGCCGCAGCTTTTCCTCCTCGCGGCGCGCAAACCATGCCGCCCGCACCGGCCCCACGGCACCCGCCGCCAGCGCTAAAGGCGTCAGCCGCGTGGTGGCATTGTTGGCGCGCAACCGCAGACGATATTCGGCACGCGCGGTCAACATACGATAGGGCTCGGTCACACCATGCAGGGTGAGATCGTCGATCATCACCGCCATATAGGAATTGGCCCGATCCAGCGCGGGCGCCTCGCGGCCCAGCACAGCGGCGGTGGCATGCATCCCCGCCACCAGCCCTTGCGCGGCGGCCTCCTCATAGCCGGTGGTGCCATTGATCTGGCCTGCGCAATAGAGGCCTGGCAAGGCGCGCAGCTCAAGACTGGGACGCAGGGCGCGCGGGTCGATATGGTCATATTCCACGGCATAGCCCGCCACGGTGATCTCGACCTTCTCCAGCCCTTCCATGCTGCGCATCATCTGCAACTGCACCTCGGCGGGCAGGCTGGTCGAAACACCATTGGGATAGACCAGCGGGTCATCGAGACCTTCCGGCTCAAGGAAAATCTGGTGCCCGTCGCGGTCGGCAAAGCGGTGGATCTTGTCCTCGATGCTGGGGCAATAGCGCGGGCCACGCGCGCCGATTGCCCCGCTGAAGAGAGGCGAGTGATGCAGGTTGGCGCGGATGATATCATGCGTCTGCGGGTTGGTGCGGGTGATCGCGCAAAAGACTTGCGGGTTGGGACGAGCCTCACCCATCGCCGACATGCACCACGGATCGGCGTCGCTCTCCTGTACATCGAGCCGTGACCAATCGATGGTGCGGCCGTCGAGCCGCGGCGGCGTGCCGGTCTTGAGCCGTGCCATCGGTAGGCTTTCGCGCATCTGGGATGCCAGCTTGTGCGCCGCCGCTTCGCCGATGCGCCCGCCGATGATCTGCTCCTCGCCGCGAAACAAGGTGCCGCCAAGGAAGGTGCCGGTGCACAGCACCACCGCCCCCGCCATGATCCGCGTGCCATCGGCCAGATCAATGCCAATCACGCGGCCCTGCTCGATCACCAGCGCGGCCGCCTCGCCCGCGATTTGCGTAAGGTCGCCCTGCTGGCCCAGCATCGACTGGATCGCGGCCTTGAACAGCTTGCGGTCGGCCTGAATACGCGGGCCCTGTACAGCGCTGCCCTTGCTGCGGTTGAGCATGCGATAGTGGATCGCGGCGGCATCGGCGGCGCGACCCATCAGCCCGTCAAAGGCGTCCACCTCGCGCACCAGATGGCCCTTGCCAAGGCCGCCGATGGCGGGGTTGCAGCTCATGGCGCCAACCACCGAGAGGTCGAAACTCACCAGCGCCACCCGAGCGCCCATGCGCGCGGCAACGGCGGCGGCTTCTACGCCGGCGTGGCCTCCGCCGACGACAAGGATGTCGAATTGCTGCATGGCGCTGGCCCTAGCTCAAAATCGTTCCACGTGGAACATCATTTGCCGATGCAAAAACGTCCAAACAGCGCGTCGAGCATATCCTCGGTGCTGGCACCACCCAGGAGCCGATCAAAGGCGAGGCGTGCCAGCCGCAAATTTTCAGCGACCAACAGCAGATCACCCTGAGGCCTTACAGCACCCAAGGCTTCTGCCGCCTCTGCCAACAGACCATGCTGCCGCGCGTTGAGCGCCACCGCTCCCGCCTTGGGCAGATGATTCCGCGCCTCCTCCACCAGCGCGCGGCGCAGGGCATCCACCCCTTCACCGGTCTTGCCGGACAATCGATGGCGTGGTGCCTGCTTGACGCGATGATCGCCGCGATCAATCTGCGCCTCGATCTCCCATGCGCCGTCCGGCCCCTCGCCTTCAGGCCCGAGCCACAGCACCAGATCGGCTTGCGCCATAGCTGTTCGCGCACGCGCGATCCCGATCTCCTCCACCACATCCGCGCCATCCGCACGCAGGCCTGCCGTATCGAGGAACTGGAAAGGCACGCCCATCAGCGCCACAGGCCGCATCAATATGTCGCGCGTCGTGCCCGCCAAGGGGGTGATGATAGCCGCGTCGCTCTCGACCAGCGCATTGAACAGCGTGCTCTTGCCCGCATTGGGTGGCCCCGCGATCACCACCTTGAAACCCTCGCGCAGTGCCTCCGCACGCGGACGTATCAACCAATGCGAAAGTTCCACGTGGAACACATTCAGGCTCTGGACGAAATCCACGGGCAGCGCCACATCATCCTCGTCCGCGAAATCCAGTACCGCCTCGACCATTGCCGAGAGGTGCAAAACCTGCGCACGCCACGCCTTGATCTGGCGCGACAGCACGCCATCCGCCATCGACATCGCGCTCTGTCGCTGAAGCTCGGTCTCGGCCGCCAGTAAATCGCCCAACCCTTCCGCCTCGGCCAGATCCATCCGCCCGTTGGCAAAGGCACGCCTCGTAAACTCACCGGCCTCGGCGCGACGCAATCCATCCAGAGCACCCAAGGCACTTTCCACCGCCGCGATCACCGCCCGTCCGCCGTGGCAATGGATCTCGGCCAGATCCTCGCCTGTTGCCGTATGGGGCGCTGGAAACCACAGCAGCAAAGCATGGTCAAGCAAGCCACCATCGCCATCCCGCAACCGCCCCAGGCTGGCGCGCCGTGCTGCTGGCACCCTGCCCGCCAAAGCCCGCAGCGCATCACCCGCCCGCGGCCCACTGATGCGGATCACGCCGATCGCAGCCGGAGGCGCCCCGCTCGAACAGGCAAAAATCGTATCATTCATGGGGAGGTGAATTCTACTTCTTGCCGCTTGCCATCGACGCACCCGCTTCCATGAATTGCTGGAACAGCTTCAGCCCCATCTGGCCCATCGGCGCGATCTGCTTCGACAGGTCGTGCAACTGGTCCAGCGAGACACCGCCCTGCATGGCGTTGGTAATCGCATCGACATAGGCTTCGTTGGCCTTGGACACATCGGGCAGGCCCAGAAAGCGGCGAGCCTCTTCGGGCGTGCACTCCACTTCGACATTCACTTTCATGGCGCTTGGTTCCTTAAAACATCGGGCGGCAAGGCTGACATGCCGCGCACCAAAAGAAAAGGGGCGGATGGACCACAGCCCCCCGCCCCCGCTTTTCATGAGTGATGGACTTACTGGTTCATCGTCGCGAAGAAGTCCTCGTTGGTCTTGGAATCCTTCATCTTGTCGAGCAGGAACTCCATCGC
>DDES01000245.1 GCA_002336765.1 Novosphingobium sp. UBA1948 | reverse complement strand
TCATGGTCGAGATGGTCGAGACCGCGGCGATCCTCGCGCAGGCGACGCAGCGCTCGTTCGTCATCCTCGACGAAGTGGGGCGCGGCACCTCGACCTATGACGGGCTCGCGATCGCCTGGGCGGTGGTCGAGGCGATCCACGAGGACAATCGCTGCCGCTGCCTGTTCGCGACGCATTATCACGAGCTGACCCGGCTCGCCGAGCGCTGCGATGCGCTGACGCTGCACAATGTCCGCGCGCGCGAGTGGAAGGGCGATCTCGTGCTGCTGCATGAACTGGCGCAGGGGCCAGCGGAAAGCTCTTATGGTCTGGCCGTGGCGCGGCTGGCGGGGGTGCCCGCGCCGGTGGTGAGCCGCGCCAAGGCGGTGCTGGCCAAGCTGGAGAAGAGCCGCGAGGAAACCGGCGGGATCGCTGCGGGATTGGGCGATCTGCCCCTGTTCGCTGCTCAGGCGGTGGAGGAAAAGGCGCCGCGTGATGGCTTGCGCGAGAAGCTGGAGGCGCTCGATGTCGATGCGCTGTCCCCGCGTGAGGCGCTGGATATGCTCTATGCGTTGAAGCGCGAACTGGGTTAAGCGCCTAGCGCGGGTTGCCGCGCCGTTAACCACTTCCCTGCGTCGGTCGCTTAACCGTGACGGGCCTAGAGAAAGGGGCATGATGATGTTCGGTCCCCGCCTCAACACCGTGTTCGCCAGCCGCTGGAAGGCGTTGTTCTGGGCGGGTAGCGTGATGGTCTCGGCCTATTTCATGGTGCCCCATGCCAAGGAGGGCGCCAATCCGGCGCAACCCGACCCCTCCGCCGCCGAGGCGGCCTCGGTGGTGGCGCAGATCAGCGGCGGCGAGGCACCGGTGCAAAACGCTCCCGCTGCGTCGCCCTGGGCGAAATAACCCTCAGTCCTGCGCGCGGCTGGCGCCCGGCACCCACAGCACATCGCCCGCGCCATAGTCGTTGAGCGCCCGCGCCAGCACGAAGAGATAGTCCGACAGCCGGTTGATATAGGCCAGCGCCTGCGGGTTGACAGGCTCGACAGCGGCCAGCGCGGCACAGGCCCTTTCGGCGCGGCGCGTGGTGGCCCGCGCGATATGGATGCGCGCCGCCGCCTCGCTGCCACCGGGCAGGATGAAGCTGGTGAGCGGGGCCAGTTCGCCATTCACGCCGTCAATGGCATGTTCGAGCCATTCTACTTGTTCGGCCACGATGCGCAGCGCCATCGGCGAGGGGGTGAAATCCTCACCCGGTGTCGCGAGGTCGGCGCCAAGGTCGAACAGGTCGTTCTGGATGCGGGTGAGCGGCGCGGCATAATGCGTGCCCGCCAGCGCCACCACTGCCAGCCCCAGCACGCTGTTGGCTTCATCGACGCTGCCGATCGCCTCCATCCGCGCGGCATGTTTGTGCACACGGCTGCCATCGACGAGACCCGTCGTGCCATCGTCGCCGGTGCGGGTGTAGATCTTGTTGAGCTTGACCAAAATAACCTCTTATCGACTGGCCGCCAGCAGCACGACCACCACGATCACCGCCAGCGCCTGATATTTGATACGGTTGAACATCATCTCGTTCTGCTTGAGTTGCATCGGGCTGGGGCCGTTGCCACCACCCGCTTCCAGATCCTCGCGCGTGGATTGCAGGAAGGCGATAACCCCGCGCACGAGGCTGACCACCACAAAGCCCATCGCGATGACGATGACCGGCACCAGCAGATATTTCATCGACAACTCCCGCTTGTTTTCTGGTTCTGCCCCTCAACCTACGCCTGTGCCCAGCGAAAGGCCAGCGGGGAAGTGACCGGCCCGAAGGGCATCAGCCAGAGCGTGTCCATCCTCGCCAGCAAGGCGCGCGTCACCCAGCGCTGGCGATCCACGCCGTTTGGCCAGTTTGCGCCCGTCCGGCTCCACCAGCAGCAGGTGGTGATGCCAGCGCGGCACCGGCAGATCGAGCAGGGCCTGCAGCAGGCGATGCAAATGGCTGGCAGCGAACAGATCGGCCCCGCGCGTGACCAGTGTGATCCCGTCGGCGGCATCATCCAGGGTGGCGGCCAGATGGTAGGAGGCGGGCGCGTCCTTGCGCACCAGCACCACGTCGCCGAAGATCTGGGGCGTGGCGCGTTGCGGTCCGGCGAGGGCATCCTCCCATGTCAGCGGCCCTGTCATTGCCATCGCCTTGGCCATATCGAGCCGCCACGCCGCGCCTTCGGGATCGACCTTGCGCCCCTTGCAGGTGCCGGGATAGATCAACCCGTCCGGCCCGCTGTGGTGCGCTGCCGCCGCGATCTCTGCGCGGGTGCAGCGGCAGGGATAGAGCAGGCCCATCGCCCGCAACCGCTCTGCCGCAGCGGCATAGGAGGCGAGGCGTTGCGACTGGAACACCACGGGCTCGTCCCACGCCAGCCCCAGCCATGCCAGATCGGCGAGGATTTCCTCCACCAGTTCGGGGCGGCTGCGCGTGCCGTCAATATCCTCGATGCGCAGCAGGAATTGCCCGCCATCCTTGCGCGCCAGATCATGCGCCACCACCGCCGCATAGGCATGGCCCAGATGCAGCGGTCCGTTGGGGCTGGGGGCGAAGCGGGTTCGGGTCATTCGGCTCATAGCCGCGCTTCTTCCTGTGGATTGTGCCGCCATGCAAGCCTTGCCACGCGGGCGAGGGTGTGATTTCCTCCACCCATGACCTGTCGCCAAACCGTCATTCCCGTTTGCCACAAGAGGCCATGCTCAAGGCGGAGCTGATCGAGCGCGCGGGTTTTGACCGCAGCGCAGGGGATGACCCCTCCCGCTCTCTGGGCGTTCGCTCTATTGAAAACTGCCCCGCGCTGGTTCTGAATGCGGATTACACGCCGCTCTCCTATTACCCGCTCAGCCTGTGGCCGTGGCAGACGGCGATCAAGGCGGTGTTTCTGGAGCGGGTGGACATCATCGCCCACTATGACCGCGAGGTGCATTCGCAGAACTGGGCGATGCAACTGCCCTCGGTGATCGCGCTGCGCCAATATGTGAAGCCCAGCGAGTTTCCGGCCTTCACGCGCTTCAACGTCTTCCTGCGCGACAAGTTTTCCTGTCAGTATTGCGGCAGCCCGCATCATCTGACCTTTGATCATGTGGTGCCGCGCCGTTTGGGCGGGCGGACCAGTTGGGAAAATATCGTGGCGGCCTGTTCGCCCTGCAACCTGAAAAAGGGCGGGCGCACCCCGCGCGAGGCCGGCATGCCGCTGCTCGGCCCGCCTTTGCGCCCGACCAACTGGCAATTGCACGAGCGCGGCCGCGCTTTTCCGCCCAACCATTTGCACGAGACATGGCGCGACTGGCTCTATTGGGATGTCGAGCTGGAGGCGTGACGCCTCCAGCTCTCCTTCCTTTTAACGCGGAATGACCCAGCGGATCGCGCCGGTGTAGCTGCCATTGGCGGGCTTGCCATCCTCGTCCATCGCTGGATTGAAGCGCGCGTTGCGGCTCACCAGCGCGCAGGTGGCATTGTCCAGCCCCGGCCAGCCGCTGCTGCCCGTGATGGTGCAGGAGGTGACGCGGCCATCGGCGCCGATGGCGAGGTTGAAGCGTGCCACGCCTTCGTGCTCCAGCCTTAGATCAAGCGCGGGATAGTCGTCGGGCGTGGCCCAGTCGGCGGGGCGTCCGCGCGGGATCGGCGCCTTGAAGATACCCTTGGGCGTCGGTTTGGCCAGCGGCAGGGGATCGGGCGTAGGCTTGGCGATCACCGTGTCGGTGGGCAGCGGGCGGGGCGGGTTGAGATCGGGCAGGATCGGGTCGTTCGGCAGGGCGATCACCGTCTCGTGCTCTATCGGCTTGTTCGGTTCGGGCTTGATGCTGGGTTCGGGCTGGGGCGGCGGGGGCAGGGGCATGTTGAAGCCCGCCGTATGCGTTTCGGGCACAATGGTCTGATAGGCGGCAAGCCCCGTGATCAGCGCCACCGCCACCACGCCATGCAGCGCGGCCACGGCGCCCAGCGAGGCGGCACGGGTTTTGAAGTCGGTCTGTCCGGCATAGGTCATGACGTTTCTCCCATCGCCTGTCGCCCGACCGGTTGCACATCACTCGACAATTCCGTTGATCGGGCGAATGGTTGCGATGTGATAACGTAACACGAATCCGGCCTGCGCAAAGCGGAAAATGTCGTAGCTTGCCCCGCTACGACGAAAGACTATGCTGGGGCGCATGGCCTATCCCGTTCTTGCGCTTCTCACCGGCACGATCACCCCCTTTCGCGGCGAGGAAGGCAGCGCGATCGCCAAACTGCCGCAGATGGGCCGCCTCACCATCGGGCCGGAGGGCATCGTGGGCGACCAGCAGGCCGACCGCAGGTATCACGGCGGGCCGGACAAGGCGCTGCACCACTATGCCCATGACCATTATGCGGCGTGGCGCGAGGAACTGGGCGAGCATCCCCTGTTGGAGGCGTTTGGAGCCTTTGGCGAGAACATTGCCACGCAAGGACTGACCGAAGATCAGGTGCTGCTGGGCGACCGTTTCCGGCTGGGCACGGCACTGATCGAGGTGAGCCACGGGCGCCAGCCGTGCTGGAAACTGGGGCATCGCTTTTGCCATCCGTCGCTGGCCGCGCGGATCGTGCAGAACGGGCGCTGCGGCTGGTACTATCGGGTGCTGGAGACAGGTGAGGCGCAGGCTGGTGACGAGCTCACATTGGTCGAGCGCGGCTTGGAGGCATGGCCGGTCAGTCGCTTGTTCCATGTGCTGATCGGTGGCGGGCACAAGGCGGATCGCGGGGTGTTGCCCGAACTCGCCGCTTTGCCCGTTCTGGCCGCGGCATGGCGCCAGCGGGCCGAGGACTTGCAGGCCTAACGCTTCCCCGCCAGCGCCTTCTGCCGACGGCGCTGTACCGAGGAACCCAGCCCGATCGCCTCGCGGTATTTGGCCACCGTGCGCCGCGCCAGTTCAAAGCCGCGCGCCTTGAGCAGATCGACCAGCGTATCGTCGGACAGGATCGCCTTGGGGTCTTCGGCATCGATCAATTGCTTGATAGCGGCTTTCACCGCCTCGGCCGACACGGCGCCTTCGCCATCGGCAGAGGCGACGCCCGAGGTAAAGAAATATTTCAGCTCGAACGTGCCGCGCTCGCACAGCATATATTTGTTCGAGGTAACGCGGCTGACGGTCGATTCATGCAGCTTCACCGTTTCGGCCACCGCGCGCAGGGTCAAAGGTTTGAGATGGCTGACGCCGTGGCGGAAGAAGCCGTCCTGCTGGCGCACGATCTCGCTGGCCACTTTCAGGATGGTTTTCTGCCGCTGGTCGAGCGCTTTGACCAGCCAGTTGGCATCGGCCAGCTTTTCCGACAGCCAGCCCCTGTCGTCGCGGCCTTCCTTGCCGGCGCAAACGCCGCGCATCTCGACATAATAGGAGCGATTGACGATCAGGCGCGGCAAGGTTGCCTGATTAAGCGCGACATTCCAGCCGCCATCCGCCCGCGCCGAAACCAGAATATCGGGCACCACCGGTTCGGCCATGCCGCCGCCAAAGCGCAAGCCGGGCTTGGGATCATAGGTCCGCAACTCGGCCAGCATGTCGGCAAAGTCTTCCTCGTCCACCCCGCACATCCGGCGCAGGCGCGGAAATTCCCCGCGCGCCACCAGTTCGAGATTGTCGATCAGGCGGGCCATGGCAGGGTCGTAGCGATCCGCCTCTTTGGCCTGCAAGGCGATGCATTCCGACAGGCTGCGCGCGCCAACGCCGGTCGGATCGAGTGTCTGCACCAGTGCCAGCGCGGCTTCGATCTCCACCAGCGGCACCTGAAGATCGCCCGCCACATCGCGCAAGGGCACCGGCAGATAGCCCGCCTCGTCCAGTTGATCGATCAGGAAGCGGGCGATGAAACCGGCGCGCGGATCGCGGCACACCGCGCCGATCTGCGCATGCAGATGCTCGGCCAGCGTTTCGCCAAAACCGCCATGTTCGTCGATGCCGGGTGCCTCGCCCCCGCCGCTGCTGCGCGCCTCGCCATCATAGGCGGCGTCAAAGGGGGCATCGATAGTGGGTTCGGGCGCAACCCCGCCGCCATCGCCCGTGTCGCGGTCGATATCCAGCGCGGTCGCGTCAATGTCCAGCGGGCGATCATCGGCGGCGCGGCCTTCTCCGATCAGTTGATCGACCGGTGAGCTTTCGAGCGTGGTGCGGCGGAGGTCGGGTTCCGCCTCAATGGTTTCCACCGGCGCGGGCGCAGCCTCGCCAATGTCGAGCAGGGGGTTGGCGTCGAGCGCCTCGCCAATAAAGGTCTCGATTTCCAGATTGGACAGCGCCAGCAGCTTGATCGCCTGCTGCAACTGCGGCGTCATCACCAGCGATTGCGACTGGCGTAGATCGAGGCGTGGCCCCAGAGCCATTGGTCAGCCTGCCCCCGCCACTACAGCGTGAAGCCTTCGCCCAGATAGAGGCGGCGCACATTCTCGTCGGCCACCAGCGCCTCGGGGCTGCCGGCGAACAGCACCTGGCCACCATAGATGATGCAACCACGGTCGCAGATTTCCAGCGTCTCGCGCACATTATGGTCAGTGATGAGCACGCCGATGCCGCGCTGCTTCAGGTCATGCACCAGATGGCGGATGTCGGCGATGGAGAGCGGGTCGATACCGGCAAAAGGTTCGTCCAGCAGCATGATCGAGGGCCGCGCCGCCAGCGCCCGGGCAATTTCGGCGCGACGACGCTCGCCGCCCGACAGCGCCATCGAGGGGCTGGCCCGCAGCCGTGTCAGGCCGAATTCCTCCAGCAGGCGTTCCAGTTCGATGGCGCGCGTCTCGGCATCCGGCTCCACCAGTTCGAGCACGCAGGAGATGTTCTGCTCCACCGTCAGCCCGCGAAAGATCGAGGTTTCCTGCGGCAGATAGCCAAGGCCCAGAATCGCGCGGCGATACATCGGCAGGCGGGTGATATCATGCCCGTCGAGCAGGATGCGCCCCGAATCGGGCTTCACCAGACCCATGATCGAATAAAAGCAGGTGGTCTTGCCCGCGCCATTCGGCCCGAGCAGACCCATCACCTCGCCTTTGGCGACATCGAGCGAAATATCGGTCAGCACCGCGCGCTTGTCATAGCTTTTGGCGATGGACACCACCTGAAGCCCGCTGAAGGCGGCGGTGGGATCGGCTGCGACGCTGCGCTCGGGGGCAAGTATCTGGGTCATTGCTCCACCATTTAGGCGCGCCGTCGCCAATCGGCAAGGCAATTGGCAGGCTTCCTGCATGGCAATTCTGCCACACCCTCCTCGGTGGAGGGAACCGCAATTCCGCTTGATCGTACTTCCCTTCGGTGTTCTACTCAAAGCCATAAGAAGGACGGGAGAATGTATGGCCAAGGCTTGGCATGGCCCGCGCGCTGGCGCGGGGCGTGGTATCCTGCCGGTTGCTGCCCGTGATTTGCGGGAGAGTCCGGTGGCCAACTGGCGCAAACGGATCTGTGACCATGTCGCCTATGCCTTGCTGGTCTACACCGGCCTGCAAATCATGCTCACCATGATCGCGCTGCGGCTGGAGCGGGGCGGGGTGCTGCCCTATCTGGCGCTGCTGGTGTTGGTGGGTGTGGTGATTCCGGCCTGCCGCCATATGGAGCGCCGCTGGGCGGGCATTGGCGAGGTGGAGGCGATGGCCCCCGCGCTTGTCGAGCAACTTGACGCCCGCTTCCGGCGGGATCGCGCGGTGATCTGGGCCTGTGCGCTCGGTCTGCCCTTTGCGTTGACGGGTCTGTTCGCGCTGGCAGTGGCGCTGCTGTCCTGAAGCGCCCGACAAGCCATTTGCCCTGAGCTTCCGGGAAGGCTAGAGCCGCGCCAGCAAGGCCGCCCGACAAGGCGCGGCCCGACTGCCGGAGTTCTCGCCCTTTATGCTTACCCCTGTCCAGGCTCAGGAACGCGCCGAAGCCCTTGTTGCCCGCGCCCGCAAGGCTGGTGCCGATGCCGCCGACGCCGTCTATATCGCCGATGCGTCGGAAAGCGTGTCGGTGCGGCTGGGTAAGCTGGAAGATGTCGAACGGTCGGAAAGCGAGCATATCGGGTTGCGGGTGTTTGTCGGGCGGCGCTCGGCGACGATCGGCTCGTCGGACCTGTCGGATGCGGCGCTTAACGAACTGGCGGTGCGCGCTTTGGCGATGGCGGCGGGCGCGCCCGAGGATCCCTATGCGGGGCTGGCGCCGGAAGACCTGATTTCCCGCGGTCCCTTTGTCGATCTCGACCTGAACGACACGCAGGAACCCGGCCCCAAAGATCTGCGCGCCGCCGCGCAAGAGGCCGAAGAGGCCGCCCGCGCGGTGGCAGGCGTCACCAATTCGGAAGGCGCCTCGGCCGGTTCCTCCGCGGCGGTGATGGCGCTGGCTACCAGCCACGGCTTTATCGGCGCCTATAGCGGCACCAGCCGCTCCACCTCGGCCAGCGTGGTGGCGGGGGAGGGCGCCTCTATGCAGCGCGATTATGCGGGGCGCATGGCGCGGCACGGCGCCGATCTGCTGGCGCCTGCCGAACTGGGGCGCAGCGCGGGCGAAAGGGCAGTGGCGCGGCTCAATCCGGCGCGGCTCAAGAGCGGGCCGATGCCGGTGGTGCTCGATCCGCGGGTGGGTGGTTCAATGCTGGGCCACCTGATCGGCGCGATGGCGGGCACGGCGATCGCGCGACGGGCCAGCTTCCTGCTGGGCAAGCTGGACGAGGTCCTGTTCGACAGTTCGGTGGTGGTGGTGGATGATCCGCTGTTGCCACGCGGGCTGCGCTCGCGGCCTTTCGATGGCGAGGGATTGCCGGTGGCGCGTCGCAATCTGGTGGAAGGGGGTAAGATTACTGGCTGGCTGGCCGATTGCGCCGCCGCGCGGCAGCTGGGTATTGCCCCCACCGGCCATGCGGGGCGCGGCGCCAGCGGATCGCCGGGCATCATGCCCAGCAATCTGCGCATCGAGGCCGGTGCGGTTTGCGTGGCCGATCTGATCGCCGATATCGAGGATGGCGTGTTCGTCACCGAACTGATCGGGCATGGTGTGAACGGCATCACCGGCGACTATTCGCGCGGCGCCTCGGGCTTCCGCATCCAGCGTGGCGAGATCACCGGCCCCGTGGCCGAATTCACCATCGCGGGCAATCTGATCGATATGTTCAAGGCAATGATTCCTGCCGATGATCTGGAAATGCACCGCGCGATCAACACGCCCACCCTGCGCATTGATGGCATGACCGTCGCAGGGGATTGAGCCGCAGGGGATTGAGCACGCAAAAAAAGGGGCGGGATAAGCCGCCCCTTTTCGTATTCATGCCGGTCGGGCTTACTTGCTCGACTGGTAAAGCTCGATGGCTTCCAGCAGCACCTGACGGGCCTTGGCCGCATCGCCCCACTGGCCGACGCGCACCCACTTTTCGGATTCCAGATCCTTGTAGTGGGTGAAGAAGTGCTCGACCTGCTGCGCCACGATATCGGGCAGATCTTCCTTCTCGTGGATGTCCGAGTAGTAGGGGAAGGTCTTGTCGTCGGGCACGCAGAGCAGCTTTTCATCGCCGCCATGCTCGTCTTCCAGATGCAGCACTGCGATGGGGCGCGCCCGCACCACGCAGCCCGGAATGAAGGGCGAGCGGGCCACCACCAGCGCATCGAGCGGATCGCCATCGGGCGAGAGCGTGTGCGGGATGAAGCCATAGTTGGCGGGATAGCGCATCGGCGTGTGCAGGATGCGGTCCACAAACAGCGCGCCCGAGGGCTTGTCGAATTCATACTTCACCGGTTCGCCGCCGGTGGGCACTTCGATGATGACGTTCAGGCTTTCGGGCGGATTGTCGCCCACGGAGATTTTGGAGATGTCCATGGCACCGTCTTTTTATCAAGAAGAGCGAAGCCGGCCCGCTGCCGACCTGCGCAGTAACTGCGGTTCAGCCCCTAGCTGGACGTCTGTTGCAATGCAACAGGGCAGGGGTCTTAATACTTGAGCCGAAACGGGGCATTTGTGCGGGAAACCGCGTGATTGCAGGGCGGTCTGTTCCTCAACTTCCCGCCGTCACGTTGATGGTGAAGGCCAGCACGATCAGATTGTAGAAGAAGGCGGCGATGCCGTGCAAAGTGACAATGCGACGGATGGCGCCATCGGTCACCTCCACATCCGACACGGCAAAGGCCATGCCGATGGCGGTGGCGAAATAGGTGAAGTCCCAGAAGGTGGGGCAATGCTGTGCGTCGATCGGGGCGTCGCGCTGCTCGGGAAAGTTGAGCCCGCCGGCCTCCGCTCCGCCGTAATAGACATAGGCATAGTGCAGCGCATAGACGAGGTTGGAGAACAGCCATGCGAGAACAAGGCTCCCCAGCACCAACCCCAGCGCGATGCCTTTGGCCATACCCTGCGCTGCGCGGGCATAGGGCAGATCCACCAGCAGCGCCGTGACGATCACCAGCATCAAAAGACCGGTGATGACCAGCACGCCCAGCCGGTTGGCGTCATTCTCGATGGCGTGGCGCCGCATCACATCGGCGGTGTGATCGCGCGAGAGCGGCCAAAGCGAGGCGATGAACACCAGCGCCGCTGCATCAAAGCCACATAACACCGCCTGTCCCCAGCGCAGGCCAAGCAGCGCCAGCAGCGGTGTCAGGCCGGCAAAGACCGCGAGAAACGCCAGAAAGCGCGGGGGCAGGATCCAGCGCTGGCGCCTCTCGCGGTGTTGGCTCATTTCTTCGCCGTAGTCTTCTCGACAGGGCGGCGCGGCGTCAGCAGCAGGTCAAGCCCCGCCGCAACCTTGGCATCGCCCTGCTTTTCGAGCCACGGATAGCGCAACCCGTCGTGGTAATCGAGCGACACGGTCTGCACCTTGTCGCCGCGCTGGGTGACAAGGGTGATCTTCTTGTCATTGCCCTTGGCCTCGGTGATGGCGGCTTTCAGCCCATCGTCCGAATAGGCCAGACCGTTCACAGCGAGGATCCTCGTACCGGTCACCAGCGCGGCGTTGAAGCCCACGCTATCCCAGCGCACCGAGGTCACCTTGCCGTCCTTGTCCAGCGTCAGGCCCAGCGAGTGGAACAGGTTCAGTCCCTTGCCAAAGGTGAAGCGGCCCTTGTCATAGGGATTGGGGGTGTCCTTCCACACCAGCTTGTAGCCAGCCTTCTCGATACCGGCCAGCGGCGCGGGCTGACCCGGCTGGTTCATATGGGTGTCGAGGAACTTGCCCCAGTCATAGGCATAGGTTTCGTTCAGCGCCTTCACCAGATCGCCGAAATTATAGACCACCTGACCCCAGTCGCCATTCTTGATGCCGAAGAAGCTGCGCGCGAAATCGTCGAGGCCCTTCTTGCCCTTGGTGCCTTCGCGGATGATCTGGTCCGCTTCCAGCCACATCAGCGCGCCTTCGGTGTAATAATCCTCGTTGCGGTTCAGGCTGGCATAGGGCTTGGGGCGGCGGCTGGAGATGGTGGGGTCAAGCGTGGTATCCTCCACGCTGCGCCATTCGCGGCCGGGCCACTGGGTGAACTGTCCCGCGTTGGCGGCAAACTGGCCCAGCACCGTCTCCTTGCTCTGGATGCCGGAACGCGCGGCCAGCACATAGCCCCAGAACTGGTTCATGCCTTCATAGACCCACAGCAGATTGTCGCGCATCGGATCGCGGAAATCGGGGGTCCAGATCGTGTCGGGGCGGCGGAATTTGCCGTCCCAGCTATGGTTGTATTCATGGGCGATGACGTTGCGGCCCCAGTCGGTTTCCTTCCAGTCCACCCAGCTCTTGGGGACCTGCGCGTTTTCGCTGGAGCGGTGATGTTCAAGGCCGATGCCGCCCATGCGGTCGGTCAGCGCCAGCAGGAAATCATAGTGGTCGAAATGCTGCGCGCCGTAGAGCGCCCACGCCTCGTCCACCAGCGCCTTGTAGGTGGCGAGGTTTTCAGGCTTGATGTCAAGCAGTTCGGGCTTGTCGGCCATGGTGTTCATCGCCACGCCGCGGCCAAGGTCGAAGCGTTTCATGAACTTGCCCGCGAAGATCGGTGAATCGACCAGCGCTTCATAGTCGATCACATCCCACGTCACCTTGGCGCCCGACACTTTCTTGCCGTCCAGCGCGGTGGCCACCTGCCAGCCTTCGGGGAAGATTACCGTGGGCTTCACCTTGATCTGGCGGGTGTAATGCCCCGCCGGATAGAGGCTCATGCGGTCCCATTGCAGGTTGAGCATTTCCTGCGTGGTGGAAATGCGGCCTTCGCTGCTTTGCAAAGGCGAGGTGTGGATGAATTTGGCGACAACATCCTTGGTGCCTGCGGGCACATCGACATGGAAGGCGAAGACTTCGACCGGATCGCGCTTCCACGTAAGCAGCTTGCCATCGGCATAGAATTTCACATCGACCAACTCGTCGATCGTGCCGCTGGGTGAATGGTGGCCCGGAATCCATTCGGGCAGTTGCAGCGTCAGGACCTTGGCGCCAGCGGCAACCGGCACCGTTTCGGTCACGCGGTAAACGCCATGCTCGATGTCGCTGGCGTCAATATCCAGTGTGATCGTGCCGGGATAGGGCTTGTCCGCCGCATCGGGCACCAGATGCGCCACGGGGACAGCGACCGGCGCCGAGCGTTCGGCATGCAGCGGGGTGGAGGCGATGGCGGCGGCAAACAGAGGGGCCGAGGCCAGCAGGGCGGCTTTTCGCATGAGGTTTGTCATGGGGCTACTTCATGGCGCGAAGATGAACGCCTATCAAGAGGCTCGAGCTACGTTATTTACCCCTTTGTCAGCGTGATGGCCGGCGCGACGGGGCAGCCATGAATCAGGGCTTCACGCGGGGCGCGGCTGCGAGTAGGGGGCTTGTCCCATGAGCAAGGAAACCCGCAAGATCGAGACGCCGCAGCCTATCCGCGGCACGCAGGACATTTTCGGCCCCGATGCCGAGGCTTTCGCCCATGTGGTCGAAACCTTCGAGCGCGTGCGCAAACTCTATCGCTTTCGTCGCACCGAAATGCCGGTGTTTGAAAAGACGGCGGTGTTCAGCCGAAGCCTTGGCGAGACGACCGATGTCGTTTCCAAGGAAATGTATTCCTTCGAGGATCGCGGCGGCGAATCGCTGACCCTGCGCCCCGAGTTCACGGCGGGCATCGCGCGCGCCTATCTCACCAACGGGTGGCAGCAATATGCGCCGGTGAAGATCGCCACACACGGCCCGCTGTTCCGCTATGAGCGCCCGCAAAAGGGTCGCTATCGCCAGTTCCACCAGATCGACGCCGAGATCATCGGGGCGGCCGAGCCGACCGCCGATGTGGAGCTGTTGGTGATGGCCGACCAGTTGCTGAAAGAACTGGGGATCGCTGATGGCGTCACGCTCACGCTCAACACGCTGGGCGACGGGACGAGCCGAGAGGCATGGCGCGCGGCCTTGATCGACTATTTCCGCGCGGTGAAGGGCGAGCTTTCCGAGGATTCGCAGGAGCGGCTCGAGAAGAACCCGCTGCGCATTCTCGACAGCAAGGATCCGCGCGACAAGCTGTTCGTGGCCGATGCGCCACGCATTGACGATTACCTGTCGGACGAGGCGAAGGACTTCTTCGCGCGCGTCACCGGCGGGCTGGATGCGGCGGGCGTGGCATGGGTGCGCAATCCGGCGCTGGTGCGCGGGCTGGACTATTATCGCCATACCGCCTTTGAATTCGTCACCGACCGGCTGGGGGCGCAAGGCACCGTGTTGGGCGGCGGGCGCTATGACGGGTTGATGGAAAGCCTCGGTGGCGCGGCGACCCCGGCGGTCGGCTGGGCTGCGGGTATCGAGCGGCTGGCGATGCTGGTGGCGGATGGGGGCGGTGTGGCCGAGCGTGGTCCAACTTTTGCGGTCATTGCAGAAACGCGGAATGTTGAAAGCGCGGCATCAGCTATATGTGCTGGGCTGCGCAAGGTGGCATTTGGAAGTCACCGATATGAATGGTCTGCTGATCGTTCAGCGATTTCAGTAGAACAATTCGTCACTGGGAATCCTCGGAAGAGGTTTGAACGGGCGTTGAAGGCATCGCCGAGCATTTGCCTTATTTTGGATGATCGGGGCAATGAAGGGAATGGGGCAATCAGCATCCGAGCAAAAGCGGTTGCGCCTGATGCCGAGTATGGAATGAGTTTTTGGGAGCCATTGAACAGTATTCTCAAGGATAGCTTTGACGTACGGGGGCAGCGCGTTGATTTTAATCGCGAAGTGTACCTCTTCCCCAAAAGCGCCTAAATGACCATCCCCTCCTCCCGCCTGTCCCAGATCACGCATCGCTTCACCGAGCTGGAGGCGCGCCTTGCTTCCGGCACGCTGGAGGGCAAGGAGTTTATCGCCGCCAGCCGCGACTATGCCGAACTGGAACCGGTGGCGCGGGCGGCGGCAGAGGTGTCGGCCATGCGCGGCGAGTTGGAGAGCCTTGCCGCGCTTGATGATCCCGAGATGCGTGAGCTGGCCGAGGAGGAGATCGCCCGCCTCAAGGCCGATCTGCCGCTGGCCGAGCGGGCTTTGTCCATCGCCATGCTGCCGCGCGATTCGGCAGACAGCCGCCCGGCCATGCTCGAAATCCGCGCGGGCACGGGGGGCGACGAGGCGGCGCTGTTCGCCGCTGATCTTTACCGCATGTATGAGCGCTATGCCGCCGAACAGGGCTGGCGCGTCGAAATGGTCAGCGCCAACGCCAGCGAGATTGGCGGTTTCAAGGAAGTGGTTGCCCATGTGAGCGGGCAGGGCGTGTTCGCCAAGTTCAAGTTCGAGAGCGGCGTGCATCGCGTGCAGCGCGTGCCGGTGACGGAAAGCGGCGGGCGCATCCACACCAGCGCCGCCACGGTCGCCATCCTGCCCGAGCCGGACGAGGTGGATGTGGCGATTGAGGACAAGGACCTCAAGATTGACATCTATCGCGCCAGCGGCGCAGGCGGCCAGCATGTGAACACCACCGATTCGGCGGTGCGCATCACCCATCTGCCCAGCGGGTTGGTCGTGATCTGTCAGGACGAGCGCAGCCAGCACAAGAACAAGGCCAAGGCGATGCAGGTTTTGCGCGCGCGTCTGTATGAAAAAATGCGCGACGAGGCGCAGGGCGCCGAGGCCGAGGCGCGCAAGGCGATGGTGGGCAGCGGGGATCGCTCCGAACGCATCCGCACCTACAATTTCCCGCAAGGCCGCGTCACCGACCACCGTATCAATCTGACGCTGCACCGTCTGCCCGAAATCCTCGAAGGGCCGGGGCTGGGCGAACTGATCGACGCGTTGATTGCCGAGGATCAGGCCAAGCGGCTGGCCGCGCTCGGTGAGTAACACGGTCGCGCAGGCGGTGCATGCTGCGGCGGAAGGCCTCGCCGCCACCTCGGACACGGCCCGCCTCGACGCTGAAGTGTTGATGGCCCACGCCTTGGGCTGCTCGCGCTCGGATCTGTTGCTGCGCCGGATGCAGGATGCGGCGCCCGATGCCTATGTTGCGCTGGTCAAGCGCCGCGCCGCGCAGGAGCCGGTCGCCCATATCACCGGCACGCAGGAGTTCTGGGGCCTGCCCTTTCGCGTGACAGCCGACACGCTGATCCCGCGCGGGGATAGCGAGGCGATTGTCGAGGCTGCGCTGCAGGCTTGTCCCGCCCCCGTTCGCGTGCTGGATTGCGGCACGGGCACGGGCGCGATATTGCTGGCGGTGCTGCATGAGCGCTCCGCCGCGCAGGGTGTCGGGATCGATTGCTCCGCCGCTGCGCTGGCTGTGGCGCAGGCCAATGCCGAGGCGTTGGGGCTCGCCGCGCGCTCTACCATGCGTCTGGCGGACTGGACGCGGGATGGTTGGGCGGAGGGGCTGGGGCGCTTTGATCTGATTCTGTCGAACCCGCCCTATGTCGAGGACGATGCCCAACTCGCCCCTTCGGTGCGCGACTATGAACCGGCGGGCGCGCTGTTCGCAGGGCCGGAAGGGCTCGACGACTATCGCCGCCTGATCCCGCAATTACCCGCCTTGCTCACACCTGCAGGGATCGCCGTGCTGGAAATCGGCCATCGTCAGGACGAGGCGGTGGCCATGATCGCCGCCAGCGCCGGTTTCGCCACGCGATTGCATCGCGATTTGGCAGGGCGCCCGCGCGCGCTTACCCTGTCGCGGCCGGAGATGTAATTAAAGGCGGCGCGATAAAAATACGCCACCTTGGAAAAACACGGGGTGCTGTTAAGTTTTTCCTTGGCATTTGCCGGTAGTCCCCCTAATTGAAACCGCAGAACTGCCGAGGGACGCACGCTTCCCCTCTGGCTGGTTCCAATCCAGCATTCTTGCCCGAATTGTCCGGCCCCCCGTCGGAAGCTCTGGCAGAGAGCGGGTCGATCACCTGTGATGGCGCCAAGACCGTCGTGGGTGCAAGCGGAAGGATCGGGCGTTACGCTCACCGGCAAACTCACCGGCACAAGGTGCCGGACAGGTAGGCCGGAGTTTAGGATAAGACTCCTTTGAACAACAACCGTGGCAATAACCGTCGTCGCAGTCGCGGCAACAACAACCGTCAACAGAACGGCGGAGCCCAGCTCAACCGCATCGACAGCCGCGCGCGGGGCAATGCGCCGCAATTGCTGGAGAAGTATCGCAAGCTCGCGCAGGACGCCCATCTCAATGGCGACCGCGTGCAGGCGGAATATTACCTCCAGTTTGCCGATCACTATTTCCGCGTGCTGGCCGACACCCGCCTGCGTCAGGAAGAGGCACGCGCGCGCCGCGATGATCGCTGGCAGGATGCACCCGACGCCGGTGGCGAGGGTGAGGATGCCGGTGATTTCATGGTGGAAAGCGATTTCCCCACCTTTGATACGCCGCCGGTCTACACCCGTCGCGAGCGCGAAGAACGCGATTCCGGCCCGAATGGCCAGCAGAACGGCAACCCGCCGCGCCGCCGCGAGGAACCGCGCGATGATGTCCGCGACGAGCCGCGCGATGATGCCGGGGACAATGGCGAGGCTGGTGACGCCGAGGCAGAGGTCAACCCCTACGAGCCGCCTGCCAATCCTTTCCTGCGTGAGAACCGCAATAAGGCGCGCGGTCTGCGTCCCCGTCGTGAGGATGGGCGCCGTGATGATGCACGGGGCTCCGAGCCGCGCGGCGACCGTCGCCCGCGTCGCGAGGACCGCGCCGAGCGTGGGCCGCGCTTTGAAGCGGCCGAAGGTTCGGGTCTCGAAGCGGCCCTGCCGCCCTCGATTTCCGCGCCGCGCAAGGTAGCGGAGGAAGCGGTCAGCGCCCCTGCTGCCGCGCCGGTTGAAACCCCCGCTGCCGAGGCGGCACCCGCACCCAAGCGCCGCGCGCCGCGCAAGAAGCCGGCTGGCGATGCCGGTGAGACGCTTGAAAACGCCTGAGGGCTGAAACGCTCGATTGCGGTTTGGCCTGATGGTGTCTTAACGGGGTGACGGCTGGTTCGCGCCCCGCTAAGCACGGCCTATGGCCTGGTTCGACAAATATAGACGCCGTTCGCGGCTGTTTGCTGTTGCCTGTTGGCAGAAGGGCTGGCGCATCGCCGTGATGCTTGCGCTGGGCGCGCTGGCGGCTTGCGGTTTTGAACCTTTGCATCTGTGGCCACTCACCCTGCTGTCGCTGGCGGGGCTGGGCTGGCTGGTGCTGCGGGCGCATACAGGGCGCCGCGCGGCGCTGGTTGGCTGGCTGTGGGGCGTAGGGCATTTCGCGCTCGGGCTGAACTGGATCGCCACCGCCTTCACCTATCAGGCCAAGATGCCCGCCATGCTGGGTGGCTTCGCGGTGTTCGGCCTGTCGCTCTATCTGGCGGTCTATCCGGCGCTGGCCTGTGTCGTCCTGTGGCTTTGCCGCAGATCGGCAGCAGCGCGCGTCTTGGCTTTTGCTGGCGCATGGATTGTTTGCGAAGTGCTGCGCGGCACGATCTTCACCGGCTTTCCGTGGAACCCGCTGGGCGCGGTGGTGCTGGGCGATTTCGGCCATGCAGGGCTGGCAGTGCTGGCGCCGTGGCTGGGCACCTATGGCCTGTCGGGGCTGGTTGCCTTGCTGGCGGGTCTGCTGGGCGAGGGGTTGCGTCTGACAGGGCGTGACCGCCTGCATGGAGGCGCCTTGGTCGCGCTACCGCTGCTGGTGGTAGCGCTGGCGATGGTCTGGGCTGCGCCTGCCGAGCGCAAGGGGCATATCGCCTATACGCTGGTGCAGCCCAATGTGGCGCAGGAGGATCTCGACGATCCGGCGCATTTCGACCGCCAATTCCGCGATTCGGCGCTGCTGTCCGCGCCGCTGGCGGCGGGTCCTCGCCTGGTGTTGTGGCCCGAATCGGGCGTGCCGGAATTCATGCGCGACGGCTATCCGGCTTGGTACTATCAATACACATTCGCGGGCGACCCGTGGATGGCGCGCCTCAGGCTGGCGCGTGCCATCGGGCGGAGCGGCGTGCTGCTGACGGGCTCGGTCGATCTGGATTTCAAGGGTGTCGAGGCGGTGGGCGGGCGCAACGTCGTGACCGGTATCGATGATCATGGCCGGATCATCGCCTCCTATGCCAAGGCGCATCTGGTGCCTTATGGCGAATATTTGCCGATGCGCGGGCTTCTCGAGCCGCTCGGGCTGGCGCGGCTGGTTCCCGGCGATATCGACTTCAGCGCAGGTCCGGGGCCGCGCACGCTCGACCTCGGCCCGCTGGGCAAGGCGGGGATGCAGATCTGTTACGAGATCATCTTTTCCGGCGCGGTGGTCGATCCCGCGCATCGGCCGGACTATATTTTCAACCCGTCCAACGATGGCTGGTTCGGCGCATGGGGGCCGCCCCAGCATCTGGCGCAGGCGCGGTTACGCGCGCTGGAGGAGGGGCTGCCGGTGCTGCGTTCCACCACCAACGGGATCAGCGCGGTGGTGGATGGCGACGGGATCGTGCGCGGTTTTGTACCGCGCGGGGTGGCGGGTCGACTGGATGGCGTGGTGCCTCAGGCCAAGGCGCCCACGCTCTTTGCCCGTGCCGGAACCATGCTTACGCTTGGGCTGGCCCTAATTCTTCTTGGGGCTACGGCTCTTGTGTTGCGGCGCTCTCTGGGTTAGGGAACGCCACATAAAGATTGCTTTATATGGCAAGTCACAGAAGGCAAACCCATGCGCAGCGAGTATCTCTTCACCTCCGAAAGCGTTTCCGAAGGCCATCCCGACAAGNNGCGCGCATCGCCTGCGAAACGCTGACCACCACGCAACTGGTGGTGCTGGCGGGGGAAATCCGCTGCAAGGGTGTCTATGAAAACGGCGCATGGGCCGCTGGCGCCAAGGACGAGATCGAGGCCGCCGTGCGTGCCACGGTCAAGAAGATCGGCTATGAGCAGGACGGCTTCCACTGGGAAAGCTTCCGCTTCGAAAACAATCTGCACGGCCAGTCGGCCCATATCGCGCAGGGCGTGGATGCGGGCGACAACAAGGACGAGGGCGCGGGCGATCAGGGCATCATGTTCGGTTTCGCTTGCGACGAGACGCCCGATCTCATGCCGGCCACGCTCTATTACAGCCACAAGATCCTCGAGCAGCTTGCCGCCGACCGTCATTCGGGCGCGGCGCCTTTCCTCGAGCCTGACGCCAAGAGCCAGGTGACGCTCAAGTTCGTGGACGGCAAGCCGGTGGAAGCCACCGCAATCGTCGTTTCGACCCAGCACAAGGCGGGCTATGACGAGGGCGCGAAGAAGGCCGAGCTGGACGCCTATGTCCGCAAGACCGTTGCCGCGATCCTGCCCGAAGGCTTCCTGACCGCGGCGACTGCGTGGCATATCAACCCCACCGGCAGCTTTGAAATCGGTGGTCCTGATGGTGATGCGGGCCTGACTGGTCGCAAGATCATCGTGGATACCTATGGCGGCGCGGCTCCGCATGGTGGCGGCGCTTTCTCGGGCAAGGACCCGACCAAGGTGGACCGTTCGGCGGCCTATGTCTCGCGCTATCTGGCCAAGAATATTGTGGCGGCGGGCCTTGCCTCGCGCGTGACGATCCAGCTGTCCTACGCCATCGGCGTTGCGCGTCCGCTCTCGCTCTATGTCGATACGGCGGGCACCGGCACGGTGGATGATGCGGCGCTGGAAACCGCGATCGCCAAGGTGGCCGAGGAGAAACTCGGCGGTCTGACCCCGCGTGGCATTCGTCTGGGCCTTGGCCTCAACAAGCCGATCTATGCCAGCAGCGCGGCCTATGGCCATTTCGGCCGCAAGCCCGAGGGCGATCTCTTTCCGTGGGAACGCACCGATCTGGTCGATGCGATCAAGGCCGCGCTGGCCTGATACCGGTCTGTCGGGCTTCAAGGGGCGGCGGCGTCGGCAGGACGCCGCCGCCCTTTTTGCGTTTGGCGGGTTGACCTGAATCATGGCTTCATTGTGGCGGGCGGATCATGGTACTCTGCATTGTCCCCCCGCATGCGTAAGGAGTCAGACCATGCGTTCCATTCTCGTTTATGCCGACCGTTCCGAAGCCATGAATGCCCGGTTCGAAACTGCCCTGTCGCTGGCGCGGGCCATGGAGGGCCATCTGACGGTGGTGGTCGATACGCCCATCGCGCGCTTTATGGCGATGGACGCGATGGGGGGCTCCTATCTGGCGGCCGATGCGGTGCGCGACGCGGTGAGCCGCGATGATGCCTATGCCGATGAACTGGCCACGCATCTCAAGCGCGAGGATGTGCCTTTCGACATTCTGCGCGGCGAGGAGGAGCCGGTGGATGCGATGGCGGAAGCCTCGCGCCTGTCGGATGTGATCGTGCTGTCGCGCGACTGCGAATTTGCCGGACAACTGGCGGTGGCGGGCACGGCGCCGATTCTGGTGGTGAGCGGCGATGCGCCTGTGACCATGCCGGTCGATACGGTGGCTGTGGCGTGGAATGGTTCCTACGAGGCGGCGGCGGCGTTGCGCGGGGCCTTGCCTTTGTTGCGCTTGGCGCAGTCGGTGCATGTGTTGACCGTGGGCGAGAAGACCGGGGTCTTTCCGCCGATTGATGCTGTGCAATATCTCTCGCGGCATGGTGTGAAGGCCGAATTGCAGGTGGTCGAGCGCGTCGGTTCGGTGGAAGAAACGCTGGCTTCGGCTGTCGCGCGGCTGGGCGCCGGTCTGCTGGTGATGGGCGCCTATGGACACAGCCGCTTCCGCGAGTTCTTTATGGGCGGCGTGACGCGCTATTTCCTGCAATTGCAGGGCGGACCGGCGTTGCTTTTCGCGCACTGATTGGCGAGGTCTGCGGCTGAATCGGGAAGGGGGCGTGTTGCACGCCCCCTTTTTGCATGTTTCACAAGCGGCGCGGGCGCTTCGCTAGACTGATGCGCGTGCCATTATGGTGTTCTACTAAAGCATGTCATTCCATGATGGCAAAATCGGTCATTTGTTCGGGGAAATAGTCAAGGTATACGTATACGGCAGGGTCCGGTTTTGCGGCTGTTCTGACCATCCTACTGGAATCCATGCAATATTTATGAGACCTGAGTTTTGTTGCGAAATTCGCAACTTACAATGATGTTTACGCATTTGCGAGAATCGCAGGGAAAGGCCAAAAGAAACTCGCCTTTCAGGCATCCTCTCCCAAAACTTCCAAAGCCCGGCCTGCTGGCCGGGTTTTTTTTAGGCCTGCGCCGGGCTTCACGATTACAGTGATGAGCTTGAAGGCTGAAATGGCGTCAAATATGAAACTTGAAAACCATATCGGGAAATTGGTCGCCTAAACCTTGTCGCACAAGGCATCGGGCTGGTTGGCCCGCAACCATTCCAGCAAAGCCTCGCGCATGGCTGGCTGCAAGCGCGCCAGCTCGGCAGGGCCAGAAGCACTCATAATCAGTTTCAATTCCACCGACCCGACCCGCACTTCCGACACCAGCAATTCGCCATTGCGCTGGTCCCAGTCCTCGTGGCGGTCCAGCGCCGCCATATAGGCTGCGCGAATCGGTTCGATGGCGAAACCGGGCTTCACCGGAAGCACTACCGAACCCGTATTGCCTTCCACCCGTGTCCAGTTCTGGAAGGTCGTGTCGAGAAACTTGACCGTGGGCACGATCAGCCGCCGCTCGTCGCCGGTGCGCACTACGACATAGGACAGGCGAATGTCCTCCACCCGCCCGCGTTCGCCATCCACCACCACGAAATCGCCGATGCGGATCGGCTCGGTCACGGCGATTTGTAGCCCCGCGATCAGGGATTTGAGCGCAGGCTGGGCGGCCGCACCCACCGCCAGACCGATCAGGCCGGCGGAAGCCATCAGCGTGGCCCCCACATGCCGCACGCCGGGGAAACCCAGCAACATCAGCGACACGGTAAGGAAGATGATGACGATACCCACCGAGCGCGACAGGATGGTAATCCGGCTGCGGCGGCTTCGCGCGGTGAGAATGTCGCCCGATTGTGCGGCGCGGCGCGCCATCAGCTCGGCACCGGTCTTGACCAGTGCATAGAGCACCCAGCCCGCCAGCGCGGGCACGGCAAAGCGCGAGAGCGGCTCGACCAGTTTGGCCAGCAAGCGGTCGGCATTGTCGGCGATGCCCAGCGCTGCAGCCACCATCGCCCAGCGCACAGCATGATAGAGCTGGGTCGCGGCGACGATCTCCGTCTCGCTTTCCTGTGCGCGGGCGGCGCGGCGCAGAAAAGCGAACAGCACGAAATGCAGGGCTAGCGCGATGCCCACCGCCACACCGGCGGCAATCGCCGAATGGGTGAGGCGGGCGGACCAATGGGTGATTTCGCTCCAGTCCGGCAGACGGTCGGGATCAAGCGTCGCTGTCGGCAGCACCAGCGGCAAGCCCAGCTTGTCGGCGCCCCACATCAATGCGCGGCCCCCCAACTGGCGCCTACGCCGATTTCCACACCCAGCGGCACCGAAATCGCGACCGAGGGAAGGGCCGCCTCGGCCATCACCCGCCCGATCACCGCGCGGGCGGCTTCCACATCGCCTTCGGGCAATTCGAACACCAGTTCGTCATGCACCTGAAGCAGCATGCGCACCTGCGGCAGACCGGCCTCGACCAGAGCCGGTCCCATGCGGGCCATCGCGCGTTTGATAATATCGGCGCAGGTGCCCTGAATGGGGGCGTTGATGGCCGCGCGTTCGCTGCCTTGCCGTTCGGCCTGATTTTTCGAGCCGATGCGCGGGAACCAGCATTTGCGTCCGAACAACGTCTCCGAATAGCCCTTCTCGCGCACGCCCTCGAGCGTTTCGTGGATATAGCGCTGGATGCCGGGGAAGCGGGCGAAATAGGTGTCGATCATCGCCTGCGCCTCTTCGGGCGTCACGCCAAGGCGCGGCGCAAGGCCCCAGCGGCTGATGCCATAGAGGATGGCGAAATTGATGGTCTTGGCGCGCCCGCGCGTCTCGCGGTTCACCTCGCCGAACAATTCTTGCGCGGTGGCGGCGTGAATGTCGGCGCCATCGGCAAAGGCCTGTTTGAGCGCGGGCACATCGGCCATATGCGCGGCAAGCCGCAGTTCGATCTGGCTATAGTCCGCCGCCAGCAACACATTCCCCGCCTCGGCCACGAAACAATCGCGGATCTGGCGGCCGATTTCGGTGCGGATGGGGATGTTCTGCAAATTGGGCTCCGTCGAGGACAGACGGCCCGTTTGTGCGCCTACCAGACTGTAGCTGGTGTGAACGCGGCCTGTGACGGGGCTGATCGCGGCTTGCAGCGCCTCGGTATAGGTGCTCCGCAATTTGGCGAGCTGGCGCCACTCCAGCACCTTGCGCGCGATGGGCACGCCGTCCGCCTCCAGCTTTTCCAGCACGGACTGGTCGGTGGAATATTGGCCCGACTTGCCCTTCTTGCCGCCCTTCAACCCCATCTGCTCGAACAGGATCTCGCCCAATTGTTTGGGGCTGCCGATGGTGAAGGGGCTGCCTGCCAGCGCATGGATCTCGCCTTCCAGACCGGCGATGGCCTCGGCAAATTGCGTGGACAGGCCAGCCAGCCGCTCGCGATCCACCTTGATGCCGTGCCGCTCCATTTGCGCCACGACAGGTACCAGCGGGCGATCCACGCGTTCGTAGATCCGCGTGCCGCCTTCGAAGGACAGGCGCGGCTTGAGCAGATGGTGCAGTCGCCATGTGACATCGGCGTCCTCGGCGGCATAGGCGGTGGCGCGGTCGAGCGGGACTTCGGCAAAGCTGATCTGCTTCTTGCCGGTGCCGCACACATCCTTGAAGGCGATGCAGGTATGGCCCAGATGGCGGCGGGCGAGTTCGTCCATACCGTGGCCGCCCCCGATGCCGTCCTCGCTGCGGCCCGCATCGAGATCGAAGCTCATCACCATCGTATCGTCGATGGGGCCAACGGTGATGCCGTGCCGCGCCAGCACATTGAGGTCGTATTTGATGTTCTGCCCCACCTTGAGCACAGCATCCGATTCCAGCAGAGGCTGCAACACGGTCAGCGCGACCTTACGGTCGATCTGCTGCGGCTTTTCGGCGAACATGTCGCTGCCGCCGTGGCCCAGCGGGATATAGCAGGCCTGATTCGGCCCCGTGGCGAGGCTGATGCCCACCAGATCGGCGCCGATGGCGTCGAGCGCGCTGGTTTCGGTGTCGAAAGCCACCACGCGGGCGGCGAAGGCGCGGGCGATCCAGGCCTCCAGTGCTTCCATCGTCTGCACGCATTCATAGGCGCTGTGGTCGATGGGGGGCAGGGCGGCGGCGTCCTGTCGCGCGGCACCGGCGGCGGGGGCGGCGCTGGCATTCGCGGCTTTGGCCGGATGCAGTTGCGTCTTGCGTTCGGGGCTACCGCGCCCTGCGTCGAGGCGTTTCAGCAGGCTGGTAAAGCCATGCGTTTCGAGGAAAGCGGCCAGCGGCTCCTTCGGAATCTCGCCAAGCGCAAAGGCTTCGAGGGGCAAGGGCAGGGGGGCGTCTTCCTTGAGCGCCACCAGCACGCGCGACAGGCGGGCCATGTCGGCCTGCTCGATCAGGCTCTCGCGCAATTTGGAGGGCTTCATCGCGGGCGCGGCGGCCAGCGTGGTCTCCAGATCGCCGTGTTCCTGTATCAGCTTGGTCGCGGTTTTGGGGCCGATGCCGCGAATGCCCGGCACATTGTCCACTGCATCGCCCATCAGCGCCAGCACATCGCCGACCTTTTCGGGCGTGACGCCGAATTTCTCCGCCACCTCGGGGATGAAGATACGCAGCGACTTCATCGTATCGAGCATGTCGGTGCGCGAACCATTTTCGTGGTCACCCACCAGTTGCATCAGATCCTTGTCGGAACTGACGATGGTGACATCCCAGCCGGAGTCGTTGGCGGCGCGGGCATAGGAGGCGATCAGGTCGTCGGCCTCCAGCCCTTCCTCCTCGATCACCGGCAGCGAGAAGGCGCGCGTGGCATCGCGAATCAAGGGAAACTGGGGGACGAGATCTTCCGGCGCAGGGGGGCGATTGGCCTTGTAGGCGGGGTAGATATCGTTGCGGAAGGATTTCCCCGCCTTGTCGAGAATCACCGCCAGATGGGTCGGCCCGTCGGCCTTGTGCAAATCCTCGGCCAGTTTCCACAGCATGGTGGTATAGCCGAAAACAGCCCCCACCGGTGTGCCGACGGGGTTCGTCAACGGCGGCAAGCGGTGGTAAGCGCGGAAAATATAGGCCGAACCGTCGACCAGATAGAGATGCGGCCTTTTTTGCATGATCCTGTCATAGGGCCGGTTTAGCCTCGCGCAAAGGGCAGAAAAGCGGCTTTCCCCGCTCTTTTGACACCCGCGGGTTTTCGCGCTTTGCGATAAAATGCGACGGATGGTTGCGGGAAAATGTGACTACCCGCTTGCATAGCGCGCACAAGCCGTTTATTTGGCCCGTGAAGTCTACTCCTGCGGTAGGCTTTCCGCACGGCGCGCCACGAGGTGGGTAACCACACAAATGGGGTAGTGTCCGCGCGTGGTCCACTCGCTGTTCAAGGATAAACACATGCGCAAGATCATTTTCGCCGCTGCCGTTGCTGGCGCCGCTCTGTCGCTCGCCGCTTGCTCGAAGACCGAAGAAGCCACCTCGTCGGCTGAATCGGCCGTCGAAGCCACCTCGGCTGAATCGGCTGTTGAAGCCACCTCGGCTGACTCGGCTGCTCCGGAAGCTGCTTCGACCGAAGCCGCCAAGTAATCTGCGGCGCGCAAGCGCCAGATTACCGGAAGGTATTGGGCGCGTGGGGAGCAATCCCTGCGCGCCTTTCCTTTTGCGCGTTAACGGCCCCTTTTGGCGTTAGCGGACGAGCGGCGGGGCCGGACGAACCGACCCGCCCCGTCAGGCGCTCCGTGTTCAACCTTCTGCCGGACCGCAGTCCAGGTCATAAAAGCGGGTGATGTGGCCCCATGCTTCTTCCGCGCTCTCGACGCGGGTGAACAGGTTAAGATCGGCGCGGTTGATAACGCCTTCCTCCACCAAAGCCTCGAAATTGACAACGCGGTCCCAGAACTCGCCGCCGAACAGCAGGATCGGGATCGGTTTCATCTTGCCGGTCTGGATCAGGGTCAGCAGCTCGAAAAATTCGTCGAATGTGCCAAAACCGCCGGGGAACACCGCCACCGCGCGGGCGCGCAGCAGGAAATGCATCTTGCGCAGCGCGAAATAGTGGAATTGGAAGGCCAGACGCGGGGTGACATAGGGATTGGGCGCCTGTTCGTGCGGTAGCACGATGTTAAGGCCGATCGTCTCCGAATGCACTTCGGCAGCGCCGCGGTTGGCGGCTTCCATGATCGAGGGGCCTCCGCCCGAACAAATCACGAATTGCCGCATACCCTTCTCGACAATAGCGCATTGGCTGGCGATGCGGGCCAGCTTGCGCGCTTCCTCGTAATATTTGGCGTTGGCGGCGAGACGCTGGGCAATCGCGCGGTCCTCGTCCGTCTTGGCGGCGGCCAGCTTGGCCTCGACCATTTCGGGTGCGGGAATGCGCGCCGAGCCATAGCACACCAGCGTCGAGCCGATGCCCGCTTCGTCGAGCAGCATTTCGGTCTTGAGCAGTTCGAGCTGGAAGCGCACCGGGCGCAATTCCTCGCGCAGCAGGAATTCGGTGTCGCGAAAGGCGAGCTTGTAGCTGGCGCTCTGTGTCTGGGCGGTGTGGGTATCGTGCTTCTCGACGAAACCCGCTTCCTGTTCGGCCTTGTAAAAACGGCGGCGCGACAGTCTCTTTTCTTCTTCGGTCATTGCTTCTTTCGACTCTTGTTAAGCAATGATCTTAACGCCAAATCGTGAACAGGCAATGACTGGCGCTATCCGGCTGGACAGCGGCGCGACGGGGCGCCACACTTGGTGCAAAGCAGGACTTGAGACCACTCAAGAAATCGCCACTGGCGGGGTGCGGGCGGGAGCCTATCCTGCGCGCATCACAGGCGGCGGGCCAGCGCCAAAAGGAGGAAGTCCCAGTGAAAGCAGATTCCGTTCTCGCCACGATTGGCGGCACGCCGCACATCCGCCTCGCGCGTCTGTTCCCCGAACATGAGGTGTGGATCAAGTCCGAACGCACCAACCCGGGTGGCTCGATCAAGGACCGCATCGCGCTGGCTCTGATCGAGGCAGCCGAGGCTGACGGCACGCTCAAGCCCGGTGGCACCATTATCGAGCCGACCTCGGGCAACACCGGCATCGGTCTTGCGCTGGTTGCAGCGGTCAAGGGCTACAAGCTGGTCCTCGTCATGCCCGAAAGCATGAGCATCGAGCGCCGCCGCCTGATGCTGGCCTATGGTGCCTCGTTCGACCTCACCCCGCGCGAAAAGGGTATGAAGGGCGCCATCGAGCGCGCGAAGGAACTGGCCGCCGAGATCGAGGGCGCATGGATCCCGCAACAGTTCGAAAACCCCGCCAACCCCGCGATCCACGCCAAGACCACCGCGCAGGAAATCCTCGCCGATTTCGCCGATACGCCGATCGACTATGTCATCACCGGCGTTGGCACGGGCGGACACCTCACCGGCGTTGCCGAGACGCTCAAGCCGGTGTGGCCCGCGCTCAAGGCCTATGCGGTCGAGCCGACCCTCTCGCCGGTCATCAGCGGTGGGCAGCCTGCGCCGCATCCGATTCAGGGCATTGGCGCGGGCTTTATCCCTGCCAACCTGCACACCGCCGCGATTGATGGCGTGATTCAGGTCGATCCTGCCGATGCCAAGGAATGGGCACGCCGCTCGGCGCGCGAGGAAGGCCTGCTGGTGGGGATTTCCAGCGGCGCCACCCTGGCCGCCATTGCCCAGAAGCTGAAAGAAATTCCGGCGGGCAGCCGCGTGCTGGGCTTTAACTATGACACGGGCGAACGTTATCTGTCGGTACCGGATTTTCTTCCCGAGCCGTGAGAGCAGAAACCATACGAGAACGCCGTGACCAAGACTGCCCTGATTATCCGCCACGTTCCCTATGAGGGCGTGGCGGGCTATCGTGCCCCGATCGAGGCGGCTGGCTATCATGTCGACCGTGTCGATGTCGACGATGACCATTTTCCGACCGTCGACCTGCGCGAGCCCGATCTGCTCATCATGATGGGCGGGCCGATGGGGGTTTACGAACAGGAACAGCATCCGTGGATCCGCTGCCAGTTGCGCCGCCTTGCGCTGCGGCTGGAGGCGGACCGGCCTACGCTGGGCGTGTGTTTCGGGGCGCAGATGGTGGCGGCCGCGCTGGGGGCCGAAGTCTATGCGGGGCCGGCCAAAGAGGTGGGCTTCCATCCCGTGGCGCTGAACGACAATGGCAAGGACAGCCCGCTGCGCCATATCGCCGATGTGCCGGTGCTGCACTGGCATGGCGACACGTTTACGCGGCCCGCAGGGGTCGAATTGCTCGGTTCAACCCCGCTTTATGCCCATCAGGCCTTCCGCCGAGGCAAAAACCTGTTGGCGCTGCAATTCCATGCCGAGATGGGGCTAGACCCCCGTTTCGACGCGTGGGTGGAGCAGGGGCGCGATTATATCGCCAAGGCGGGCACCTGCGAGGGCAGTCTGCGCGCGGCCCATGCCGCCCACGGTCGTCGTGCGGTGGCCGCTGGGCAGGCGATGATTGCCGAATGGCTGGCAGGGCTGGACTAGTCCTCGCTCTCTGGCTCGCCGAGGCCCTTGAAGCCCTGCGCGATCACATACCATTCCGAGGAATCCTTGCGGCTGGCGGGCGGCTTGGCATGTTTGACGCTGGTGAAGTGCCGTTTGAGGATATTGAGCAGGCCGGTATCGGTGCCGCCGGCAAAGACCTTGGCGACAAATGCGCCATCCTTGGCCAGATTCTGCACTGCGAAATCCACCGCCGTTTCCACCAGCCCCATCGTGCGCAAATGGTCGGTCTGCTTGTGGCCCACGGTGTTGGCCGCCATGTCGGAGATCACCAGATCGGGCGCCCCGCCCAGCGCCTTCATCAGCACATCGGGCGCTTCATCCGCCATGAAATCCATCTGGAACAGGGTCGCGCCCTCGATAGGATCGGTGGGCAAGAGATCGATCCCCACCACAGCGGCTTGCGGGCTGCGTTGGCGTACCACCTGCGTCCAGCCGCCCGGTGCCACGCCCAGATCGACCACCCGGCGCGAGCCTTTGACCAGCCCGTATTTGTCGTCCAGTTCGACCAGCTTGTAGGCTGCGCGGCTGCGATAGCCATCCGCCTTGGCCTTTTTTACATAAGGGTCGTTCAACTGCCGCGACAGCCAGCGCACCTGACTGGCGGTGCGCCCCTTGGATGTCTTTACGCGGGTGCCGGGATCGCGTCCGGAACGGCTCATGGGCGTGCTCCCGTAGTGTCGCCCGCGGTGGGGCCAAGATGGGGGGAAATGCCGATCAGGCTGCGCAAGATGCCTTCGCGGATGCCGCGGTCGGCCACGCCGAGGCGGTTGGCGGGCCACAGATCGAGGATCGTGTCGAGGATGGCGCAGCCCGCCACCACCAGATCTGCCCGTTCGCGCCCGATGCAGGGCACTTCGCGCCGCCCCTCGACATTGAGCGTGGAGAGGCGGGAGGTGATGCCGCGCATGCGGTGGGTAGGCACGATGCAGCCATCGACCAGACTGCGGTCATAATGCGGCAGATCGAGGTGGACGCTGGCCAGCGTGGTGACCGTTCCACTGGTGCCCAGCAGGCGCAGGGGGCCGTGATCGTGCTCGAGCCCTTCGCGCATAGGCGCGATGCGGGCGGCGAAGGCGGCAAAGCCATCGGCCACATGCGCGCGCATATCGGCATAGCGCTGCGCGCGGATCTCGGGGTGGTCTTCCTCGGCGCGCACACTCTCGGTCAACGAGACGACGCCGAAGGGGATCGACACGAAATCGAGAATGCGCGGGATGCCCGATTCGTGGTCATCATGCTCGATCAACACCAGTTCGGTTGATCCGCCGCCAATGTCGAACACCAGCGCGGGACCGTGGCCCGGTTCCAGCAGGATATGGCAGCCCAGCACGGCCAGTCGCGCTTCTTCGCGGGCCGAGATGATGTCTAGCGCGATGCCGGTCTCTCGGCGAACGCGCTCGATAAACTCCGGCCCGTTGCTGGCGCGGCGGCAGGCTTCGGTGGCCACCGAGCGCGCCAGATAGACCCCGCGCCGCCGCAACTTGTCGGCACAGATGCGCAGCGCGCCCAGCGCCCGCTCCATCGCCGCATCCGACAGTCGCCCTGTCTGCGCCAGCCCTTCGCCCAGCCGCACCACGCGGCTGAAGGCATCCACCACCACGAAACTGTCGCCCGCAGGCCGCGCGATCAGCAGGCGGCAGTTGTTGGTGCCAAGATCGATCGCGGCATAGGCGTGGTGGGGTGTATGGCTCTGGCTATAGGCGGGGCCGGGGGCCTGCTTGCCGCCCTGACCACCCGATTGGGGAGCGCGGGCGCGACGGGGGTGATCCTCGCGCGGCTTGGCACTGGCTTTGGTGGTGGTTGTCTGCCCTGTGGCGGGCGCACCGCGCCGCTTACCACCCCGTCGCTTGCGCGATGGGGTGCGGCCGGACGGGGCGGAGGACGCCCCTTGGTTGGCCTGCTGGCCCTTTGGCACCGGCGCGGAATTTCCGCGATCCGGTGTATCACCGGCGTTGCGCCCTGTTGCCCCTTCCACGGGAAGCGTGCGCCTGCCCTTGCGGGGGCGGCGTCGAGACGGTTCCCCGCGGCGACGGGGGGCATTGGTCGCGTCCGGCGGAAGTTCATCCGCCATAATGTCTTACTCGAAATCGGTTGGCCCCGCGGATGTGCGCGGGCATCTATTGGCCGCAATGCTAGCGCCCGCGCAGGGCGGCGGCAAGAGGGGATGCAAGGCAGCCGCGCGACACGCGCCCATTTCATGCGTTCTGGCCTGCAATCTTTAGCACATTCCCCCTTGACGGGCGAATTTGAGCCGATTATCTGCCCGCCCACGACGCCGAGTGATGCCCTGTCGTCTAATGGTAAGACTACGGATTCTGATTCCGTCTATCGAGGTTCGAATCCTTGCAGGGCATCCAACTCTTTTCGGCGTGACGCCCATTCCCGATTGATTTGACTAGCGTCCATCTTGGCCGATTGTTCCAGGTGCCCTCGGGGCGGGATAGCTGTGTCCGCCTGCCCTTAAAGAGGCAATCCGGTCTGTCCTGCGATCCTTCGGCGGCTGCGTTTCGTCCAAGGGCTTTTATGCCCGATGAGAGGATCGAAAATCGGCCGGGAAATGCCTGAAAATCGACGTTTCTTTGGCGTGCTACTTTAGAAATACCCTCGACACATCCCAAAAATGCCGGATTGCGGCCGAGCGCAGGCGATCAACAGTACAAAATTCCCTGTCGGATTTGCCCTCATCGCTGGCAGCCTTCCACTTGAATTGCGGGTTTCCGATAAAGCGGCCATTCGCAAGGTTGACGGTTCAGCGTGCCGTAAGGCGGCGCGTTATGTGGGCGGAACCATCTTGAAACGGCGGCCACAATTCAGACCGTGGGCCTGCCGGCAGCGAACCTTGAGGCCGCCTAACGCGAACGGGCCAGTCCGGCACGCTCGACGGGCGTTTCGACCGGCTGATCGCGCTCCACCCGTTCCGAATAGCGGTCAACCAATTGATCGACATGCGGACGCAGCAACACTGTGAAGCGCACCAGTTCCTCGCACACATCGACAATGCGATCATAATAGGCCGAGGGCTTCATCCGCCCTGCCTCGTCGAATTCCTCATAGGCCTTGGCCACCGACGATTGGTTGGGGATCGTGAACATCCGCATCCATCGGCCCAGAATGCGCAAGGTGTTGACCGAGTTGAACGACTGCGATCCGGCGCACACCTGCATCACCGCCAGTGTTCGGCCCTGCGTCGGGCGCATACCCTTCATGGCCAGTGGCAGGTGGTCGATCTGGGTCTTCATGATGCCGGTGATCTGGCCATGGCGTTCGGGGCTGCACCACACCTGACCTTCGGACCACAGCGAGAGTTCGCGCAGCTCGTGTACGGCGGAATGGTCATCGCCTGCGACCTGATCGGGCAAGGGCAGATCGCAAGGGTTGAAGATCCTTACCTCGCAACCGAAATGGATCAGCAGACGTGCGGCTTCCTCCACCACCAGACGCGAGTAGGACCGCTCGCGCAGGGAGCCGTAAAGCAGCAGGATGCGTGGTGCCGGGCCCATCGCGCCCAGCCCGTCGGCGGGACGGCGGTGGGCATAGTCCGGTTTGAGCGCGGGCAGGTGATGAGGGTCGGACAGATTGATTAGGCGGGTCATGACTTACCTTCAGCCGGAAACAGGCCCGTTGCGACAAAATGGGCGGCAAGGGCGCCGATGATCTGAGCGATGATGAAACCGGGCACGTCGGACGGCGCAATGCCGGCGAAGGTGTCGGTCAACGATCGCGCGATGGTGATCGCGGGGTTGGCAAAGCTGGTGGAGGACGTGAACCAATAGGCCGCCACGATATAGAAGGCCACGCTGGGCGGCACCCAGATATGACGGTGCTTGACCGTACCAAGGATGGTCAGGATCAGGCCGAAAGTGGCGATGGCTTCGCCCAGCCATTGGCCGGTGCCGGTGCGGGCATGGTGCGACAACTCCAGCACGGGCAGACCGAACATGATGTGGGCGGCCCACACGCCCAGTATGCCACCAGCCACTTGCGCCGCGACATAGCCCAGACTTTCAGCGCCAGTGATTTCGCCGCGCAGGCGCATGATCAACGTCACCGCAGGATTGAAATGCGCGCCCGACACCGGCCCAAGCATGGTGATGAGCACAAACAGCATCGCGCCGGTGGCAAAGGTATTGCCCAACAGCGCCACCGCGACATTGCCGCCCGCGAGGCTTTCGGCCATGATGCCGGAGCCAACAACAGTGACGAACAGCAGGAAGCTGCCAATGGCTTCGCTGGTCAGCTTCTGCCTCATGCCGCGCCTTCCATCTGCCCGATCTCGGCCAGCCTTGCCTGAACCCCGACCTTGTCCATCGTTTCGAACGGCAGGGCCAGCAGGGCCTCGGCGCGCATCGTCAGCCAGTGCCACGTGTCCTCAAAGGCAGCGTCCTCAGCGGCTTCACCGCCCTCCACATCGGCAGGATCGGGCAGGCCCCAATGGGCGCGCAGTGGCGTGCCGGGGAACACCGGACAAGCCTCGCCCGCGGCATTGGCGCAGACAGTGATGACAAGATCGATAGGCGGCGCATCGGGAGCGGAGAACTCCAGCCAGCTTTTCGACCGGAACGTGCCGGTATCGATCCCGCGTCGCGCCAACAGGCGTAGTGCGCCGGGATGGGGGACACCCTTGGGCTTGCTGCCTGCGCTGAATGCCTGCACGCGCTCCGGAGCGAGGTGATTGAAAATCGCCTCGCCGAGGATCGAACGCGCCGAATTGCCGGTGCACAGCACCAGAATGGAAAATGGTGAGTTGGTCATAGTATCTTTCTCAGGCGCTTGCGACGCGGTTGCCGTCAGCGTCGATCACCTGCTCGCCGTCTTCCTTGGCAAAGGCACCACGTTGAGCGGCCGGAATGAGGTCAAGAACCTCTTCCGAAGGGCGGCACAGTTTCACACCCAGCGGCGAGACGACCAGCGGGCGATTGATGAGGATGGGGTGCTCCATCATCGCATCGATCAGTTGGGCGTCGGTCAGTTCGGGATTGCCAAGGCCCAGCTCGGCAAAGGGCGTCCCCTTTTCGCGCAGCAGGGCACGGGGTGCGATTCCGGCACGCGCGATAAGGCTTTCCAGCAAGGCGCGCGACGGCGGGGTCTTGAGATATTCCACCACATGGGGCTCGATTCCGGCGTTGCGGATCATTGCCAGCGTGTTGCGAGAGGTGCCGCATTGTGGGTTGTGATAGATGATGATGTCGGGGGTCATTGAAGGATCCTTGGCCATTGGGGTCGCGCCATCGCCCATGATGGCGGCGGGAATAGCGCGTTAACGACGCGCTCGGTCATGCAACATCCGCCTCACACGTCATGGCGGCGGTCACTTGCGGCGGGCAGCAAATGTCTTGCGTGGTACAGGCGGCCCCGCCACAGCAATTTTCCGTCAGATAGCCCATCAGCGCGTTCATCACGCCATAGTTGGCACTATAGATGATAAGGCGGCTTTGGCGGCGCTGTGTCACAAGCCCGGCATTTGCAAGTGCGGCCAAATGGAAGCTCATCGACGAGGCCACCAAGCCCAGTTTTTCCGCGATCAAGCCCGCAGGCATGCCTTCTTCGCCAGCCTGCACCAGCATGCGGAAGGCGGCCAGGCGATGTTCCTGAGACAAAGCGCCCAAGGCGCGAATGACCGACGCAGAATCCATGTCACATTCCTACATTTTGATTGTTATGGAAATATGACATTCACGCGGACTGTCAAGCGTGCCGCAATCCCGATTTTGCAAGCTGGCCCCTACCGCGACCTATGGGGGAATTCGATCGCCAGCCGGCACCGGGGACGCGGCTGGCTTTGGGGCAAGACCGGACATAAATCGTTACTGGTGCTGGCGGTCGGCACTAAAATCAGATGAATCCGCTCTGGCTTTCCGCCGCTGGCTATCACCTTATCCCGCAAGCCTTGATGGATGATCTCACACGGTCTTGACCGTACCGCCATCGATCACGAATTCGGCGCCATGGATCGCCCCGGCGCGATCCGAGGCCAGATAGGCGATGAGGTCGGCAACTTCGGAAGGCTCGGCCGCGCGCCCGATCGAAATGCCACCGAGCGCATCGAGCACCGACTGCCTCGCATCCTCCATTGTACCGCCATTCATCACCTGCAAGCGTTCCAGAAAAACCACCGCCGACTTAGTCATGATCCAGCCGGGAGAGACGACATTGACCCGCACCCCCTTCGGCCCCAGTTCCTTGGAGAGCGATTTGCTGTAGGTTCTGAGTGCAGCCTTGGCCGCGGCATAGGCTGTCGTCGACTCCGGCAAAGGCAGGATCGACTGGATCGAGGTGACATGAACCACAGCGCCAGTGCCCCGTTCGATCATCGTGGGGACCAGCAGGCGATCGAGGCGAACGGTCGCCAGAAGGTTGAGGTTCAGCTCCGAAAGCCAGTGTTCATCGGTGAGGGCAACGAAGCCGCCCCCTGGCGTGGACGAGCCACCGATGACGTGGGCGAGAATGTCGATACCGCCAAACCTGTCGAGTGCGGCGTCCGCCAGCGCTTGACTGCCTTCTGCGGTGGTCAGGTCGGCCTGCACAAACTCGACGCCGTCGATCGGCTCCGGCGTTCCGCGCGCGGCGGTGATGACCCGGGCGCCGCCCGCCAGAAACCGGTCCACCGTTGCGCGGCCCGTGCCCTTGGTGCCACCACTGACGAGTACGCGCTTTCCCGCGAACTCGGCCGGATCAACCTTGACGGTCATAGGGTGACCTCCAATGCCTTGATAGCATCGGCTTCGAGCGTGAAGCGATAGGTGAAGCGAAGGGGGCTGCCGGAGAAGTCGCCATGGGCGGGCCCTTCAACGATCACCCGATCGCCCTCGTGGCGAATCGCGTCAGGCGTGAAGATGGCCTTTACGGCGATGACCTCGCTTTCGAACAGTTTGCGGATCTGATCGTGGCCTTCAAAGCGCTTCCCGTTGTCCACGAAAACCGCATCGACAGCGAAGGGCTTGAGCATGGCGTCGGCATCCAGCCGTGCGTTGGCCGCGACATAGTCGGCGATGGGCTTGGGTAGTTCGGTCGACATTGCTCAGCTCCTTGTGGTGGCAAGGATAATTTAGCGTTGGGCAATGCTTGTGATAATCGGGCCAAACCGGCATGTAGCGTTGCGAAAGGCGGGACAATGCCAAAACACGGTCTGATCGAGTTTGACGCTGTTCTCGCTATTGCGCGGCGCGGGTCGTTTCGTGCGGCGGCGCTGGAACTGGGGCTGTCAACGACCGCGCTGAGCAATGCCATCGCCAAGCTGGAGGGGCAGCTGGGCGTCCGGTTGTTCAATCGCACGACCCGCAGTGTGTCTCTCACCGATGCCGGACGAAATTTCGTCGAGCAGGTGGGCCCTGCCGTGAGTACACTTCACGAAGCGATGGGAGCCGCCCGCTCACAACAGGAAACGCCCTCAGGCACGCTGAGGATCAATGCGTTCGCCACGGGCGCGCGGGAGATCCTCGGCCCGCTGCTGTTGAAGTTCTTGCGGCGCTATCCTCGGGTCCACATCGACCTCGTTACCGAAGGCAGGATCGTGGACATCGTCGCCGAGGGGTTCGATCTCGGGCTGCGGGCCGCAAACCTCGTGCCGACCGACATGATCGCCATTCAGGTGACGCCCGCGCGCAGCATTGCTGTGGTGGCTTCGCCAGCGTACTTCAAGATCCACGGCAAGCCCCGTACCCCAGCGGACTTGCTTCACCACTCGTGCCTTCGCATCCGTTTGCCAAACGGAGCGCTGCATCGCTGGCATTTCGAGAAGGACGGCCAGCCCGTTCAGATCGATGTTACCGGTCCCATCACGCTGGACGAGGCAAGCCTGTCGCGCATCGCTGTCCTTGACCATGTCGGCATCGGCTATTTCATGGAATCCGATGTCCGAGACGATATCCGCGCGGGCCGCCTTGTCCGGGTATTGGACGACTGGACGCAGCCACTCGCGCCCTTATGCCTCTATTATCCCACCAGACGGAATCCCTCGGCCGCTTTCAAAGCATTGATCGACATGGCGCGGCAATCCGTCGGATGATCATTCTGTACGGCTGATCCAAGCACAAATGGCTGTATCTGGCGCTTGGCGGCCAACGGCAGGGGTAAGGCGCGAGACAGGTCATAATCGGCCTTGCCGCTCCGGAAAGCCCCTCGCGCTTGCGCTTGTCGAGGTATTCCTGCCCGATCTCGGTAAAGACCTCGGCCAAAACCATTTTGGGGCCTTTCAAAAAGCCCTCCGGACCAAAAGGCCCCGATAAGGCCCCCAACATGGGGTGGTTGCAGGCGAACACAAGCGAACGCTGGCGACCTTCTTGGCCCCATTTATCTCTGATTTCAGGGGTCTGTAATCATTCGCGGGTGCTGGCGAATGGAGGAATGGTGCCGGATGAGGGGATCGAAC
>DDES01000054.1 GCA_002336765.1 Novosphingobium sp. UBA1948 | reverse complement strand
GCAGGATTTGCCCCAGCAACAGGCGCAATTGCGGGGCGACGCCCGCCAGCCCCTGCCGCACTATGGCCTCCCCCAGTTCCTCGCGGGTCAGGCGCTCGCGCTCTTTCAGGCAATGCCAGAACAGCGCGACCAACTCGGAAAGCATCAGACCGCCTGCAGAAGCCCGTTCGACCAGCGCGAACAGCGAGCCAAGTTCCTGCTCGGCAGCGGCCAGTGCGGCGAAACTCGGGCGCAGGATGTGGTCGCGCCCGTTGATGCACAGGCTGGCCTCGCCACGCCACGGGTTGGCCTGAAGCGTCGCGCCCTGCATCAAACCGGCACCACCGCGCCCGAGCTTTCCAGTTGCAGCGTATAGCTGCGCTCGTTGTTGTAATCACCCGCATAGTCGAGCTTCTGGACAAGGAATTTGCCTTGCAGCTTGCTGCCGTCCTCAAAGCTCAACTGATAGGTGTCCACCGCGCCCGACAGGGCATTGGTGCGCAGTCGCGCCTCCGCCGCCGAGCCCATGAACACGCCTGCCGCGCTGACCGACATCGTGCGCACACCGGCGCCCGAGAGCAGATCGCGCCAGCCGCCGCTGTCCTTGGTGGTCACAACCACCGCCTGCCCCGCGATGGACAGGTTGGTGGTGCGTAGGCCTGCGACGGTCTGGAATGTGGGGGTGGGCGCCCCGTCGGATATTTTCAAAAGGAAGTTGGCGCCGGACTGGGCGGACATGGCGGTTCTCCGTGTAGGGCGTGGGTCAGGCGGCGATCAGGCGAAAGCGGTATTCCAGCTCCACTTGCCGCCCGTTTTCCGGCATTTGCTTCACGCCGGAGCGCAGCAGAACTGCCGAGATAATGCGAAAGCCCGCCTGCGCGCGCGGCAGGCCGGCAATGCGGCTTTGCAATGCGCTGGCCAGCGTGGCGCAGGCATCGGGTTGGTCACCGCGGGCATGAAGCGCGAGACTGAGGCGGGTTTCGAGGCCGGTCTCGGTCTTGGTGCTCCAGTCGGTGCTGCTGCTGGCCGCAATGCCCAGCCAGGGCAGCGAGGGTGCGCGCTGGGGCGTCTCCTCGGTGATGGCGTTAAGGCTGGCGGCCAGCGTGGCATCGCCAACCAGCCAGCCGAGCAGCGCCGTGCGAAGGGCGATTTCCATAGGTCGGGTCCTCTCGGGGCTGATCAGGCGAGGTGCATTTGCCGCCACGGGCGCCACAGGGCGGTCACCGAGGCGGGCGGCAGGGCATCGGTGCTATTGGTGTCGCGGCTGCGATACTGGTGCGCGGCTAGGCGCATGATGCCGTGCCGGATCGGCATCGGCAGCGAGCCCCAATCCGCCGCCAATCCGGCGGCGAAGCGCACCGCGGCGCGCGTGAAGCCCGCCGGATCGCTCACGCGGATACGGGCCGAGCCGTCGGCCTCGATGCGGGTCTGGTATTGGGTGGTGGTCAGAGCGGTGCGGCTGTTGTCGGCGGCGATGCCCTGCACCGAGGCAATGGCGATCACCGGCTTGGTGGCCAAGCCATGCCAGCCCGGCGTCATCGCCCAATCGCCCGGATAGTCGCGCACTTGCCAGTCCGCGGGGGCGGGGATGGGGCGGCGATCTGTGGGCAGCGGCACATTCTCCTCGAGTGTGCAGGCGATCGGCATCAGCCCGATGAAATCGGTGCAGACATCCAGCGCCGTGGCCAGCAGGGCAGACAGGCTGGCATCGTCCGCCGTGGAGGTGATACCGAGCCAGTCTTTCAGCTCGGCCAGCGCCGCAGGTGGCAACACCGCCGGCGTGACGATAATCCGCATCATGGCGGTTTCCTTTATGGCATGGGAACAAGGCGCCCGCGCTGCCCAAAGGGGCGGGCAGCGCGGGCGGGAGGTTCTGGCCGTGAAAGCGGAGAGGGAAACTTTCGCAGCCAGCAGGGGAGCCTGTTACGAAACGGCGATCTTGAGAACCTTGATGGCCTCGCTGTCGAGCACCTGACCGCCCACGCGCTTGGTGGCGTAGAAGTTGACATAGGGCTTGTTCGAATAGGGATCGCGCAGGATGCGGGTGGCCTGACGCTCGGCGATCAGATAGCCGTTCCTGAAGTTGCCGAAGGCGATCGGATAGGCGTTGGCAGCCACATCGGGCATATCGGCGGCCTCCACAACCGGATAGCCCAGCAGGCGGTCCGGCTGCCCCTCGCCCAGCGCGTTCTGCCACAGATAATCGCCCACCGAGTCCTTCACCTTGCGGATTACGGCGATGGTGGCGGCATTCATCACCCAGCAGGCGCCCTGACGATGGCCGGGCTTCAGAGCCATGACCAGATCGATCAGGCGATCGCCCGGATTGGCGTCAAACGCCGAGGCATTGCCCGAGGGCAGATACTGGAGCGTGCCGAAAGCGCGGGTCGCGTCCGAGGCCGAGTTGATCGGCGAGGAGAGGAAGCCCAGCGGCTGGTTGGTGCCGGTGCCGCCCACAAAGGCCGCGCCTTCAGCGCGCGCGAATTCCATCGCGATCTGGTCGGCCAGCCAGTTTTCGACGTTGAAGAAGGCGTCGTCGAGCATGTGCTGCGTGGCCGAGGGGTTGGCATAGAGATCACCCGAGGGCGGGATGATTTCGGCGAATTTGGGCGAGGTGGTTTCGGCGCGGGCGCCGGTTTCGCTGGCCCAGCCGGACACGGTGCCGCCGATCGAGATCAGCTTGCGATAGTCGGCGGTGCCGGTCTGCACCACCTGTGCCACCGAGCGCAGCGGGCTGATGCGCAGCAGGCGCTGGGCTACCATCTGGTCCAGCTCGGTGGGCATGGCAAAGGCGCCATCGGCGTTGGTCACAGTGTTGAGCGACTTGAGCTCCGTGTCGCGGCCGGCGCGCAGATAGGCATCGACGAAGCTCTTCATTTCAACGCCGCCAGAGGCCGCACCACCCAGCATCGGGCGGGCCGAGGCGCGGGCGACCAGACGCGACTTCACTTCCTCGACTTCGCTGCGCAGCGCGCCAAGAGCGGCATCAGCCGCTTCCTGACGGGCGACGACATCGAACGAGGCTTCGAGACCGTCAACTGGGGTTTCATGGGTCATGGGGCACTTACCTTTCACAAAAAAGCCGCCCCAAAGGCGGCCGAACGAAGGAAAAACGGAGTTAAATGGCAGCATCACGCGATCATGTGGACGCGCGCCTCATGCTGCATGGGGTGCGTAACCAGACTGACCTCGAACAGGTCGACATCGCGCAATTCGCGCCCCGCCCCGTCGCGGTTGAAGGCGCGGGCGCGATAGCCAAAGCTCAGGCCCGTGACCTTGCCGGTCTTGAGCGCGCTGGCCGCGCCGCCTGCGCCATTGTCGATGCGGGCGATCACGCGCAGCCCGTGGTCATCCTCGGCGGCCTTTTCGATCCAGCCGATGCGCTGTTCTGGCCTGTGTTGCCAATAGAGCGGCAGCGGACCTTGCGCGGCCTGCACCCGCTCAGCCAAAGTGCGGGCAAAAGCGCCACGGCGGATAGTATCGCGCCCCGCGTCCTGCTTGTCGAACAGCGCGGCATAACCGGCAAAGCGCAGTGGTTCCGGCGCGCTCATTTGAGCAAGCCCACCGCGCCCGAGCGCATCGCGATCCCCACCAGCAACAGCGCGAGAACTCCGCGCACAGCCCAGTCGAGGATGGCTTTCCACATGCTCTGCTTGGCATCGCGCCACGCGCGCAGCAATTCGCGCAGTTCCGACAGATCATCGGGCGCGCCATCGTCGTTGAGCCCCATGCGCGCCAACATGCGCGCCGCGCCCAACTCGCTGGCCTCCTCGACAATCGCGCGCAGGGTGACAACATCGCCGCCCTGCGCGACTTCCTGCGCCATCAGCCGCGCCAGCATATCCTCGCGCTTCATGCCTCGGCCCCTTCGTCGTCCGACATCGCGCAAGCCTCCAGCTTGGGCGCCAGCCCCAGCAGCTCGCGCTTTTCATCGTCGGTAAGGAAGCTGGCCGAACCGATCTGGCTCCATATCGCCTGCCGGTCCTCGGCCAGAGCGGGGATGCGGTCCATGTCCACCGCCAGCTTGGCATCGGGAAACCACGAAGCCAGACCTTCGGCAATGGCCGAGAGCAGTTTGCCGGCCAGCGGCAGCAGCGTCAGGCGCCACAGCGCCTTGTTGGCCTCCTTGTAATTGCTGTAGGTGCTGTCTCCCGGCAGGCCGAGCAGCATCGGCGGCACGCCAAAGGCCAGCGCGATATCGCGCGCCGCGGCCGCCTTCAGCGCGGCAAAGTCCATATCGGCAGGGGTCATCGACATCGACTGCCATTTCAGCCCGCCCTCCAGCAGCATCGGCCGCCCCGCATTGGGGTTGCCCGAAAACACACGGTTCAGTTCATCGCGCAGCCGGTCGAACTGTTCGCCCGACAGGCCAACGCCATTGCCCGCGTCGTAGATCAGCGCCCCTGAAGGCCGCGCCGCGTTTTCCAGCAACGAGAGGTTCCACTGCGCGGCGGCATTATGCGTGGAAACCGCCATATCGGCAGCGGCCAGACAGCCCGCGCCATAATGGTCGTCGCTCGGGTTATAGCCCTTGATATGGATGATATTGGGCGAGGCATCGGTGTCCAGCATCGGGATCGTCGTGATCCGCTCGCCCACGCGATAGGCAATGCCGGTGGGCCAGCCATCGCTGTCGAACACCAGCGTCACCCGCTCGGGCCGCAGCGCGAAAAGCTCGACCGGCTGGCCGAGGGCATCTTTCAACACCTGCACATAGGCATTGCCATGCAACAGCAACTGGCTGGCCAGCGTTTCAAGCAAAGCCTGCCCCGCGCTGGTCGCCTGCACCAGCGCCATCAGCGCCGGATCGCAAGGCACCAGCGGCGCGCCACCCATGCCATCAGCCACCAGACGCACCGCCCGATGCGCCACCGGATTATCCATATAGGCGTGTTTGATCGCGACTGGATAGCTGAACGGGCGACGGGCGCCACCATCGGAAAACATCCATGGCGAGGCATAGGACGGGGTGAGAGGCACGCGGGTACCCTTGCCCTTGAAGGCGGATGCGAGGGAATCGAGAAAGCTCATGGTTCGCCTTTCGGGTTAGAATTCAAGCACGCGGGGGGCCGGTCGCGCCGAGAGCATCAGCTCGGTCAGTGCCCAGACGGCGGCATCGGCGCGGTCGGGCGAGCGGCCCGGCCCTTCGTAGCTGCCGCCCACGATGAAGCCGCAAAGCTGGTCTTCCAGCGCGGGCAGCGCGCCCACATGGCGCACCCGCCCCGCCTCGTAGAGCGCGGCGACCGGTTCGGCCCGCGCACTCTTGCCGTGGGATGCGTGCACCAGCCGGATCGGCAGGGTGATGTCGGTGGCGCGCAGCACGCTCTCCACCATCGCCCCGCCTTGATTGGACTCGGCCACGACACGGTCGGCGCGCCATTTGACGGCGGTATCGGCCACGGCGCGCGCCCAGCGTTCGGGGCTGGCGCGTTGCACGGTGGCGTCGGCCAGAATGCGTGCAACACCATCCTCACCCAGCGCGGCTACGACAATGCCGCAAGCATCGCCCTGCGCTGAAGCGGGCGGGTCGACCGCCACCACCGTGCGGGCGGCGGGGCTGGACTCTGTTGCCTCACGCACGGATTCGATCAAGGCGCGGGTCCACAGCGCGCCTTCGCGGTCGGTCAATAATTCACCGTCCAGCTCCTGTCGGGCCAGCGCCGATTTGCCGAAGCTCTTGCGCATGTCGCGCAGGAAACGGGCGGGTAGGTTCTGTTCGTTATCGACCGTGCGCCCACGGGTGATGACAGCATCATCCTCGGCCAGCAGACGCCGGAGCAAGGGAACCGAACGGGGCGTGGTGGTGGCCAGTGCGCGCGGCTCCTCGCCCAGCCGCAGGCCCAGCACGAGATTGTTCCACGCATTTTCGGCGCGGCTGGCAGAATTATCCCATTTGGCGATTTCATCGCACCATGCATGACTGTGCTGCGGCCCGCGCAAACTGTCCGGCTCGGCGGCGGAATAGAGCGTGGCCTGCGCGCCATTGCGCCATGTCAGCCGCCGCAGCGAAGGCTCGAACTTGGGGCGGCGATGCGGCGGGCAGCAAGCCAGTAGGCCGCTTTCGCCCTCCACCATCACGCTGCGCGCCTCGGCCAGCGAGGCGCCGACCAGCGCGATGCGGGCATGGCGGTCCTTGGCGATGTCGCGCACCCATTCCGCCCCCAGCCGCGTTTTGCCAAAGCCGCGCCCCGCCATCACCAGCCATGTGCGCCAGTCGCCCGCAGGCGGCAACTGCTCCTCGCGGGCCCACAGTTCCCAGTGATAGCGCAGCTCCGCGCGCTCTGCTTCGGTCAGTTTGGCCAGATGGCGGTGCCGCTCGGTCAACGGCATTTTCAGCAGCCATTTGAGCAAGCGATTATTCGCCATCGGCGCCGCCTTCGCGCGCGGCCAGCCAGCGCTGCCGCATCTTTTCCAGCTTGGCATTGATCGAGGCGAGGATCGCGTCGGCATCCTGCTGGTCCTGCATGGCGCGCTCGCTGGCCACTGTTTCGCGGTGGGCGGATAGCAGGCGCAGCGCGGTGGCATTGTCATAGGCCCGCACGCCCTTTTTGGCGCCGGTGGCCGGTTTGATCTCGCCCTCGCGAAAGCGCTGCAAAAGCGCCATTTCCAACGCGTCATACCCCTCGCACAGCGCCGCGCGCCATGCGCGGTTGAACTCGGCGTCCGAGCGGCGGGTTTCATAGACGACGAAGGTGGAGACGCCCGCGGCCTTGGCGGCGGCGCTGACATTCGAGCTGGCGGCCAGTTCGGTCAGGAAAATCCTCGTCCATTTGGCTTTCGGAACGGCATCGCTCTGCGCTTTCGGGCTCCGTGCCTTCGGCGCGGCCGGAGGGCACGGTTTGGGGCTGTCCACCATGAGGGGCCTTTCCGTGATCAGGAGATGAAGGGGGCATCGGGCCGGCCGGACCGCTCCGTGGGCGACTCGGTATTTCGCGATGTTCTTGATATGTACCGAATGAGCGTGACGATGTCAAGAAAAAAGAACCATATGGGTTATCACGCCGCACTTGCTCCGCGCGGGGCGGGCGTCTATCCAGCAGGCCTCACCTTAAGGGGACCACCGGATGCTGCGCCGCCTGTATGACTGGACCATGAGCAAGGCTTCGGGCCCCTTTGCCGAAGCCTGGCTGGCGCTGTTCGCCTTTGTCGAGGCCAGCTTCTTCCCTATCCCGCCGCATCCGGTGCTGGGGCTGATGTGTCTGGCGCAGCCGAAAAAGGCGATCCGCTATGCGGTGATCACCACGCTGGCCTCGGTGGCGGGCGGGTTGCTGGGCTATGCCATCGGCCATTTCGCCTTTGCATTGGTGGGGCAGAAATTGCTCGACGCGCTGCATCTTACGGCCAGCTTCCCCTATGCCGCGTGCAAATTGCGCGGCGAGGCGGGCTTCATCGCGATCATTGCCAAGGGCGCGACGCCGATCCCCTTCAAGCTCATCACCATCACGGCGGGCTTTATCGGCTTTCCGCTGGGGAAATTCGTGCTGGCCAGCGTGATCTCCCGCTCGATCAGCTTCCTGATCGTGGGCGTGCTGTTCCGCCTGTTCGGCGCGCCGATCAAGGCGTGGATCGACAAATATCTTGGCCTTGCCGTGGCCGGATTTGTGGCGCTCGTGGTCGCCGGTTTCGTCGCGGTAGCGCTGATGGGCGGGCACAAGGGCGCGGCCGTGGACGAATGCTCGGGCGCCACGATGCAGAGCATCGCTACCAAGGCATGAAAAAAGGGGGCTGACTCAAGCCGCCCCCTTTCATCCTTAGTTCTTCGGCAAAAAGATCAGATAATCCCGACCTTCTTACCGGCACGCTCAAACATGCCGATGATGGTCTGTACCTGCTCGGCGCTATGCGCGGCGCACAGCGAGCAACGCAGCAACGTCATCCCCGCAGGCGTGGCGGGCGGGCGGGCGAGGTTTACGTAAAGCCCTTCGTGCAGCAGCGCTTCCCACATAGCCGCGCCGCGCTCCAGATCGGGCATGATCACCGCGATGATCGCCGACTGGGGCGTTTCTGTGCCCAGTTGGAAACCCTTGGCGCGCAGCCCTGCGTGTAGCACCTGCGAGTTTTTCCAAAGATGCGCGCGCTTGTCGGCGGCATGCATCAGCTTGCGCACGGAGGTCGCGGCCGTGGCCACCACGCTGGGCGGCAGGCTGGCGGTAAAGATGTACGGGCGGCACGCGAGACGCACGGGACGGAACTTCGGGTGATTGGACACGCAGAAGCCGCCGACCGTGCCGANNACACGCAGAAGCCGCCGACGGTGCCAACCGACTTGCTAAAGGTGCCGATCACGAAATCGACATCCTCGAGGCAGCCCTGATCCTCGGCCACACCGCGCCCGTTGGGTCCGATAAAACCCATCGAATGCGCCTCGTCCACCA
>DDES01000146.1 GCA_002336765.1 Novosphingobium sp. UBA1948 | reverse complement strand
AGCAGCACCGCGATTCCCGCCAGCACCGCCACGCTCGCCGCCGCCAGAATGGCCGTGCCCATCTGCTCGAGCAAACCCCGCGCATCGCGCAACAACGGCCCGACCTCGATCACCGAGGCGGTGGGAAAGGCGTGGGTGAGGGCGTGCAGCAGGCCACTGTCCTTGTGCCCCGCCGGCAGGCTGACCGTGGCGGCCAGCTTGAAGGGCGCGCCCGCCAGCGCATTGGGCGAAAACACCAGCACATAGTTGAAGCCAAACGTATCCCAGTCGATCCGCCGCAGCGAGGCGATCCGCGCCGTCCGCTCGGTTCCGAGCAGGCCGATGGTCAGCGTGTCGCCCACCTTCAGCCCCACCGCCTTGGCCAGTTTTTCATCCACCGACACCAGCGGCTCGCCCGCATAATCACGCGGCCACCAAGTGCCCGCCGTCAGCACATTGCCCTCGGGGATATCCTGCGCAAAGGTCAGACCACGTTCACCGCGCAATTGCCATGCGTCCTCGGGAATGTCCTTCATGGCCGAAACGCGGGTCTGCGCGCCCTCCGGCCCATAGGACAGGATCGCTCCGCGCAGTGTCGGCACGGTGCGGATCTGCGCTGCCGGGGCTGCCGCCGCCGCGACCTTGCGGAAGGAGGGTTCCTCGGCGGGTTGCAGGTCGATCACGAAATAGTCGGGCGCCTTTTGCGGCACGCGGGCGCGGATATTGGCGTCGAGACTGGTCTGCACCACCGCCAGCGTGACAAAGGCCGACAGGCCAAAGCCCAGCGCCGTCACCAGCCGCCCCGTCTGGCTGCCCGGCCGATGGAGATTGGCGAGCGCGAGGCGGGCGATGGGGTTCTTGGGGCGCGGCAGGCGCATGGCCGCGCGCCGCACCAGCCAGCCCAGACCCGCCAGCACCAGCAGCAGACCACCCGCACCGCCAAGGAAGATCGCCGTCGTCATCGCATTGCTACCGCCCAGAAAGGCCAGCGCGATGATCCCCGCCATGCCAGCGCCCACCCACGGCCAAGCCCCGCGCCCCGACAAAGGCGCCACCCGCGCGCGCAGCAGCGCCATCGCCGGAAACTTGCGCGCGGCGCTCAAGGGCGGCGCGGCAAACACCAGCGCTACCAGCACGCCCCACAGCGCTGCCCGCGTCAACGCCCAAGGCGCCAGGACGAAACCGTCGGTGACGGGAAGCACATCGGCCAGCGCCCGCGCGATCAACGGCAGCGCCGCCACGCCCGCCAGCAAGCCAGCCCCCGCGCCCACCGCCGCCACCGCCGCGATTTGCAACACATAGATGCGCGCGATATCGCCGCTGGTGGCGCCCAGCACTTTAAGCGTCGCCACTACACCGCGCCGCGCCTCGAGATAGGACGCGGTGCCGCCGCCCATGCCGATCCCCGCGATGAGCAGCGCGGCTAGCCCGACCAGCACCAGAAAATCGCCCATGCGCGTCAGGAATTGTTCGGCCCCCGGCGCGGCCTTGTCGCGGGTGCGGATGTCCAGCCCTGCCTCGGGAAAGCGGGCTTTCAGCGTGTCGGCAATGGCCCCCGCATCGCAGGTCTTGGCGCAGGCAAGGCGCAGACGGCTGCGATACATGGCGCCTTCGCTGGTGAGGCCTGCTTCCGCCGGAAAGGCGAGCGGCACGATCACCGTGGGGCCAAGCGCGAAGCCTTCGCCCAAGCCGTCCGGCTCGGCGGCGATGATGCCGCCCACACGCAGAGGCTTGCCCGCGATGGTGAAAGCGTCGCCTGCCTTGAGGCCGAGCCGCGCGGCAGCTCCACTGGCGATCCATGCCGAACCGGCGGGCGGCGCGCCCACCGCGCGGCCATCAGCCAGCGTTAGCCGCCCGACCAGCGGCCACACGCTGTCCACCGCCTTCAATTGCACCGGCGCCGATGTTTCGCCCGCCGAGGCCATCGCTTGCAGCCGCAAGCCGTCCGATAAGGGGCCATAGGAGGCCAGCGCCGCGCGTTCCTGTGCGGTGAAAGGGCGTTGCCAGACGGTGATCTGCACATCGCCGCCAAGGATCACGCGGCCTTTGTCGGCCAGCCCCTGACTGATGGCGGTGGTGAGCGACCCGATCGCCGCCAGCGCACCGACGCCCAGAAACAGGCAGGCCAGCAAGAGCCGCAGCCCCTTGAAGCGCGCCGACAATTCACGCCGCGCAATGCGCCATGCAGAGGACCAGTTCACGCCGTTTCGTCCGAGGCGCGTTCATCAGAAGCAATGCGCCCGTCATGGATGCGGATGATGCGCTCTGCGCGACGGGCCAATGCCTCGTCATGGGTGATGATGATGAGCGTGGCGCCCGTTTCCGCGCGGCGGGCGAGGATAAGTTCGATGATCGCCTCGCCGGTGGCGGTGTCGAGATTGCCGGTGGGTTCGTCGGCAAAGAGCAGCGCGGGGCGGGGAGCCAGTGCGCGGGCGATGGCAACGCGCTGTTGCTCACCGCCCGAGAGTTGCGCGGGATAGTGGTGCAACCGGTGGCCGAGGCCCACAGCCCGCAATTCCGCCTCCGCACGCGCTTCGGCATCGGGCAGGCCCGCCAGTTCGAGCGCGGTCATCACGTTTTCCTGAGCCGTCATCGTGGGCAGCAGGTGGAAGGCTTGCAGCACTACGCCGATCCGCCCGCGCCGCGCCCGCGCCAGACCATCTTCCGAAAGCCCCATGAAATCCGCGCCGCCGACGTTGAGCGAACCGCCGCTGGCGCGTTCAAGGCCCGACAGCACCGCCATCAGGCTGGATTTGCCGCTGCCCGAGGGGCCAAGGATCGCCAGCACCTGCCCCGCTGGCACGGTTAGGTCGATCCCTTTGAGGATCGGCGTGGCCGCATCGCCATCCCCAAGGGTCAGCGTGAGGGCGGTGGCGCACAGGGCGGGCTTGCTATCGGGGGCGTTGGTCACAATAAAGGTATGGGCATCGCGCGCGATGCAGGCAAGCAGGCGATACAATTTATGACATTAAGGGCAGGATTTATGGCGCTGGTGGCGGTGGCAGGCGTGGCGGCGCTGGGCGGGTGCAAAAAAGAAGTTTCGCCCGAAAAGGCGGCCACCACCGGTGTGCAAGCGCCTTTGCCCGACATGCCGCCCGCACCGCAGGGACCGGTGGTCCGCATCGTCGCCTTGGGGGATTCGCTGTTCGCGGGCTATGGACTGCGGCCCGAGGAAGCCTATCCGCTGCGGCTTCAGGCGGCGTTGCGACGCAAGGGAATCAATGCGCAGGTGGTGAACGCCGGTGTTTCGGGCGACACCACCGCCGATGGTCTCGCGCGGCTGGATTTCACGCTGGGCAGTGGACCAGCGCCCGATCTGGTGATCCTCAGCCTTGGCGGCAACGATATGCTCCGCGGGCAAAGGCCCGAAAACACGCGCGAACATCTCGACGACCTGCTGGGCAAGCTGGCCGAGCGGCATATCAAGGTGGTGATGATGGGTATGATGGCCGCGCCCAATATGGGGCCAGCCTATAAGCGCGATTTCGACGCGATTTTTCCGGCGCTGACCAAGAAGTATGGTGCGGTGCTGGTGCCTTTCTTCCTCAAGCCGGTGTACAATCGGCCGGACTTGCAACTGCCGGATCATATTCACCCCACCGCCAAGGGCGTGGAGGCGATGGTGGACGAGACGGTGGATGTAGTGGCGGGGGCGACTCAGCATGGATGACATGGAGGCTCTGCATTGGCCCCGCGTCGGTCTGCTGCCGGTGGTGCATGCCATCGAGGCGGCCTTGCGCGAAAAGCGGGGCTTCTCGTTGATCCGGCTGGGCGACGGCGAGGGGGCGGTGTTGTCGCATGACCAGCCGGAAATGGCGGCGGAAGTGGCCCACAGTCTTGCGATTTGGTTTGGCGATCAGGCGCTGACAACCATGGAGCTTGAGCAGATACGTAACGAGGCGCTGGAGGCCATGCTGCGATGCGATGTAGTCGGCCTCCCGCGTTTGGCGCAAGCCAATGGATCGATCCGATACCGTGCCCTGTTTCCCGTGATGCAAGAACTCTATGCGGATGTCTGGCCGATGGTCGTCGATGCCGCGATGCATTTCTACCTCCAGTGGTCCAAGGCGATGGGGCGCCTGTTGAGCGCCGTGGAGCGTGTGACGCTGATCGGCTGTCGCGATCTGGCTCAGGATTTGCGGGCCTGTTTCAATCTCGAGGTGCGGCAATGGCTGGTGCGCGGGGAGGCGGGTTTTCCCGGCAGTGTCCGCGAGCAGCACTGGCCCGATGGCTATGCTGCGGTGCTGGAGCGCATTACTCTCGTGGAGCCGGGGGAGTTGGTGCTGGTCGGGGCTGGTGTTCTAGGTAAAATTTATTGCGGCGCAGTGCGGCGACGCAGCGGTGTGGCGATCGATGTGGGCAGCTTGCTTGATGGGTGGGCGGGTGTGCGCAGTCGCCCTAACCGCATCGATGGAACGCCTGTTACCGGTCTGCCCTATCTCGTCTCGCCAGACTATGGCGATGACAGGCTGGCTGCATGGTTGTGCGCGCAGATGGTACAAACCAATATTGCTGATGGCGTCATCTGAGTTGTTTGCACAAATGGGGTGTCGCTATCGACCGAGCCGACGGGCGGGGGTAATGGTGGTGTCGTACAGGCGACGGTGGCCCAGCAGCTGTGGATTTAATGCTTTTTTTATAATGTTGTCGTGCAATACGGATGGCGCAGAGGCTCATTCCGGTTCAAAAGCGGCGCTCTATCGTCGGGAGAACATGACTCTGTTGCTGCCCAGGGCGCAGATGGTATTTTCCTCCCTTTGAAATAAGATGCAGGTTGCTGGCATGGTTAAAAAGAGCGGTGTTTCGGATGTGCGCAGGACCGCAATTGTGGTGCTGGGGATGCACAGGTCCGGAACTAGTGCATTGACCAGAGTACTGTCGCAACTGGGTTGTACTTTGCCCAAGACCTTAATCGGCAGCAATCACAGCAATGATCTCGGTCATTGGGAATCGCAAAGAATCGCGGCCTTCAACGAGGGGCTTCTGGTGTCTTCCGGATCGGCTTGGGACGATTATCAGACCTTCCGAAGGGAATGGCTTGAGTCGCCCGCAGCTGAAGGGGTTGCCGAACAGATTGCGGGCCTGCTTACCGAGGAATTTGGTGACGCGCGGCTGTTTGTGTTGAAAGACCCGCGTCTGTGTCGTCTGATGCCGGTATGGTTGTCGGCATTTGACAACTTGAACATCACGCTCGCGCTCGTCATTCCATTTCGCAATCCGCTCGAGGTGGCGGCGTCGCTTCACAAGCGTGACGGGATGAACCCCAATTACGCGCAGATTTTGTGGTTGCGGTATATGCTGGATCTTGAGGCGGCCACCAGAGGTCGACCGCGGAGTATCATTGCCTATGATCGACTGCTGGCAGACTGGCCGGGCGTTGCCGAGTCGATCGGGGAGACCTTTGATCTGACATGGCCGCGCGGCGGCGCGCTGGTTGATGGCGAGATCGACGCTTTTCTGGATGCGGGGCGCAAGCACCATCATAGCTTCTCGCAAGGCCGTCGGCTCAAGAATGCGGCTAGCGACTGGATCGGACCGGTCTGGGCAATTTTTTCGCGCTGGGAGGAGGAGGGTGAGGCGGTTGGCGACTATGTTGAGATCGATGCCATCCGGGAAGCGTTTGATGCGGCCAGTCCGCATTTCGCGCGAGTGTTGCAAGGGCTAATCGGCGAACTGCGGGACGGCGGAGAGGCGCGGCAAGCTTTGGCACGGAACCTCGAGGACGCCCAGTTGCATCAGCAAGGTCTGGCGGCCGATCGTCTGCATTTGCTCAACGAGCGAGAAGCTTGGAATGCCGACCGGAGCCGCTTGGAGGAGAAGGTGGCTGCACTCGTACAGCAGCAAGGTGATCGGACGACTGAGTACGAGCAGTTGCTTGCCGAGCGTCAAGAGTGGTTGGCTACGCACCTAAGGCTGGAAGTCGAATTGGACCAGCTGCGTGCTTCACACGATGCCCTTGAGCAGGCGCGGGCCAGCGATCGTCACGAGCACGATTGCCTTGTAGTCGAGCGAGCGCAACTGCTGGCTGAGCGGGAGCAGTTGCTTACTTCAATCCAGCGTGCAAGGACTGACGAAGCTACCCTTCAAAACGAGCTGGATGACATGGGGCGGGTGCTGGAGAGGGTGCGTCAGCGGGGGGACACACTAGACAGTGCTCTGGCGCAAAAATGCGAGGAAGCCGAGCAGGTTTGGCACGATCTGGAAGCTACCCGAGCCATGTTGGCCGAAAAGGACACTGCTTTGGAGCAGATCGTACGGCGCGAAGATGCACTGCAGAGTCAGCAGCAGGCACTGGCGAATCGCCTGGCGGCAGCGGAGGGGTGGGTTTTTCAGTTGTCGGGTCAGTTGCGTGCAGCGGCACTACGCGCTGAACAAGCTGAGAAGGCCCTTGGCGTACAAGATGCTGAACTCCGACAGGCGCGGATGCTTGTTCAGGTCGCCGAAGCAGGTTTGGTCCGACAGCGCGACGGTCATGATCATGAATTGGCGTTGCTAGACCAGACCCTGCGGGACGCGACCGATCATGTGCGGGCGCTGGAGTCGCGATTGGACCTTGCTCAACAGGACCTTCAGTGGCTGGGTGAGCAGGCGACGACGTCCGAGGCGGAGCGGCAGGCCGCCAGTCAGCGTGCGTGCGAACTGGAAGATCGACTGGCCCAAGAACGAGCTATTAGTGGAGTGGCGCAGCAAAGCGTTGAGCTATCTCAATGGCAAATCGCGTGGCTGCAATCCGTTTCGGTTACCTTGTTGAATACACCATGGTGGTGGAATCTCCTGCCTGCCGAGAAAAAGCAGGCCCGGATCTGGCGCAAGCTGGCACGCAGCGGTCTCTTTGATGCGGCATCCTATCTTGGACGCTATCCCGATGTCGCGCTCGACGGAGGCGATCCGCTGACGCATTTCATCAACCACGGTATGGCCGAGGGCCGTGAACCACTATGAGCATTTTGCGGTTTCGCCCTATGTTGTAAACATGGAGAGGGCCTGTATGAGAGGCCCTGCGGTTTGGTTGGTCTTGTAGCGAAAGTTCTTTCTAATGAATCTGCGACGCCGGTGGGAGTTGTATCGATTGCGTCGCCTTCTCGGCGATGATTTTGATGCGGGTTTCTATCTTGAGCGCAATCCGGATGTCGCAAATGCGGGGCTTGATCCGCTTGGTCACTATGTGAAGTATGGCTGGCGTGAGGCCCGTGATCCCTCGCCTTGCTTTGATACCGATTATTATCTGGCATCCTACCCTGATGTGGCACGCAGCGGCATCAATCCGCTCCTTCATTTTGTGCGCCACGGGCGCGGCGAAGGACGTAAGCCGAAGATGGCCGCGTCCGCAACGGAAGTGCAGCCAGACAGGGCCGCAGTCAGAGCGGCGGTTGAAGATGTCATCCGGCCTTATTTCGATGGGGCCTACTACCTTGCTACCTATCATGATGTTCGCGAGGCGGGGCTCGATCCGCTCAAGCATTATCTGAAATGGGGGTGGCGAGAGGGGCGTCAGCCAACGCCGGATTTTAGTACGAGCTTCTATCTGCAAGACAATCCGGATGTTGCGTCGAGCGATCTTAATCCGTTTGAGCATTATGTTTTGTTTGGCGAGGCAGAGGGGCGTGCTTCGTCCTCGCCGATCATCGACTTGCTGGCGCTCAAGCCGGTACAGCAGGCTTGGCAGCCTTCGGGGAGGTTCCGCAGCGATCTCGAAATGAGCGTGGTTATCCCGACCTATAATCGGGCAAAGATGCTGCCTAAATTACTGGATTCATGGCGTGATGTCCATCGTCATACACGTTACAGCTATGAATTGCTGTTTTCCGACGATGGATCAAGCGATGATACGCTCGAGGTACTGGAGCGTGCCTCGCATGATTTGCCGATCACGATCCTGCGCAATGAGCATGGTGGCGCTTCAAGCGCTCGCAACGCGGCAATAGCCTGTGCGCGCGGCGCCAAGATCCTGTTTTTGGGCGATGATATCTATCCCGATCCCTACATTATCAACCGACATATCGAAAAATTGCGTGAGCTACCCATTACGGATGCGGTGTTGGGAGAGTGCGGCTGGCACCCTGATCTCGCTGTCAATCATTTGATGAAGCATATTACTGAAATCGGTTGCGAGCAGTTCTCATTTTTGCACCTGCCGCGCAACGGATTTACCGATTTCAGGCATTTCTATACCTGCAATGTATCAATTGACCGCGAATTCCTGCTGTCCGAACCCGTTCTTTTTGATGAAAGCTTTTACAAATACGGCTTCGAGGATGTAGAGCTGGGCTACAGGCTGGCTCGCAAGGGTATGCGCATATTCTATCTTCCCGAAGCCTGGGGCGACCATCTTCACTCCTATGCGGATGTTCGCAAATTCTGCGTGCGTCAGGAGTCGGCCGGTGAAATGGCGCGTGTGTTTGAACGCCAGCACCCTGAACTGGGCCATATTATTCCCCTGGCCGCGTGGCGAGAGGCATGGGAACGGCGGGTCCAGACACGACGGGGACGCAGTTTTGATGTCTACGGTCAGCTGGAAGCCATCGCTCAAGCCTGTGAGGCACGGCATAGCGAGCTAGATCCGCCGCTGTTGGACAGCCTGTCGCGTCTCTATTCTCGCCTTTTCGCCTTCTCTTTCGAAATGGGCTATGCTCGGGCGGTCGTTGACGGCGTGACCGACCCGGTTATCCAGTCAGCGGCGGTGGAGCTCGTGCTGGATCAAGCTTTGATTAACGAATTGCTGAAGCTGCATGACCGGCTTAAGCTTGATCTAGTCGATGTCTTGCTTGGCGTACTCAATCAGCCGGAAAGGTGTTATGCCGCGCCGATAATAGGCGGAAAGGTATCGCCTCGCGCTGGCGCAAATGCTGTCATTGGTCTTGTGGTGGAGGCGGAAGATCTTGCTCATCTCGCCCAATTGCAGGTTGCCTATCGCGATGCCTTCGCACCGGTCACTTATGCTTTGCGTTCTGACACGCCAACGCCAGGCATGGTCTACCGGCCCGGGCGCGGGTCTTTCATCAATCTGGCAAACCTCCAGCAATTGCAACTCTTTGTCGAGGTCAACCCCGATATTGGCCAGATAGTTCTGTCCTTTGGCCTGCATGATGGATCGGCCATCGGCCTCGCTTCCGATGGGGCGACGAGGGTAATCAGGCGCGCTGGGGCGAATAAATTTGGCAAAGTTATCCGGATATTCGGGGAGGACGAAGGCGATGTAATACCCTTCGAAACCCTGTTTGGCGGTCATGCCAGACTGTTGGACAGCTATGGCTATTTCGAGGGGCAGACCGATGTCTGATCGTATGTCCCTTGTAACTGGAAATTTCCGAATGCGTGGTGCGCAAAATTCGAAGCCGGTGGTTTTCGTGTTTCCTACCTTCCTTGCGGTGGGCGGGGTGGAAAGGAACACGGCGGAGGTGATCGCTCGCCTGAAAGCTGACTACGATTTCGTCATTGTCACTTTCGAGCGACTGGCAGCCGCGCACGGTTCGCTGCATCACCAATTCCATACCTGTGCCAAGGCGGTTTACGACCTCACTGAAATTGGCAGGCATGACGAAATCGTCCCCTATTTGCGACGTCTTGAAGCCTTATATCGACCGGAATTGGTTTGGATTTGCAACGGCAGTCCGTGGCTGGCTGCTAACACCGCCAATATCAGGCGGATATTTGCCAGTGCAGCGATTGTAGACCAGCAGGTTTACGACACCGATCAAGGATGGGTCAGCCTCTATCGTCAACGTGATCCGGGCTTGCTGTCCTTCGACCGTTTCATTGCTATCAACTCGCGCATCCGCAGCCTGTTTATCGATCAACTGGGCATGGATGCCGGACGAATTGATCTGATCTATTCGGTAATCTCGACTGAAAAGCGGGCGCAGGCTCTGGCGATTGAGCCTGAAACCTTGCGCGCCAAATTTGGATTGGAGCCGGGCAAACGCTATCTGGCCTCAATCGGCCGATTGACCGCGCAGAAGGCCCCCCTCGATTTTGTGGGCATGATCGAGCATGTTGTACGCAATGGACCGTCGGACGTTGATTTCCTTGTCGTGGGATCTGGCGAACTTGACGGCAGTGTCGACGAGGCACTGGCCAACAGGGGACTGAACGGGCGTGTGCGGCGCATCGACTATGTGCAGAACTCGTTCGAATTGTCGCGAGTGATCGATGCCATTGTATTCACTTCACATTACGAGGGACTTCCTATCGCCTTACTCGAAGCCCTATCGCTGGGAACGCCGGGGCTTTGCACCGATACAGGAGACATCGGTCTCGTCTTTCGCGAGTACGGTAGCGGTCTGACATTCGAGAAGATCGGTGATCCCGTCAGTTTGGCTCGGGGCATTACTTCCTTTTTGGCGGACTATCCCGTGTACAAGGCTGCTGCAGTCGAACATGCCGATACCGTGGCTCGGCGCTTTTCGATGGACGCGATACAGAACCAGTATCGTGCATGCTTTGATGCAGCGCTGGACAGCCTCAACCATACTGCGACGGGCCAATGACAGGGCAGGGCCGGTGCATGACTTGTGAAGCGGGTGGTTATCTGGTCGTTGGCGGTGGATTGATAGGACAGGCTAGCGCCACCATGTTGGCGCAGCGGAATCCGGATGTGACTGTGTTGACCCGAGTTCCCCCGCCGCAGCAACTGGGACCTATTGATTGGCGCTTCGGTTCGATGGGGGATCCTGAGTTAGGGACCTTACTGAAGGGGCGGCGCGCGGTTATTTACGCGGCTGGCAGTATTTTTCCAGCCACACCGGTGGCCAGTCTGGCCCAGGCAGTTCAGGACCACGTCGTGCCAGTCGTGGCGCTTGCCGAGAGCGCCGCGGCACACGGGGGCCAATGTTTCGTATTCCTGTCCTCAGGCGGCACCGTGTATGGTGACACGAATATCATTCCCACTCATGAAGATGTCGCGCGGCACCCCATCAACCTTTACGGAACGATCAAGGTCGTAACCGAGCAAGCTTTGGTGGAGGTGTCTCGCCGGACGGGCATTAGTGTTGTGTCACTGCGCGTTTCGAATCCCTATGGGCCGGGCCAACAGGGCTCACGGCGGCTAGGCTTTGTGGCCGCCGCTGTTGAAGCGGCCTTGAGTGGAGCGCCGGTGACAATTTGGGGAGACGGGCTGAACACCCGCGATTTCGTCCATATTCAAGATGTGGCCCGCGCGGTTGGCCTTGCAGCCGATTTCTCGGGGGGGGCGCAGATGATCAACATCGGCTCGGGTCAGGAAACCTCGCTGGTCGAAGTGTGCAGGTTGGTGGGTCAAGTCAGTGGGAGCGAACTGGAAGTCCGCTTCGAGCAGGCGCGATCAATTGATGTGCGGCGTAACGCGCTGGCGATTGGACGGGCGGCGGCGGTTTTGGGTTGGGCGCCCGAAATCAGCCTTGACGCCGGGATTGCCGGGATGTTCGCCAAGTTCAACAAGGTGAACTCATGATCAGTGTTGTTATTCCCAGCTATAACCACGAAAAATTCATCGAGCGTTGCGTAGATAGTGTATTGGCGCAAAGTTTTGCCGATTGGGAGCTGATCGTGATTGACGACGGTTCCAAAGATGGATCGAATGCAATTCTGGCGGCCTACGCTGCCCGTGATCCTCGAATTATCCATATTCAGCAGGAAAATCGCGGGGCGCACAACACGATCAACCGTGGCCTTGCGATGGCTAGGGGTGAGTTTCTAACTATTCTCAATTCCGACGACGAGTACCACCCGGAGCGTTTCTCCCGATGCATGGAGGCTTTCGAGGCTGACGAGGCGTTGATGCTGGTCTCCAGTTGGATCGAGGTGGTCGATGTCGATAGCAAACCTCTGGGCACCAAGATGGGGTGGCTCAACATGGACCCTTGGCCTATCGCGAACAAGGTAGCCAGTTTTGCAGGAACCGATGATTATGCGCTGAATGCCCTGATGGCGAATTTCGTGTCGACCACATCGAACATGATGTTCCGTCGCCAAGTGTATGAACAGGCGGGGGCTATGCGCAATTTGCGATTTGCCCATGACTGGGATTTTCTGTTGCGCATCTGCTCACAATATCGCTGTGTCAATCTTCCTGCAGCTCTGATGAAATATCGCATACACGGCTCCAACACGATTTCGAGCAATCGCAAATGGATGCTGTTCGAAGTGTGCTGGGTCCTTGCCGCTAACATCGACCGATTCGTTGATCGCCTGTTGCCCAATGTTGCGCCTGAGCAGGTGGCGGCTAACCATTTGGCTTTCCTTGAATCCTTCAATTTGCAAGGCAATGACCATATTTTCTGGCTGCTTTACTGGCACATCGGTCAAATGAGGCGGATGGGCATTCTCAATCCAGAGGAAATCTATCTTGCCGACCTCGCTTTGCGTGAATCCATTCTGCAATTTGTGAGGGATTGAGTGTGGTTCCGACCGGAACAGGCGGCCAATCTGGGGGGCGGTTTGGTTGCCTTTTAGGGGGCAAGCGCCTAAGCGATTTGTGGATTGGTCCCTGAGAGGGATAAGGGTCGCTTGGATCGGAATGGAGAGTGTTTGAGATGATGGGGTTGATGCAGCATGTGCGTCGCAACCGTTGGTTTTTTCTGGCTGTTGTGGTCCCAACCCTGTTGTCGATGATCTACTACGGGCTCATCGCCAGCGATCAATATGTTTCCGAGGCGCGTTTCGTTATCAAGGCGCCGAACCAGCGTGGCGGGCAGGTTTCCACCATTGCCAACCTGTTTCAGTCGACTGGTTTGAGCGCTGGGCAAGAGCAGGCAAGTGAGGTGATGGACTATATCCGGTCGCGCTCTGCGATGCAGGCGGTCGCCAAGGCCTTACCCCTCGAGCAACTTTACGCCCGCGACGGCGTGGATGGGCTTTCGCGTTATCCCGCTCCTTTCGTGTCTCGGGCGGATGAAAACCTGTTTCGGTACTATTCTAAAATGGTCAGCGCCGAGCTCGATCATGATTCAGGTGTCGTTGTACTGAAAGTTCGAGCGTTTACCCCTGACGATGCAGCGAAGATCGACGAGAAGTTGCTGACACTCAGCGAGAATCTCGTGAACAGCCTCAACCAGCGAGCTTATGCGAAAGGCATATCCGAGGCAGAGACGCGGGTAAGTCGCGCGCAGGAGCGTGTCGAGCAGGCGCGTTTGGCGTTGCGTGGTTACCGCAACGAGGAAAAGCTGCTGGACCCGGCGAAGCAGGCCTCGGGCGTGCTGGAGGTGGCCAACCGGTTAGAGACCGAACGTGCAACGCTCAGTGCACAAATCGACCAGATGGAGCGCGCCGCACCTGCCAATCCCGCGCTTCCTGCACTGCGCGCTCGAATGGCTGCGATTTCCCGCGAGATCGGCGCACAGGAGGGCAAGGCTGTGGGGACGAGCCAAGGCATCGCCAGCAAACTATCGGGCTACGAAAAGCGCCTAGTCGAGCAGGAGTTCGCGACCCAGAATCTGGCTGCTGCCAACGCCTTTCTTGAGCAGGCGCGTTCCGATGCCATCCGCCAGCAATTCTATCTGGAGCGCGTGGTTGAGCCCAACACGCCCGACCTGCCGGAATTGCCTCATCGCTTGCGAATTATCCTGACGGTGTTTGTCGCCTCGTTGTGCCTGTATTTTGTGATTTGGATGTTTGTGGTTGGCATCCTTGAGCACGCGCCGGAGGACTAAGCATGACACCGCTGCGTCGGGGGCTGGACATACAGGTAAGGGTTGTTAAGGCGCTGATGGTGCGCGAGCTGATTACCCGCTTCGGGCGCGAGAATATCGGCTTTTTGTGGGTGATGGTCGAGCCGTTGCTCTTTGCAGTGCTGGTTGGTATTCTCTGGCGCTTTGAAAAGGGGGCGATGGATCACGGGATCAGCGTGATAGCCTTTGTGGCGACCGGCTATATTCCCTTGGTTTTGTTTCGCACGTCGATTTCGCGGTCGGTAGGTGCTTTGACTGCCAATGCCAGCCTGCTGTATCATCGGCAGGTCAAGATTCTGGATCTGGTGTTGGTGCGCTTTATCATAGAGTTTATCGGCCACTCCATGGCCTACATTTTCATAGCCAGCCTGTTGATCGCGGTGAGTGAGTTTCCCGTGCCCACCGATATGTCGGTGTTCATGCTGGGCTGGCTTTACTGGGGGCTTTTTACCCTGTCGGTGTGTCTGATCTGTGCTGCATTGAGCGAGATGTCGGACATTGTGGAAAAGGTTTTTCCGGTCACAGTCTATATGATGGTTCCGTTTTCGGGGACATTTTTCATGGCGTCTTGGCTGACGCGCTCCTTTGCGCGGGTAGTGTCCTATTCACCACCGGTGCATGCTATGGAGATGATGCGCTCGGGCATTTTCGGACCAGCCGTCGCGCCCCAATATGATCTGTTTTTTCCGCTGACGGTGATTTTGCCACTCATGTTGCTTGGGCTCGCTTTGTGCCGTCGTGTACGGCGCACGATGGTGGTCGAATGATAAGCTGCGAAAATCTCTGCAAATCCTATCCGATGGGGCATGGCATCAAGCATGTGCTGCGCAATCTCGATTTCACGATCCAGCGCGGTGAGCATGTAGGTTTTCTGGGGCGCAACGGCGCCGGTAAAACCACGCTGATCAAATTGCTGGGCGGGGTCGAGATGCCAACCTCGGGCAAGATCACTCGCAACATGTCCGTGTCATGGCCGCTCGGCTTTGGCGGCGGCTTTCAAGGCAGTTTGACCGGCTACGACAATGCCCGTTTCATCGCCCGAATTTACGGACAGGACTATTCCGACATCAAGGATTTTGTTGAAGACTTCACGGAACTTGGCCGCCAGCTGAAGATGCCGGTCAAGACCTATTCAGCCGGCATGAAGGCGCGTCTGGCTTTTGCGCTCAGTCTTGCAATCGAGTTTGACTGCTATTTGATCGACGAGGTCATTTTGGTGGGTGACCATAATTTCCACCAGAAATGTCGACATGAACTGTTCGAGAAGCGGGCTGATCGAGCCCTTATTCTTGCTTCGCACAGCGCCGATCTCATCCGCGAGTTCTGCGACAGGGCGATGGTTCTCGAAAAGGGGCACGGCACGATGTACAGCGATCTCGAGGAAGGTCTGAGGGTTTACGTCGGCCTTTAGAACTAGGCCGTAGCGCATAAACGCGCAGCCACAGGCGCATTGAGGCGAGTTGGACCATGGCGAGGAAGTTTTCGGCCAGCTTGTCGTAGCGGGTCGCAATGCGACGGAATTGCTTCAGCTTTGAGAAGAACCGTTCGATCAGGTTCCGCTCGCGGTAGAGCCAAGTGCTGAAGTAGGGTTTTGACCGGCGATTGGACTTGGGTGGGATATTGGTGAACGCGCCCTTCTCGCGGAGAGTGAATAGCCCCTAGTTTTCTAGACGCCTTCCACTTTCAAAATCTGCTGCCGTTCAAACTCGACGGGCGACAGCATCTCGTTCCTGAACTGCTTGCGCACCGGGTTGTAGAACATCTCGATGTAATCGAACACGTCCTGCCTGGCTTCCTCGCGCGTTTTGTAGGTGCGGCGACGGATGCGCTCGCGCTTGAGCAGGTTGAAGAAGCTCTCGGCGACGGCATTGTCATGGCAGTTGCCGCGTCGGCTCATCGAGTGCTCAAGGTTGTGTGCCCGGATGAAGGCAGCCCAATCCATGCTGGTGAACTGCGAGCCCTGGTCCGAATGGATCAGCACCCGTTGCTTCGGCTTGCGCCGCCATACCGCCATGTGCAGCGCCTGCAGCACCACCTCGGTGGTCTGCCGACTTTGCATCGACCAACCCACTACCCGGCGGGAATAGAGATCGATCACGACGGCCAGATAGGCAAAGCCCTCCAAGGTGCGGATGTAGGTGATGTCTGTCACCCAAGCACGGTCTGGCGCAGCTACGTCGAACTGCCATCCAGAGTGTTGTCTACCACCAGGGAGGGCTTGCCACCGTAGCTGCCAGGGCGGCGCTTGTAGCCGATCTGGGCCCTGATACCCGCCAGCCGGGTCAATCGCGCAACGCGGTTGGGGCAGCAGGTCTCGCCGTGATCCAGAAGGTCGTCGTGCAGCTTGCGGTAGCCATAGACCTTGCCGCTGTCGTTCCACGCTTTGCGGATCAGATCGGTCTGCCGGGCATCTTCCCGAGCCCGATGGCTCAGCGGGCTCTTTTGCCAGGCATAGAAACCGCTGGGCTGCACGGCGAGGCAGCGGCACATGGCTCTCACTCCAAAGCGGTCGCGATGCTCGGCAATGAACGCGTATCTCACTTTGCATCCCTGGCGAAATACGCAGAGGCTTTTTTTAGGATGTCGCGCTCCTCGGTCACCCGAGCCAGCTCGTGCTTTAGCTGGCGGATCTCGGCATCCTTGCCAGCGTCGCCGGATACTTGCCTGGCCAGCTGCCGCTTCCATGCATAGAGCGAGTGCTGACTGACGCCGAGCCGCTCGGAAACCTCCGCCACCGGATACCCGCGCTCGGTGATCTGGGCCACCGCGTCGCGCTTGAACTCATCACTGAAATTGGGCTTTCCCATCACCGCCTCCTGTCCTCAAAATTAGGATAGAAGGCGTCCAGAAATCTAGGGGCTATTCAAACCTATGCGTTCACTGTGATTTCCAGCTTTCAAATCGGGCTGAACTCTGATTCAGCGTCGGCATGAGCCGATATGACCTAACCGACTTCGAGTGGCGCGTGATCGAGCCGCGGCTTCCCAACAAGCCGCGAGGCGTGCCGCGTGTCGATGATCGGCACGTGCTGAATGGCATCTTCTGGGTCTTACGATCCGGTGCACTTTGGCACGACCTGCCGGAGCGTTACGGTCCGCGCACCACCTGCTACAACCGCTTTGTGCCATGGCGAAAGGCTGGCGTCTGGGACCGGATGATGGATGCCATTACCGCCGCACATGATGGGGACATCCAGATGATCGACAGCACTTCCATCCGAGCGCACCAACAGGCCGCGACGGCAAAAAGGGGGATCGAGATCATTGTCTCGGTCGTTCCCGAGGTGGGCTCACGACCAAAATCCACGTCGTCGTTGACGGGCAAGGTATCTCCATTCGGCTAAGCCTGACCGCAGGGCAAAGCCATGACGGCCAAGTTGCAGATGGCCTGCTCGACCATGTAGGCGCTGGAACAATCGTGCTGGCGGACAAACCCTATGATGCGGATCGCATTCGGGCTTCACTCCGCAAGAAGGGCGCGTTCGCCAACATCCCTCCCAAGGGCAACCGGCGACCGAAACCCTACCTCAGCACATGGCTCTATCGCGAGCGAAACCTGATCGAGCGCTTTTTCTCGAAGCTGAAGCACTTCCGCCGTGCTGCCACCCGCTACGACAAGTTGGCCGAAAACTTCCTCGCCATGGTCCAACTCGCCTCAATGCGCCTGTGGCTGCGGGTTAATGAGTCTACGGCCTAGCGTTGCCCAAGTTGCAGTGTTCTAAAGCCTGATATGAAAACTCTCCTGTCGCCGATCCAACGCCCTGTGATGCACCGGATCCACATACCCCGCCGTGCCCCAGCGGTTTTGCAGCAGGTCAAGCTCTCTGCGCCAGCGGGCTAGCTGATCGGGGCGGTGGTCCTTGGGGCGGGATTTGCTTTCGTGGTGGATCATCACGGCGCGCGGTTCGTAAATATTGCGCCACCCCGCTGCCTGTAGCTTGAGGCACAGGTCGACATCGTTGAAGGCCACGGCAAAGCCAGCCTCGTCCAACCCGCCCACGGCCTCGAATTTGGCGCGCTCCACGAGCAGGCAGGCGCCGGTAACGGCGGACACCTGATGCGGCAAATGGGCGCGGGCGAAATAGCCCTCCTCGCCTGATTTGAGGAAGCGATGCGCATGGCCCGCCGCGTCCCCCATGCCGATCACCACGCCTGCGTGCTGGATGCTGCCATCGTCATAGAGCAGCTTGGCGCCTACCGCGCCAACACCCTCTCGAACCGCCTGTCGCATCAGCCAGCCCAGCCAGTCCTCGTCCACCACTTCGACATCGTTGTTGAGCAGCAACAGATAGTCGCCTGCCGCCTGCTTTGCTGCCAGATTGTTGAGCGCGGAATAGTTGAAGGGCGCGTCGTGGCGGATCACTTTCACCCGAGGATTCCCCGCAACCCGCTCCAGATAGGCCAGCGTTTCCGGCTCTACGCTGCCATTGTCGACGATCAGCACCTCGACGTTGCGGTAGCGCGTGCCGGTCAGCACCCCGCCCACCGCTGTCTTGAGCAGGGCTACATGGTCGCGCGTGGGAATGATGATGCTGACCAGCGGCGCGGGCGAGGGCAGGGGCCATTCGACCAGCGTGTTGCCAAAGGGGCCCTCGCGGGCGGTGCCACCGCGCGGCCCCACATGCTGGCCCAGCGCCAGCAACCGGCTGGCGCGCAGCTCGGGACCATCGTCTCTGGGCGCCGTGCGATGGGCCAGCACATGGGGCACATGCACCGCACCCTTGCGGTCGGTCAGCCGCAGCAGCAGCGCATAGAGCGCCGCCCCGTCGAGCGCGGGATGGGCTGGCGGTTCGCCCAGCGCGGCCTCGCGCCGCAACAGGCAACAGGCGGAGAGGTAATCCTGCGCCAGAAACAGTTCCGCGTTCCATGCCGGTTTGAACCACGGCTGCACCCGTTTGAGGCCAGGTCGCAGACGGGGCACCAGCCGGTCCTCGTCGCCATAGAGCACATCGGCCTGCGGATTGTCGCGCAGGGCGCGGGCGAATTGATACAGGGCGTCAGGCGCGAGCACGACATCGCCGCCCAACGGTAGGACATAGTCACCACTGGCCGCCTCAATGCCCAGCGCCAGCGCCTTGGCCGGATGGTCGGTACGGCTGGCCACCAGCGCGATGCGCGGCGCGGCGGGGCTGCGGGTGGGCAGGCTTGATCGCGAGGGGACCAGCACCAGCTCCCAGTCGGGATAGATCTGCGCCTCCAAAGCGGCGAGGCGGCGTTCGAGATCGGCGGTGGTCTCGTTCGCGCCGTGATGCAGGATCACCGACAGGCGGGGTGCATGATCCCATGTAGCCAAATCGGCGCGGGCCTGTTCCAGCCTTTCCGCCAGACGCTCGCGGTGGCGCATCCAGTCCCGATAGGCGCCCGGACTTTGCGAGCGCGATAGGCGCAGCATGTTGCGCGCGCGCAGTTTCTTGCCGGTGACATGCCAATAGAGCGCCTGCGCGGCGACGGACGGACGGCGGATGGCAACGCGCAGCAGGCTCGGGTAAAAACGCATTACAATCCCATGCCCAGCAATCCTCTCCACAGTGCTTGTTGCACCGCAGCAGGATTGGCGCAAGCCAGCTTGGTACGTGCATGATCCGCAATTGAACGTAGGTTGGCGCCGCGAGCGAGTGCATCCTCGATGGCCGCTTCCCATTGCGCCGGATCATCGGGTGCCAGCAGGGCACCATCGCCTAGACTGAGTGCCGGCGCCCAGCTTTCGGGATAGATCGCCGCTGCGCCGAGAATGGCATGTTCGGTCAGCTTGGAGGAGGAGCGCGCGCGGTCAAACGGCGTCTGTGCCAGTGGATAGAGCGCGAGGTGGAAGTGCTGGCGGCCCATCCAGCGCTGGTATTCGCGCCATGTCATCGGCTCGAGTCGCCGCGCGCGCGGGTGCTTTTCAAGGCGTGGATCGACGCTGCGGCTGGAAAAATAGGTGAAGGTGAGCGCCTTGTGCCGATCCAGCAGCGCCAGCACGGCGGGCGCCACTTGCGCCAAAGCACCCCGATGGCTGCCGGTGCCCAATTGCACCATGCGCAGCGGGGCGCCCTTTTCCAGTGCGCCGAAATGGGCAAGATCGGCCAGCGGCTGGCGCCACACCGGATCGATGCGGATCAGTCGCGGGGCAAGGCGGCGCTGCATCCGCGGCTCGGCGGTCAGCGCAACGGCCAGCGCATCCGAAGCGGCCAGCACCGCATCGGCCCGCGCCAGCAGATCGCGGTGAAACTGGCGCTCGAACGCGGCCAGCCTGGCGCGATAGCGCTCGGGCAGACCGGGGCAGGCCATGCCCGCGCCGACATCATCGTCGATCACATAGGCCAGCCGGCCGCCCCATGCCAAAGCCTCGCGCATCACGCGAGGCACATCGCGCCGCACCAGCACAAACCAGTCGCCCGCGATAAAGCTCGACTGGCCCTGTGCGCGGATCGGCGCGGAACGCCACCAGCGCGCAATCCATGGCGCCATCGCGTTGCGGAAATAGAGGTCCGTGGTGGGCTGGCGCGACATTATGCGGGCGAAAACCTCAGACCAGCGCCGGTTCGCGCGTATCGGCCAGCAAGCCGTCCAGCATAGTGGCGCGTTCCTGCGCGGCATGGGCGATGGCGCTGGCCGCGTCCCAAGGCCGCCCCGTTACCGGATGGGCATAGCGCGGCACCACCACGAAAGCGGCATGCACCATATCCTCGATCCGCGCGCGATCCTGCCCATGCGCGCGGCGGCGATGCGGCGCGGGCAGGCGATCCTGCGTCAGGCCCCATCCGGCATAGAAAGGCATGCCAAAACAATGCACCTCGCGCCCGTGCACCAAAGCCTCGAAGCCGATCAGCGAGGTGACAGCATAGACGGCATCCGCCTCGCGGATCAACCGCACCGGATGGCAGCCGTCGGCGATCACCTGTACGCGAGGATGGTCCAAAGCACCTTTGGGTAGCCAACTGCGCTTCTGATGGGTCAGCACATCGGGATGGACTTTCACCAGCACCTTATGCCCGGGCCAATCGGTGAGCGCGGCATCGAGCATGGCGGCAAAGGCTTCGACATCGGCAAGGCCGCAGGGTACCGACTGGTCGCCATAGACCTGATCGGCCAGCAGCACATAGCGCGCTGGAAGGTCGCCCTGAAAATCGGGCGCATGGTTGTATTTGGACAGGCCCGAGCCGCGCCATTGCGCGATCAGTGCGCGGGCGCGTTCGCTTTCGTCGCGGGTGGCGCCGCTGGCGATGGCGAGTTCCATGCGCGAAGGCGCGGAGGCATCGTAATAGCAGCCGATGTCATCCACCAGCAGCGAGAGCGAGGGTGCATCGCGCGCCACCGAGCGCAGGAAACCATCTTCCAGAATGACATAGGACCGGCGCAGCACCTTGGCCAGCTTGACCGCCCGCCAACCAGAAGGCTTGCGCCCCCAGCCTGCCAGCGCACGCGGATGTTCGGCCAGAAACGTGTCAAGATGCGGGATCCGCGCAATCGCACGGTTGACGGCTGTGGCCATTGCTGTTGGGCCCCTCGTTCCTGCCTGACACTGCGCGCTTAATACGCCTTTGTTGCCTGCATGTAGCATGAACGGACGGGCCTGTCTCCTTTCGATTCCGCATCCTATCTTTCATGCCGGTGGGGATTGCGGATGCAACTGATCGCAGGCGCGATTGCTTTGGCGCGCTGGGGGGTGTTAAGGGCGCGGGGCATTGGCTCCCTGTGGGGGCGTCCTTAAAGCGGGAATTCGGGCATGAAGGTGATCGGTCACACGGGCAAGAGCGTAGCGGCGCTGGCGATGGTGATGGCCCTTTCGGCCTGCGCCAGCCTGCCGATCAGCGGGCCGACCGGCAAACAGGTGGAAAAAGCTGCCGACAGCACGACCCCCGCCGGTGATAGCCCGTTCCGCATCGTGGCTGTGGACACGATGGCCGCGCTGCCCGTGGCGCCGCCGCGTGCGCTGCCGCGCGGAGATGACACGCTGCCGCCGCCGACCGATCTGGTCGGTGCGGGCGACATTCTCGATGTGCAGATCTACGAGGCGGGCGTGGCGCTGTTTGCGGGCGCACGCACGGCCGCCACCGGCATTTCGGCGCCATCGAGCGGTGCGGCGCAGGTCGAGCGTCTGCCTCCGCTGCGGGTGGATGACAAAGGCGAGATTTTCGTGCCCTTCGTCGGGCGGCTGCGCGCGGGTGGCCATACGGCGGGCGAATTGTCCACCATGATCCGCAAGGCGCTCAAAGGCCTGTCGCAGGATCCGCAGGTCATGGTGAGTGTGGCCCAATCGGTCACCAACAGCGTGATCGTGGGCGGCGAGGTGGGGCGGCCCGGTCGCCTGACGCTTACCACCAACCGCGAGTCGCTGGCCGATGTGATCGCGCTGGCGGGCGGTTGGCGCGGCGAGGGCAAGGATATTGCCGTGCAGGTAACGCGCGGGCCGCGCCGCATCGAATACCGTCTGGCCGAGATCATGGCAGGCGCCGACCATGAAATGCGTATCCAGCCCGCTGATCGAATCGAGCTGATCAAGCGCCCGCAGACCTTCGCGGTGCTGGGCGCGGCGGGGCGTGTGGAACAGATCAACTTCTCCGCCCCCGCGCTCAGCCTTGCCGAGGCGCTGGCGCTGTCGGGCGGGCCGAACCCCAATCTGGGCGATGCCAAGGCGGTGTTTGTGATGCGCTTTGAAAAGGGCGCCGATGGCAAGGATGCGCCGGTGGTCTATCACTTCAACATGATGAACGCGGGCACCTTCTTCCTCGCCCAGCGTTTCGCCATGCGGGACAAGGACGTGCTCTATGTCGGCAATGCGGCGGCCAACCAGCCCAGCAAGCTGATCCAGCTGGTGAGCCAGATGTTCAGCCCGATCGTGGCGGTGGAAAGCGCGCTGGTGAATACGGGGGCCCTGTAAGGGGGAGGGGGGAGTCTAAAGCTTACTGATGTGACGTGCTGGATCGGTACGGATGCGCGTGGCCGGTTAGTAGAAGGTCCACCAGCCCAAGCGTCGCGCGATTTTGGCGTGAAGCCAATTGGCGGTGAGGGCGGCCACAATTATTATGAGGTAGTGATTCCAGCCAAGATAATGGTCGGAAATCCATGAAAAAGCATAAATAAAGACAAAGCCGATCGGGAACCAGAGCAGGATCGATGGCAATTCATTCTTCCAGTTGACCTTCATCCCGCACATCCCTGTTCGCTGGCATGTCTGCCGATCAATCTTAAGAGATGCTTGTATCGCAAGGGTGTTTTGCGTCAACGCGTTTGCCAGCCTAGTCCGCCAGCAGCCGTTCCACCGCGCCCTCGATCAGGATCCGCGTGGCCGATTCGCTGGCCAGGCCGCCGCGCACGAGGCATTGGTGGTGCAGCACGCGGCAGAAATCATCCCATAGCGCGGGATCGGGCGGGGTGGGGCTGGTCCAGAAGGCAGACAGGGTGCCGGTGTCGGTGATCCCCTCGATGGCATAGACCGCCGTGCCCAGCGCCTTCACCGGAATGCCGCCGGCCAGTGCGAAAGTGGCCGAGGTGGAATTGACCACCACCATGCCCAGCGACTCCAGCGCCAGCGCGTTCAGGTCTCCCCCCGCCAGATGCACCAACCGGTCGCCCAGCCCCAGATGGTGCGCGCGCCGCGCCACATAGGACCGCCAGCGGCCCCAGCTTGCGAAATCGAGCGGATGCTCCTTCACCACCAGTTTCACATCTTTGGGCGCATGGGCGGCAAAGCTGGCCAGCACATAGTCCGCCGCCTGCCGCATCGAGGCGAAGGGCGAATGCACGCGGATCTGGAAATCGGAAGTGAGTTGCAGCGGGAACAGGAAATAGCGTTGACCCGCCAGCGATGCGAGCGTGGCCTGCGCCCGCGCGGCATCGCGGCCACGCATCACTTGAGCGCGCACCCAGCCAAGGCCTTCCCAGATGATCGATCCGGGGCGGTGCGACTTGTAGAAAGGATAGCGCAAGACCCCCCACACCATATGGCGGAAATAGCCCCAGGTGTCGCGCGTGCGCCGCCCCAGCGAAGCGCCGATGGTGGGTTGCGGCACGGGCAGTTCCAGCCCTTGCGCGGCGGTGCGGATCTCTTGCGGGTCGCGCGGCAGCGTCGAATGGCCGTTCACCCCGTCGCGTTCCAGCGTCAGCCAGTTGGGGCGGATATAACCTTCCTCGAACACATGCACCCGCACCCCCATGATGCGCGCCATGCGATGGGCGGCGACATGCATCGGGCGGCAATCGCCGAACAGTACCAGATCGGTGATGCCATATTCATGCATAAAGCGTTCGACATAGAGCGGCCAGCCCGCCGCGCGGCCGCGAAAACAGCGTATCTGGCCTGTGCCGACCGGCGAGGACCAGTCATATTCATCGCCGCCGTTGAGATTGATGCGGTGCACGGTTGCGCCGCGCCCGGCTAGCGCCTGCGCCAATTGCCGGAAGAACGGGCCGGGCGGGCCTTGCAGAAACAGGACGTTGCGTCCTGTGGCGGCAGTTGGGGCAGGGGCAAAGGTCACAGGCAGCGCATTTTCCCGTTGGCGTTTCCCGTTGGCACAGGCCTTTCGCAGGATCGCCCCCCCCGCGCGGCAATGCCCCTGTGGCAGGCTCGCTGGGAGGGATCAAGAGGCGTGCGACGGCTTGTCACAGTCTGTCGCGAAATCACCGATGCGGTGGCAGATTGCCCTTGCGCGCGCGCGCTCTATGGAGAAGAAGCCCAAAGAACATGCGGCTCCCCCGTTTCGGAAAGTGGTAATGGAATTCAGGACATTCGAATTGGCTGGCCCCGTCGAGATTATCCCCACCAAGCTGGGTGACGAGCGAGGCTATTTCGCCGAAATCTTCCGCGAAGATCGCTTTTTTGAGGCGGCGGGTGGCCGTGTGCATTTCGTGCAGGAGAACCAGTCGCTCTCGGCCAAGGTCGGCACGCTGCGCGGGCTGCATTTCCAGACGCACCCGATGGCGCAGGGCAAGCTTGTGCGCTGTGCGCAAGGGGCGATTTTCGACGTGGCGGTCGATATCCGCCATGACTCGCCCACCTTTGGCCAGTGGATCGGGGTGGAACTGACGCCCGAGAAATGCAACCAACTCTGGGTGCCGGTCGGCTTTGCGCATGGCTTCTGCACGCTCGTGCCAGATTCGATCGTGGCCTATAAGGTGACCAATTACTACAGCCCCGAGAATGACAAGGGCATGCTGTGGAACGATCCGGCGGTGGGCGTGGTCTGGCCCGATGTGGCCGATGCCGCGACGCTCTCGGCCAAGGACAGGGTTCAGCCCAGGCTGGCCGATCTGCCGCCCTATTATGGCATGAAGGATTGACTATGACTCGCGTGATCGTCACCGGTGGGGCCGGTTTCATTGGTTCGGCGCTGGTGCGCTATCTGGTGCTGGACAAGGGCTATGATGTCCTGACCATCGACGCGCTGACCTATGCGGGCAATCTGGCCAGTCTGAAGGCGGTGGAGGGCAAGCCGAACCACACCTTCCTGAAAGCCGACATCCGCGATGCCGGTGCGATGGCCGAGGCGGTGGAGAGCTTCAAGCCTGACCGCATCATGCATCTGGCGGCGGAAAGCCATGTTGACCGCTCGATCACCGGCGCGGCGGAGTTTATCACCACCAATGTCGTGGGCACCTTCACCCTGCTCGAGGCGGCGCGGCATTACTGGAACGCTTTGGAAGGCGAGGCGAAAGCCGCCTTCCGCTTCCTCCATGTCTCGACCGACGAGGTCTATGGCAGCCTTGACCATGATCCGGCGGCGCTGTTTGAAGAAACGACGCCCTATGATCCTTCCTCGCCCTATTCGGCGAGCAAGGCGGCCAGCGACCATCTCGCCAAGGCGTGGCACCGCACCTATGGCATGCCGGTGGTGGTCAGCAATTGCTCGAACAATTACGGGCCTTACCATTTCCCCGAAAAGCTGATCCCGCTCACCATCCTCAACGCGTTGGCGGGCAAGGAACTGCCGGTTTATGGCAAGGGCGAGAATATCCGTGACTGGCTCTATGTCGAGGATCACGCCCGCGCGCTCGATCTCATCGTGGAAAAGGGCCGCGCTGGTGAAACCTATAATGTCGGCGGGCGCAACGAGCGGCAGAATATCGAAGTGGTGCGTCGCATCTGTCAGGTGCTCGACCGGTTGCGCCCTGCAGCCGAGCCGCGGGAGAACCTCATCCGCTTCGTGACCGATCGCCCCGGCCATGATGCGCGCTATGCCATTGATGCCACCAAGCTGGAAACCGAACTGGGCTGGCGCGCGCAGGAGGACTTCGACAGCGGGATCGAGAAGACCGTGGCGTGGTATCTCGACAATGACTGGTGGTGGGGGCCTTTGCGCGAGGGCTATGGCGGCGAAAGGCTGGGCCTGCTGGAGAAGACCGCGTGAGGATCGCTGTCACCGGCAAGGTCGGGCAGGTGGTTACCTCGCTGATCGAGCGGGCCAGAGAGCATGGCGATGGCGGGCATGAGGTGATCGCACTGGGCCGACCGGAACTCGATCTGGCCGATCTGGCAACGATTGAACCTGCGATCCGCGCGGCACGGCCCGATGTTATCGTCTCGGCGGCGGCCTATACGGCGGTGGACAAGGCTGAGGGCGAGCGCGAGGCGGCCTTTGCCATCAACGCGGCTGGCGCCGGCGAGGTGGCGCGGGTGGCGGCTTTGCTGGGCTTGCAGGTGATCCATATTTCCACCGACTATGTGTTCGATGGCAGTAAATCCGCGCCCTATGTCGAGAGCGATCCGGTCTGCCCGCTGGGCGTCTACGGGGCCAGCAAGCTGGCGGGTGAACAGGCTGTGCTGGCCGCCAACCCGCAGGCGGTGATTCTGCGCACGGCATGGGTTTACTCGCCCTTTGGCGCCAATTTCGTCAAAACCATGTTGCGTCTGGCCGAAACGCGCGAGGAACTGGGCGTGGTGGCCGACCAGATCGGCAATCCCACCAGCGCGCTCGATATTGCCGATACGGTGATCGCGGTGGCCGAAAGGCTGCTGGCCGATCCGGCGGCGGAGCGCGGCATCTTTCATATGACCGGCAGCGGCGAGGGCGTTTGGGCCGATCTCGCCGAGGCGGTGTTCGCCGCCAGCGCGGCCCACGGCGGGCCTAGCGCCAAGGTCAACCGTATCGCCACCTCAGACTATCCCACCCCCGCCGCTCGCCCCGCCAATTCGCGGCTGGATGGCGGCAAGCTGGAGGCCGCCTATGGGTTGCGCCTGCCCGACTGGCGGGAGAGCGTGGCCACGACGGTGGCGCGACTGATTTCGGAAAGGACAAGCGCATGAAGGGGATCATTTTGGCCGGCGGCAGCGGCACGCGGCTCTATCCGATGACGCTGAGCCTCAGCAAGCAGCTCATGCCGGTCTATGACAAGCCGATGATCTATTACCCGCTGTCCACCCTGATGCTGGCGGGCATCCGCGAGGTGCTGATTATCACCACGCCGCATGACGCGCCCGCTTTTCAGGCGCTGCTGGGCGATGGATCGCAGTGGGGGATCAGCCTCACCTACGCCGTGCAGCCCGAGCCGAAAGGTCTGGCACAGGCCTTCACCATTGGCGCGGATTTTGTAGCGGGCGGGCCTTCCTGCCTCGTGCTGGGCGACAACATCTTCTTTGGCCATGGCTTGCCCGAACAGATGGCGGCGGCGAAAACCGCGCTGGCGACGGGCGATGCGGGGGCGGCGGTGTTCGCCTATCATGTGGCCGATCCGGAGCGCTATGGCGTGGTGGAATTTGACGAGACGCGCCGCGCGATCAGTATCGAGGAAAAGCCCGCGAGCCCCAAGTCGAACTGGGCGGTGACCGGCCTCTATTTTTATGACGAGAGCGTGGTGGATATTGCCGCCAATATCGCGCCCTCCGCGCGCGGCGAGCTGGAGATCACCGATGTCAACCGCGTCTATCTGGAGCGCGGCAACCTGAAAGTGATGGAAATGGGCCGTGGTTTTGCCTGGCTCGACACCGGCACGCCTGACAGTTTGCTCGAAGCCGCCGAATTTGTGGCCACGCTGGAAAAGCGGCAGGGGATGAAGATCGCCTGTCCCGAGGAAATCGCGTGGCGCATGGGATTCATCGACGACAAGGGGCTGGAGGCGGCCACATTCCGCCTTGGCAAGGGGAATTACGCGGAATACCTGAGGCGCTTACTCCAAAGCGGAGCGAAAGCTGCTCCCGCTTTCTAAGTATATCGCGCTAGAGTGGTGCCACAATGCCACGGGCGGCCAACGTGCGACCAAGGGGTTACGATGACAAAGATTACGCCGGTTATTCTGTGCGGAGGCTCGGGCACGCGGTTGTGGCCAAGGAGCCGGGCGATCAAGCCCAAGCCCTTTCTGCCGCTGGTGGGCGACTACACGCTGTTCGAGGAAAGTCTGCGCCGCGCCAGTGACCGCAGCCTTTTTGACGCGCCGTTCATCGTGACCGGCGGCAAGCATCTGGAGCATGTGGAAAGCCAGCTCGGCTTTGCCCCCGATGCGCAGGTGATTGTCGAGCCGGCCGCGCGCAACACGGCGGCGGCCATCGCGCTGGCGGCGCTGCGCCTCGCGCCCGATCAGGTGATGCTGGTCTGCCCGTCGGATCACTATATCGGTCGGGTGGATGCCTTTGTGGAAGCCGCGCGCGCTGCTGCGGAACTGGCGGAAGGCGGCTGGCTGGTGGCTTTCGGCATCGCTGCCACAGCGCCTGAAACCGGCTTTGGCTATATCCGGCGCGGTGAGGCAATTGCAGGCGGCGGCTTCAAGGTTGATCGCTTTGTCGAGAAGCCCGATCTGCAACGTGCCGTCGCCTTTCTGGCGGAGGGCGCCTATAGCTGGAATGGTGGCATTTTTGCCTTCCGCGCGGGGGACTTCCTGAAGGAACTGGGCGAGCATCGCCCCGATATTCTCGATGCGGTGCGCGGCGCGGTGCAGGGCGGCACGCAGGATGGCCATCGCTTCCACCCCCATGCCGCCGCCTTTGCCCAGGTGCCGAGCGAGAGCATCGACTATGCGGTGATGGAAAAGACCACCCGCGCCGCGATGGTACCCGCCGATATGGCATGGTCCGACATTGGCAACTGGGACGCGCTGCATGATGCACGGCCCAAGGATGAACTGGGCAATTGTGTGGTTGGCCGCGCCGAACTGGTCGATTGCCGCGAGGTGCTGGTGGAAAGCGATGGGCCGCGCGTGTCGGTGATCGGGCTGGAAGGCGTGATCGTTGTTGTGGATGGCGACGAGGTGCTGGTGACCAGCACAGCGGGCGTGCAGAAGGTGGGCAAGCTGGGTGGAGCTGTGAACCAGTGAGGCTGCACCCGTGAGCCTGCTGCCCATCCGCGTGGTGGAAAAGCCGTGGGGCTGCGATGTGCTGCCCGCGCCTTTTGTCGCGCCGGACGGTCAGCGGATTGGCGAGGTATGGTTCGAGCCTCCGGCCGAGCTGCCCGATCTGTTGGTGAAATATATCTTCGCTTCCGAAAAACTGTCGGTGCAGGTGCATCCCTCTGACGCGCAGACGCTGGCCAAGGGGCTGGGACGGCAGGGCAAGGAGGAATGCTGGCTGGTGGTGGGCGCGCAGCAGGATGCACGGCTGGGCATCGGCTTTCGCGAAGATCTGGACCCCGCGACCATGCGCAAGGCCGCGCTCGATGGCAGCATCGAGGATTTGCTGGTGTGGCACAAGGTCTCGGTGGGGGACTTTTTCTACATTCCCGCCAACACGGTGCATGCCATCGGGGCAGGCGTTTCGGTGATCGAGGTGCAGCAGAACAGCGACATCACCTATCGCCTCTATGACTATGGTCGTCCGCGCCAACTGCATCTGGACGACGGGATCGCCGTGGCGCGGGGCGAGGTTTACGATCTCACGCAGTGGCACCGGCAGGTGCCGGCGCGGGGGACTGTGACGCTGGTCAAAGGGCCTTACTTCCGCTTGGTACGGGTCGATGGCATGGACCCGGCGGCCTGGCGCGAGGGCTTTGGCGCGGGGCCGGTGCTGGTGGCGCCCATGGCTGGCATGGTTGGCGCGGAGGGCGCGCCGGTGGCCGCAGGCGAATGCGCGCTTGCGCCCAATGTGGAGGCGATTGCTGTCGGAAAAGACGCGTCTGCACTCGTGATCGGCGCGCTGTCCCGATAGTTTCTATCTACCTTGGCGGCGGGGGCACTTGTCGCAAAGGGGTTGCAATCACAGGAAAACTGTGGTGACGGCGGGTTGCCGGGAAGCAACATCTGGAAGGTCTCGCAGGGAAACCCTCGGGGCCTTCTGTTAAAGTTCAACAGCGCGATGCGGGGGACTCCTCGTTGTGCCCTTGATAAGACACAGGTTTGCCGGAACGTGACCGAATCCAGCTATCACTTCACCGTCTCTGACATCGACCGCAAGGCCCTGTTGGAGCGCGGGCGCGAGGTTGTCCGCACCGAAGCCGCCGCGCTGGCCATGCTGGAGCGCGGCCTTGGCGACTCCTTTGTCGAGGCTTGCGCGCTGATCGCCGGTTCCCGTCGCCGTGTGGTGGTTTCGGGCATGGGCAAATCGGGCCATATCGGACGCAAGATCGCCGCCACGCTGTCGGCCACCGGCACACCCTCGATGTTCCTGCATCCGGCCGAGGCCGCGCATGGCGATCTGGGCATGATCGTGCAGGGCGATGTGCTGCTGGTGCTGTCCAATTCGGGCAACACGCGCGAATTGCGCCCCGTGATCACCCATGCCCGCCGCATGGGGGTCAAGATCATCGGCATGGTGTCGGAAGCGTCCTCGCTGGTGGGGGAACAGGCCGATGTGTTGCTCACGCTGCCGCCCGTGCCCGAAGTCTGCTCGGCCAGCATGGCGCCCACCACATCCACCACGTTGCAACTGGCGCTGGGCGATGCGCTGGCGCTGGCGGTGATGGACGCGCGCGGCATTTCGCGCAGCCGGATCCGCGCGCTGCATCCGGGGGGCGCGATCGGCTTGCGCCTGACGCCGGTGGTGGAATTGATGCATGGCCCGCGCGAATTGCCGCTGGTGGATTATGCCACGCCGATGGCCGAGGTGGTCTCGGTGATCACCAGCCGCCGCTTTGGCATTGCCGGTGTGGTGGGGGATGCGGGCGATCTGGTGGGGATCATCACCGATGGCGACCTGCGCCGCCATTTTGCCGTGCTGGCACAGGCCACGGCGGGCGAGGTGATGACGCGCAGCCCGCGCTCGCTGTCGTCGGACATGCTGGCGGCAGACGCGCTGCAATTCCTCAACGACAGCAAGATCACCGCTGCCTTCGTGATGAACCGCAAGGATGCCGCCCGCGAACACCGGCCGATCGGCATCATCCATATCCATGATTTGCTGCAACTGGGTCTGAACTGAGCGGGCCGATTTACAATCTCGCTCCCAGTGGCTAGCGCCTGCCTATGACCCGCTACGCACTTGTCATTCCCGCGCGCTATGCTTCCACCCGTTTTCCCGGCAAACCGTTGGCCCCCTTGCGCGGCGCGGCGGGCACGGTGCGCACGTTGATCGAGCGCAGTTGGCGGGCGGGGCTGGCGGTTCAAGAGGCAGATCCAGCCTGCGTTGGCGTTTATGTCGCCACCGATGACGCGCGCATTGCCGATCATGTGCGCAGCTTTGGCGGACAGGTGGTGATGACCTCGCCCGATTGCCGCAACGGCACCGAGCGTTGCGCTGCGGCGCTGGCGGGCCTGCCGGATGTGGACATCGTGGTGAATCTGCAGGGTGACGCCCCGCTGACCCCTGCGCATCTCATCCCCGATCTGGTGGCGGCGCTGGCCATGCGCGGCGATGCGGCGATGGCGACGGCGGCGCTGCGTTGCTCGGACAGCACCTATCGCCATCTGGCGCAAGATGCTGCGGAGGGGCGCGTAGGGGGGACCTGCGCGGTGGTGGCCGGGGACGGACGGGCGCTCTATTTCTCCAAACGCATGATCCCCTTTATCCCCGAAACCGAGGTAGCGCCGCAGGAGGCGGTGCTGCTGCATCTCGGGCTTTACGCCTATCGGCCAGAGGCGCTGCGCTGGTATGCCGCGCAGCCGGTGTCGCCGCTCGAACGGCTCGAAGGGCTCGAGCAATTGCGTTTTCTGGAAGGGATGGCTCCCGTTCAGGTGGTGGTGCATGATCCGGTGGGCTGGGATTGCATCGAGCTCAACAATCCGCAGGATACGCCGGTGATTGAAGCCATTTTGGCGGCACGCGGGATCGACTAGCACGCCGGATCGGCTAAAAGGACGCCATGTCGCAAGCAAACCCCAACGGCAACGCCCATAGCGGACCCAGCGTCCGCCTCAACGAAACGATCATTTTCAGCAATGACCGGCCCTTCACGCTGATCGGCGGCATGAATGTGATCGAGGGGCGCGACATGCTGATGCGCGTGGCCGAGCATTTCGTGGATGTAACGCGGCGGCTGCGCATCCCCTATGTGTTCAAGGCCAGTTTCGACAAGGCCAACCGCTCCTCGCTGCACAGTTTTCGCGGGCCGGGGCTGGAGGCGGGCCTGCGCCTGCTCGAGGAAGTGCGGGCCAGCTTCGGCGTGCCGGTGTTGACCGATGTGCACGAGCCCTATCAGGCGGCCAGCGTGGCGCAGGTGGCTGACATCTTGCAACTGCCTGCTTTCCTCGCGCGGCAGAGTGATCTGGTCGAGGCGATTGCCCGCACCGGCGCGGTCATCAATGTGAAAAAGCCGCAATTCCTCGCGCCCCATGAAATGCGCCACATCATCACCAAATGCGGCGAAGCGGGGAACAACCGCGTGCTGCTGTGCGAGCGCGGTTCGTGTTTCGGCTACAACAATCTGGTCGTCGATATGCTGGGCATGGATCTGATGAAGCCCATGGCGCCGGTGATTTTCGACGTGACCCACGCGCTGCAGAAGCCCGGTGGGCGGGCGGATAGCGCCGACGGGCGCGGTTCGCAGGTTGGCGCCTTGGCGCGGGCGGGGATCGCGGTGGGCATTGCTGGCCTGTTCCTCGAAACCCATCCCGATCCCGCGCAAGCCCTGTGCGACGGGCCTTGCGCGCTGCCTTTGGCCGATCTGGAGCCGTTTTTGCGCGATTTGCAGGCGGTGGATGATGCGGTGAAGCTGAAACCTGTGGACTCTTGATCCGCGCTGCCTAGTCTGATGGCATGATGGTCGCCGGCGAAAGCCATTTCCTGCGTATTCCTCCATTCCCTCGCCACCGCGCTCTGGCACTGGTGCGGGAGGGCGTTGGCGTGCCCTGCGATCCCGCCGCGCTGGCCTCGGCGCTGGTGGAGGAGCGGGTGGGCGGTGCCTTCTGGGCGCCCGAGCGCGATCCGTGGACGCGCCCGCGCGACGAGGATGAGTCGCATTGGGTGCAGGGTCTGCGCGGCGGCGGCGAATGTGCGGCGGCGGTGGCGGAGCGCATCATCGCCTCGGGCGCGCCGCATGACCCTTTCACCGGCGCACCGATGGACTGGATCGCGGCGGTGCGGCTGCTCGGCTGCTGGCGGCGCCTGATCGAGGCGAACCGCGCCTATGCCGCGATTTTCGGCATTGCGGGCTGGAAGCGCGCGACGCTCGACGCGCTGCTCTGGGATGGCACGGGTCCGGTGCGCTATCGCATGTGCGCCAAGGGGTTGCGCGGCGGCGATCTGGCGCTGGCATGGGTGGCGCGCAGCTCGGCAGGGCTGGAGGCGGAACTGGCGGCGCTGGGGGTGCGGCGCGGCGAGATCGAGGATGGGCTGATCCGTTCGAACGGGCTGGGCGCCAATTGCGTGCCGCCGCTCTCGGTGATCGTCGATCCGCTGGGCTCCTATATCGACCCGACCCGTCCTTCCGCGCTGGAGCGGATGCTGGGCGAGGGTGTTTTTACGCCTGAAGTTCTGGCGCGCGCGGCGGCGCTGCGCGCGACTTTGGTGGCCACCGGCGTCAGCAAATATGGCGTGGGTGACGGCGCGCCCTGCCTGCCACCCAAAACCCGCCGTCGCGTGCTGGTGACAGGGCAGGTGGAGGATGATCGTGCGGTGATCCTTGGCGGGGCAGGCTGCGACAATCGCGCGCTTTTGTCCCGCGCACGGGCATTGGAGCCGGATGCCGAGCTGATCTACAAGCCGCATCCCGATGTCGAGGCTGGCCATCGCAAGGGCCGCATCCCTGATGCCGAAGCCTTGACCCATGCCGACCATATCGAGCGCTATGCCCCGATCGCCGGCCTGCTGGGCGAGGTGGACGCGGTGCATGTCATCTCCTCGCAGGCGGGCTTTGAGGCGCTGTTGCGCGGGGTGGAGGTGGTGACGCATGGCCAGCCCTATTACGCGGGCTGGGGTCTCACGCGCGATCTGGCGCCGACCATCGCGCGGCGAGGGCGGCGGTTGACGCTGGACGAATTGGTGGCGGCGGTGTTGATCCAGTATCCGCGCTATCTTGATCCGGTCACGGGCCTGCCCTGTCCGGTCGAGGTGCTGGTGATGCGCATGGCTCAAGGGCAGGCGACGATGGACGGGCCGCTGGTGCGGCTGCGGCTGTTGCAGGGGCGCCTGCGCAAATTGTTGCGGATTTAAAGGCCGAGTTTCGCCAGTTCGGCGGCCATGCCGGCGGGCAGCACATCGCCCGCTTCACCTCCGGCCAGATCCGGTGGCGCATCCTTGGCCTCCAGATAGCGCCAGCCCTGATGCGCGCGGCGGGGCACGGGCTGGACATCGACGAGACGTGAGGAAATCAGGATCGCCGTGCGCCCGCCCTCGGCTTCCTCGAAACCGAGGATCTCGCTGCGTGCCACCAACTGGTGCTTCAGGATCCAGAACACCGATCCGCCGATCATTTCCTCGGCGCGCTTGGGCTTGTTGCGGGTGGTGATATGCACCACTTCTCGCCCTGCCACGCGGCCGCCTTCGGCAAACCAGCCATGCACCTCGTCCAGCGATTGCGCGCCATAGGCGACTTTTGTCATGTTCAGCGCCATATCAGCCGCCGATCCCCGCCAGATGGGCCAGACCAAGGAAGCTGAAAAAGCCCATGCAATCGGTGCAGGTGGTGACAAACACCGCCGAACTGGTGGCCGGATCGATCTTCATCCGGTCGAGCGTGATCGGCACCAGCACGCCCGCCGTGCCCGCCACCAGATTGTTGATGAGGATCGCCGAGCCAAACACCAGCGCCAGCGGCACAGACTGCCAGATGGCAAAGGCGCCAAGCCCGATCAGCAGGCCCAGCGACAGGCCATTGGCCAGCGCGATCCGCATCTCGCGCCCGATGACGCGCCATGTGTTGGTGTTGGTCAACTGGTTGGTGGCAATCGCGCGCACCGCCACGGCCAGCGTCTGCGTGCCCGCATTGCCGCCCATGCCCGACACGATGCCCATCAGATTGGCCAGCACCGCATAGCGCGCGATTTCCGCGTTGAACATGGAGACCACCGAGGCCGCCAGCATGGCCGTGGGCAGATTGACCAGCAGCCAGATCAGGCGCGAACGCACGGTCAGATGCAGCGGCTCGTTAATGTCGCCATCGCCCGCGCCCGACAGGCGCAGCACATCCTCGCCCGCCTCTTCCTGAATGATGT
>DDES01000180.1 GCA_002336765.1 Novosphingobium sp. UBA1948 | reverse complement strand
ACCGCGCTGGTCCGCCATGCCGAGCGCGCGCTGGCGCCGTTCGGCGTGGAACCCACCGGATCGCAGATCCTGCCGCTGATCCTGCACGAGGATGCGCGGACCATGCGCGTGGCGGAAGCCTTGCAGCAGGCCGGGTTCGACGTGCGCGGCATCCGCCCGCCCACCGTGCCGCAGGGCACCAGCCGCCTGCGCGTGGCGCTGCATGCCGATCATACAAGCGCGGATGTCGAGCGGCTGGGCGCGGCGATTGTTGCGCGGATCGGGCGGTGAAGGCGCTTACATTCATCCACGGCTGGGGTTTTGACGCGGGGCTGTGGGATGACGTGGCGACGCTGCTGCCCGATTTTGCCATTCGGCGGCTGGATCGCGGCTATTTCGGCGCGGGTTTGTGGGAGCAGCCAGCAGATTCGCCAGACAGCGTGATTATCGGCCATTCGCTGGGGGCGATGCTGGCGGCGCGGCGATGGCCCGATCTGCCGCTGGTGGCGGTCAATGGGTTTGACCGTTTCTGCGGCGTGGATGCCGTCGCGCCGCGGGTGTTGGCGCGGATGCGGGCGCGGTTGGCGCAGGATGCCGCGCCCGTTCTGGCGGATTTCCGCACAAGGCTGGGGGCAGGGGTGGCGCCTCCCATCGCCGCACCGGATCGTTTGGCCGAAGATCTGGCGGTGCTGGCCGACGAAAGCGCGGCGCCCGAACGCACCGCGCCGCTGCTGGTGCTTCAGGCGGCGGACGATCCGCTGTTGCCCGAAGCCTTGCGCCAGACCACGTTTGGCGGCGCGGCGGCGCATACCTTGCCCCAAGGTGGCCATCTCCTGCCGCTCACCCGCCCCGATTGGGTGGCGGCGCAAATCCGCAGCTTTCCATGAAGGATCGCGCCAGCCTTGCTGCCGCCTTTGGCGCTGCTGCCGCCTATGACCAACATGGCGCGATCCAGCGCGCGGTCGCGCAGGAACTGGCGCGCCGCATTGCTGCCCTGCCGGTGGTATCTGGGCCGCTGGCGCCGCATCCGCAGGCGCTGGAAGTGGGATGCGGCACCGGCTTTCTGGGCGAGGCGCTGATGCCGCTGGTGCCGCAGGCGCATTGGGTGATGAGCGATCTGGCCCCGCCGATGCTGGAGCGCGCACGGCTGCGGCTGGGCGAGGGCCTGCGCTATCACGCGATGGATGGCGAGTTTCCCGATCTCGACGGGCCGTTTGACCTGATTGTCTCAAGCCTTGCCTTTCAATGGTTTGGCGATCTGGCGGCGGCGGTGGCGCGCTATCGTGCAAGGCTGGCACCCGCAGGCTGGCTGGCTTTTACCACGCTGGTGGAGGGCAGTTTTGCGCAGTGGCGCGCGGCGCATGGCGCCTTGCCCTGCGGCGTGCCGGATTATCCGGCGGCAGCGGCGTTGGCGAGGCTGGGGCTGGCGGTCGAGGTGCTCGATCTGCCGTTCACCGGCGGCGGGAGGGCTTTTCTGCGCCACCTCCACGGCATTGGCGCGCGCCTGCCGCGTGCAGGGCACCGCCCGCTCAGCCCGACGCAGTTGAAACAGGTGATCGCGCGCTTTGATGCAGCGGGCGGTGTGGCCACCTATCGCGTGGCGATTTGTATCCTGCGCGGGCCGGCATCTTAACCTCGCCGCAACGCCCTCGGGCCTAGAACGGGCTGCGAACCGCAGAACACCCGAAAGGCGCCTTACTCCCTCATGTCCCAAGCTGCGGCCACGATTGCCGACGCGCAAGCGCCCGATGCGACGACAAGCCCTGTCGAGCGCGAACCCGCCGTGATGAGCGTGCGCGGCGCGGCGGTCTGGGCGATGGGCGGGCAATATCTGTCCTTCGCGATGCAGTTCATCACCTCGGTGATCATCTCGCGCCTGTTTCTCTCGCCCGCCGAGGTGGGTCTGTTCTCCATCGCGCTGGCCGCCGCTCTGGTGGTGTCGGTGTTGCAGGATTTCGGGCTGACCCGCTATATTTCCGGCCTGCCCTCGGTGGACGCGGAAACGCAGGCGCGCTGTTCCTCGGTGGCTTTCACCTTCTCGCTGGTGGTGGCGGGGCTGATCGCCTCGGCGGCCTATCCGATGGCGCATATTTACAACCAGCCCGATCTGGCGCCGATCCTGCTGATTATTGCGGCGGGTTATCTGTTCATTCCGCTGGCGGTGGTGCCCATGGCCTTGATGGCGCGCACCATGAGCTTCAAGGGCCATTTCACGGTGAATGTCGGCGCGGCGCTGGCGCAAGGGCTGGTGGCGCTGGTGCTGGCGTGGCTGGGCTATTCCGCCTTTGCGCTGGCATGGGCGACCTTTGCCGCCGGTGTGGCGCGCGGCGTGATCGCGCAAATCCTGCGCCCTGCGCCGCCCTGGCCGATCCGGCTGGATGGCACGGGGCCGATCCTGTCGGTGGGATCGCGGTTGACGGGCATGTATGCTGCCTATGGCATTGCCGCGCGCACGCCCGACATGATCGTGGGCAAGATGCTGGGCGTTCTGCCGGTCGGGCTCTACAGCCGCGCGGTCAGCCTGTCGGACCAGTTCCGCATGCTGATCTCGGGCGCCATCGGCAGCGTGTTCTATCCCGCCTTTGCCCGCATCCGTGATCGTGGTGATCCGCTGGGGCCGGCCTATCTGCGCGTGGTGGCGGGTTATACGGCGATCATCTGGCCAGGCATGGCGATGCTGTCGCTGGCGGCGGAACCGATCGTGCGCATCCTTTATGGCGAGAAATGGATGGCGGTGGCGCCGCTGCTCTCGACCATTGCGCTGGCGGAACTGTTTTTCGTGATGCTGCCGCTCCATTCCGATTTGCCGATCCTGCTTGGCCGGATCAACAAGCTGATGGTGTTCAACGGGGTGGATACGATCATCTCGCTCAGCTTTCTTGCCGCGTCCTGCCGCTGGGGCACCGAAGGGGCGGCGATGTCGCGCATTGCCTATGCGGTGGCGTGGCTGATGCTCTATGCGCGCTTTGTGCAGGGGCTGGTGCAGTTCGATGTGCGCGCCATGCTGGCGATCTTTGCCAAGAGCGCGGGGGTGACACTGGCCACGCTGGCGCCGCTGGCCGCGTTTTATGCGCTGTGGCAGGGGCCGGACAGGCTCGGCTTCTGGGGTCTGGCGCTGGCCTCGGTGCTGGGCGGCCTGGGCTGGCTGGCGGCGATGCTGGCGCTGCGCCATCCGGCGGTCGAGGATATCAAGGGTCTGGTGGCCCATCTGCCGGGCGGCAAAAGACTGGTCGCGCTGTTGTGACCGCGGTGGCGTGACCCCGTTGGTGACAGGGTGCTGACAGACAAAAGGCCGGAAACCTCGCGATTTCCGGCCTCCTGATTGTGGTTGGCCGAGGCCGCTTTACTGGCAGGCCAGACATTCCTCGTAATCGGTCGGTTCCCCGCCCAGTTCGAACTTGGGCGCTTCGGAGGTGTTGTCCGCTTCCACGCCGCCGGCGAAGCCCGCGCGCTGGATCGACTTCGAACGCAGGTAATAGAGCGACTTGATGCCCTTTTCCCACGCCTGGAAGTGCAGCATCATCAGATCCCACTTGTCCACGTCGGCCGGAATATAGAGGTTCAGCGACTGGGCCTGATCGATATAGGGCGTGCGATCCGCCGCGAATTCGAGCAGCCAGCGCTGGTCGATCTCGAAGCTGGTCTTGTAAACCGCCTTTTCCTCGGGGCTGAGGAAGTCGAGATGCTGCACCGAGCCGCCATTCTCGAGGATCGAGTTCCACACATTGGTGGAATCCTTGCTCTTGGAAGCCAGCAGCTTCTGCAGATATTCGTTCTTCACCACAAAGCTGCCCGAGAGCGTCTTGTGGGTGTAGATATTGGCGGGAATCGGCTCGATACAGGCCGAGGTGCCGCCGCAGATGATGCTGATCGACGCGGTGGGGGCGATCGCCATCTTGCAAGAGAAACGCTGCATCACGCCCATATCCGCCGCATCGGGGCAGGCGCCGCGTTCCTGCGCCAACAGGATGCTCGCCTCGTCGCCCTTGGCGGCGATATGCTTGAACATCTTGAGGTTCCACGCCTTGGCCATCGCGCTTTCAAAGGCGATGCCCTTCTGCTGAAGGAAGGAGTGGAAGCCCATCACGCCCATGCCAACGCTGCGTTCGCGCATGGCGGAATATTTCGCGCGGGCCATCTCGTCGGGCGCGCGGTCGATATAGTCCTGCAACACATTGTCGAGGAAACGCAGCACGTCCTCGATGAACATCTTGTCGCTGTTCCACTCGTCCCACGTTTCCAGATTGAGGCTGGAGAGGCAGCAGACGGCGGTGCGATCATTGCCCAGATGGTCCTTGCCGGTGGGCAGGGTGATTTCCGAGCAGAGGTTTGACGTATAGACCTTCAGACCCAGATCGCGGTGATGCTTGGGCATCATGCGGTTCACCGTGTCGGAGAACACGAGATAGGGCTCGCCGGTGGCCAGACGCATTTCAACCAGCTTCTGGAACAGGCTGCGCGCGTCAACCTTGCTGCGCACGCTGCCGTCCTTGGGGCTCTTCAGCTCCCACTCGCTGCCGTCGCGCACCGCTTCCATGAAAGCGTCGGACAGCAGCACGCCGTGGTGCAGGTTGAGCGCCTTGCGGTTGAAATCGCCCGAAGGCTTCCGGATCTCGAGGAACTCCTCGATCTCGGGGTGCGAGATGTCGAGATAGCAGGCGGCCGATCCGCGGCGAAGGCTGCCCTGCGAGATGGCGAGGGTGAGCGAGTCCATCACGCGAACGAAGGGGATGATACCGCTGGTCTTGCCGTTGAGGCCCACCGATTCGCCAATGCCGCGCACCTTGCCCCAATAGGTGCCGATGCCGCCGCCGCGCGAGGCAAGCCAGACGTTTTCGGTCCAGGTCGAGACGATGCCGTCAAGGCTGTCTTCCACCGTGTTGAGATAGCACGAGATCGGCAGACCGCGCCCCGTGCCGCCGTTCGAGAGCACCGGCGTTGCGGGCATGAACCACAGGCGCGAGATATAGTCATACAGGCGCTGGGCATGGGCCTCGTCGTCGGCATAGGCATCGGCCACGCGGGCGAAGAGATCCTGATAGCTCTCGCCCGGCAACAGATAGCGGTCGTCGAGCGTTTCCTTGCCGAAATCGGTGAGGCGCGCATCGCGCGAGGGGTCGGTGACAATGGTGAACCGGCGCGGGTTCACCTTCTTGGTGTCCTCCGGCTGGCGGGGGGCGGCGGCCTGCGCGGCGAGGCCGGCGGCCAGCAATTGCGTCATCGCATCGGTCTTGTCATCCATCGGCATGGCCGGGCGCTCTTCTAATGTTAACGAATTGGACTGGTCATTTAAAAGTTCGGCATTCGCAGTCTCTGCAAGGCCCAAAGAGGCCTGTTCGTCATTAGAGCTGAAATCCACGCAATTTACCCCTCGACACTGCGCAGAATCGTTCAAACCTCGAAATGCTAAGCACCTCGAGGGAGAGATTCCCCACGAATGATATAGAGCCAGCCGATCACTAGATTTAGTACGTGCCTTGTGACGCGGCGGCGATGGGTGGTATGTTTGCGACCAAGAGGCGGAACTGTCAAGCTCCGTTGGATTGCCCAATCTTAGCTTGAGCCTTTAAAATGGACAACTACTCCAACCTTCGGTCGTGATGGGTTCAAAGTCGTCCTCATTGAAGTCCGTATTAGGCACGGATGCCCACCGGTATTCCAGCTTTTGCCGCACTTCATCCCGCACAAGCAGGTTGACGTTCCGATACCCCGAGATTTCAATCGGGACAGGCTTTTTTGCAAAGGCCATGATTACCTCCTGTTTGGAAAACAAAGGCCGAACGGCACAATATGTTGTGGGTCATGCCAATGAATGACTCAATTTATGGTGTTTGCTTTGCGAGTCGGCAAGAGCGACTTGAAACGCTTAGGCCTTCAAGTTTTCCACAAGGAATTGCGATGCGCCGCGACGCGTGGATTTTCCTCGGCTGGTGTCCGGCGCAAGAGGTAAAATCAGGCTGGGGAAAACTATTTGGCCGTTAACATATGCCCCAATATCCAGCGACGGCACCGGTCAGGCTTGCACCACTTCTGGTGCCGACCTATGAAAACAACACACTTCCCGTTTCCCCTAGGAGGAATCCCGTGTTCCGCATCATCGGCGCTCTGTTTTCGGGTCTGGTCGTGGGCATTATCGCGCGCTTTGTCTATTGGGGCGCGGTGCCAATGGGCCTGTGGATGACGATCTTTCTCGGCATCGGCGGATCGCTGCTGGCCGATGCGGTGACCAGCCGCGGCCGGATCGGCGCGCCTGCCCGTCCGGCGGGCTTCATCGCCTCGGTGCTGGGCGCGGTGGCGCTGATTTTCGTGGGGCGCCATCTGGGGTGGGGATGACGCCCCCAACCCACACGGGCTGACGCAAAGATTTACTCGATATCGGCCAGTTCGCGGATGCGCGCCATCAGCGTGCCGATGCGCTGCGCCGCCTCGGTAAAGGTGGCGACATCCTCGCGGTTGTTGTTGCCGCGCGCTTCCTTGGCCGATTCCAGATAGCCCTCCATATCGGCCTCCAACGCATCGACCAGCATCTCGGCCTCGTCCTGCGTGAGTTTCAGGGTGATCGTATCGCTCATGGCTTGTCCTCGGGGAAGCGAAGGGGAAATGGCTAAGCCCGTCCCTTAGGGGACCCCACCCCGCCCGCGCAAGATGTTTGCGGGGAGAGGGGGTGGGGTTAGGTGGCGTCGTCCTCGTTGTCATCCTCCTCCGGATCATCAACATGGCGGGCGCCGAGGTCGCGGAGTTTTTGGTGGTCTTCGTCGCGCTGTTTGGTGTCTTCGGAATGCCAGTGAAGTCGTGTTGAGTCATCGAACGTGGCATGAAGCAGATGAGCGTTGGTTAGGTCTGCCTCTACAAATGAAGCACCCCTAAGATTTGTGAATGCTAGATTTGCGTCCTTCAGTTTTGAATTAAACAAGTTCGTACTGGTCAATTGTGCGCTTTCCAAGCTCGCGTATTCGAGATGCGCTTCAGATAAACTGGCGCATGCCAGATAGGCGTAATCCATGTCCGAATGATCGAGACGGGCTTGCTGCAATGAAGAGCATTCAAGATGGGCAAGCCACAAATCCGCATCTTCCAAATTTGCGCTTCGTAAATTTGCGCCGATCAGTGAGGCTTTCGAAAAGTCCCTGCCCTTTGCGTTAATCCTTTTCCAATCAACCAAGTCCAGCGCTCGGTTGTTTAGGGGAAAGCGGGTTTTCAGGAGGGCTGGGGCTTCATCACGCAAAATCCCCAGCCGTTCCTTGTCAACAACTGTCAACCGCTCACGAGCCTTGTTGACGGCTATATGCAAGCCGCGAGCAACCTTGCTTGCCTTCGGTTTGCTCTCCCGCTCATCGAGCCACTCCATCACCTTGCGGATGCGCTTTGGCCAGCCATTGCGCTCCATCGCTATCGCATGGCCGGCCAGCAGCAGTTCGAAGGCGGGGCGTTGGAAGGCGGCGCCATATTCGCCGCGCAGAAAGCCGCGCAATTGATGGAGCGCGGCGATCTGCAACTGGTCACAGGTTTCCGCGCCCAGCTTGTCGCGGTCGAGCGCGCCTGCCGCGCGCAACTGGATTTCCTGAAACTCCTTGAGGTTCACATCCTTGCGCTGGTTCTCGATCGTGTGCCGCGCGTTCACATCGCGCCAATGCCACAGCAGATAGCCGATCACCGCCGAAAACAGCAGCGCCAGCGCCGTTACGCGGTCCTTCCATGCGGGCGCATCACCGGCATCGTAAAAGAACAAAGGCCCCAGCACCGGCCCCGCCGCCACCCAGCGCC
>DDES01000157.1:872-16172 GCA_002336765.1 Novosphingobium sp. UBA1948 | reverse complement strand
TGCACCCCCGCGCGCTGTGGCCCGCTGGCGGGGTGCGTGCGGGCGCTCTGGACCGCTCGCCGGTGCGCCTGCCGTTTGACACCGGCGTGCGCGCGCTCAACGCGATCACCACCTTTGGCGTGGGCCAGCGTATCGGCATTATGGCGGGGTCGGGCGTCGGCAAATCGGTGCTGCTCGACATGATTGCGCATGGCGCGGCGGCGGAAGTCGTCATCGTCGGCTTGATCGGCGAGCGCGCCCGCGAAGTGTCCGATTTCGTGGAACGCCATATGGCGGGCAGCAAACGCGCCCATACCGCCGTGATCGCCGTGCCCGCCGACCATGCGCCCAACCTGCGCATCCGCGGCGCGATGCTGGCCACCAGCATGGCCGAATATTTCCGCAGTCAGGGCCGCCGCGTGCTGCTCATCATGGACAGCCTCACCCGCGTGGCCCATGCCGGTCGCGAGATCGGCCTTCTGCTGGGCGAACCGGGGGCGGCACGCGGCTATCCGCCTTCGGCATTGGCCACGATCACCAAACTGGTGGAGCGTGCGGGCAATTCGGCGGAAAGCGGCGGCTCGATCACGGGGCTTTACACCGTGCTGGCCGATGGCGATTCACAGGATGATCCGGTGGTGGACACCGCCCGCTCGATCCTCGACGGCCATATCGTGCNNTGCCCAATCTGATCGAGCGGGCGGGGACGGACGTCACCTCCGGCGGATCGATCACGGCCATCTACACCGTGCTGGCCGATGGCGACAACCAGGACGACCCGGTGGTCGATACCGCGCGCGCGATCCTGGACGGCCATGTCGTGCTGTCGCGCGACCTGGCGCAGCGCGGGCAATATCCGGCCATCGACATCGCCGCCTCGCTATCGCGCGTGATGACAGACATCACCGCCAAGAACCACCAGCAGGCCGCACGCACCTTCCGCGCTTTGGTTGCCAGCTATGAGGCCAACCGCGATCTGGTGCTGATGGGCGCCTATCGCGCGGGCGCCGATCCGCAACTGGATCGCGCCATTGCCATGCACCCGCGCCTCGTCGATTTCCTGACGCAGGAAGGCGGCAGCATCGTGCCGCTCGACCAGTCCGTGCTGCAACTGGTGCAGTTGCTGAGCCCTGAAAGCTAAACCATGAAGGCCGAGCGTGCCAAACTGAAGCGGTTGCAGCGGCTGGAAAAAATCCGCGCCATCGCCAAACAGACCGCGGCCAGCGAGGCCGCGCGGGCCGAAGGAACCTATGCCCAGCTCTCGGCCCTTGCCGAGCGCACCGGCCAGCTTGCCGCCGACTATGCCGCGCGCACCGACATCCACGATGGCGCCGATCTGCGCGCGATGGGCGGATTTGCCGCCGGCCTGCAAGGGGTGCGCGCAGCGACACAGGCCGATGCCGCCCGCGCACAGGCCATTGCCGACAAGCGCCAGATCGAACTGGCCGCTGCCGAACGCCGCCGCGCCGCCGTGGAGGAACGCGCCGAAGCGCAAGCCCGCCAGATCGCCGCCAAGGGTCAATATGCCAGTTTTGCGGGCCGCAGCTCCGCGCAATCCCGTTTTGGCACGGAGTCTGCATAGTATCGGACAACCCATCGGTACGGAGTGCGACAATGCCCGATCTTGCCAGCCTGTTTTCCTCCGCCAGCCCGCTTGCCGGTCTGGTTCCGGCCACGGGTGCGGCAACTGCAACCGCCACCACCGACATCGGCAATACTGGCGGTTTTCAGGCGATGCTGGAGCAGCAGGCCAGCCAATTGGCCAGCAATCCCGTCGTCGCCACGCTCCTGCCGCCGCTGGCGCTGGCTTCCGCCATCACGCTGGGCGGCCCTGCCGCCTCCAGCGACGCCACGACAACCGGCAACCAGACCGGCATTGCCGGTTTGCCGGATAGCGGCAAGATTTTGCCGGATAGCCTTGCCGGTCTTGCCGGTGCGGACAGCGATCAGAACGAAACCCCTGCCATCGATCCGGCGGTGATGCTGATGCTCAATGGCGGCGTCCAGCCGGTGCTGGCCCCATCCGCCGCTCCGGAAAGCGCACCTGCGCCCGCAACGGCGGCAGCCGCCGCAGCCCCTGCTGCCCAGCTGGCCCCCACCCAACAAGCTATCGCCCAGCGCGCCGCCCAGACCGCCCCTGCAACGCTGGCCGTCAGCGCAGATGCCGCCAAGGCCGCCGCCGCGGAAACGACCGCGATTACCATTGAGCCGAAGGACAGCGCCGCCGTCGCTACTCCGTCGGTCGAACTGCGCCCCGTGGTCAGCCAAAACGCGGCCCAGCAGCACAGCGGGGGCGATACGCAATCCGATGCAGGCCACAATAGCCAGTCCTCTTCCTCCGATCCGCAGGCGCTTGCCGCCACGGATGACGCCGCGCGAGCAGCCCATCCGCCCACCCCGGGCCTCGTCGAGGCGTCGGCGGGGGTTGTCCAGACACCGCTGGCAACAGCGGCGACCGACGCCCCCGCCAACTCCATCCATGCCGTCGCGCCCACCACCCGCACCGATATGGCCGATCTGGTCGATCGCCTGGTGGAGGCCCGTCAGGCCGCGCGCATGTCCGGCCCGCAAAGCGTGGTGGCCAGCGTTGCCCACAGCAGCTTTGGCCGCGTCACGCTGGACTTCAAACAGGACGACAAGGGTCTGTCCGTGGCGATGACCAGCAATGATCCCGGCTTTGCCCCCGCCGCGCAGGCAGCCCTTGCCCAGCAGCAGCAAGTGAGCGCCACCAACACCGGCAACGAGGCGGGCAATAGCCAGTCCAACACCGGCTCCAACAACCAGAGCGATCCGCGCCAGACCTACTTCGCCCAGAACAACGCCAGCCAGAGCGGCGGCCAGTTCTCCGGCAACCAGTCCGGCAACGGCCAGAATGCCGGCGCCCGCTGGACGCCCGAACCCGGTATCGCCGCCAATCCATCGCAGCCGAGCGCGCAGGGCGACACCGCCTCGCGCGAAAACGGCATCCTCGCCTGAACCAACCCTTTTAACACGCTGAAGAGAACCGACCCATGAGCAAGGAAAAGCCCGAAGCGGCCGAAGGCAAAACCAAGGGCAAGAGCCCCGTGATGCTGATCGCGATTGTTGCCGTGCTGATGCTGGCCATTGGCGGCGGCGGCGCGTTCGCTCTCGTCAAGATGGGCATCATCGGCGGCGGCGAGCACAAGGAGAAGGTCGATAACTCGCCCAAGCTCATCAAGAAGGGCGAGGAAGATCCCTATGCTCCTAAGGCCGAGGGCGGCAAAGAAGGCGAAGGCGGCGCCAAGGAAGTCGAAGGCGACGGCGGCAGCCCCTACAAGACCTATTACTATACCTTCACCGAGGAATTCACCTCGAACCTCAAGGAATCGGGTTCGCTGGTGCAGCTGTCGATCGCCTGCTCCACCCACCGCGACGGCCGCGTGCTGATGTGGCTGAAAAAGCACGAGCTGGCGGTGCGCTCGGCGATGCTCGGCGTGCTGGCCGACACGCCCGAGGAAGAGATCACCACCATCGAGGGCAAGGAAAAGCTGCAAAAGCGCCTGACCGCCGCGATCAACAAGGTGCTGACGACCGAGGAAGGCTTCGGCGGCGTCGATGAAGTCTATTTCAAGAGCTTCCTTGTCCAGTAACCCGCGCCATCCCCTTTTTACCGAGACGGACCCCCACACCCCATGAAACCCCAGCGCCAGTTCATCGCGGAACGCACGCTCGCCCGACACTGTCCGGAACTGATCCGGAAGGGTCCGGGGCCGGAGGAGCTGTTGCCGCTGCTGGCCCGCATGGGCGAGCGTTTTGCCCGCCGCCTGTCGGGCGCGCTGGCCCCGCTGCTGGGCGGCGAGGCGCCGCTGGTGTCCTGCACCGCCCCGCGCGAAACCACGCTGGAAAGCCTGCACCATTCGATCGCCCAACTGGCCGCCAACAGCAGTTTTGCCATTGGCAGCGCCGCGACGCCGATGCTGGTGTCGATCGAGGCCGAGCCGGTGCTGCGCATCGTCGACCGCGCCTTTGGCGGCAAGGGCGAGGCCCCCGCGCCCATGCCCAAAAGCTTTCCGATGGCCGCCGAAATGATGATCGCGCGCATCGAAACCATGCTGGCCGAACATCTCTCCGCCGCGGTCACCGCCGTTACCTCCAACACCACCGCGCGCACCGCCACGCCCGAGATCACCGCACTGCGCCGCGATGGCAGTTTGGCCATGCTGGCCCCCTTTGCCGAGGATCTGCCGCTGGCAGTGTGGTCGATGGAAGTGGACGATGGCGGCGTGCTGCCGTGGCTGATGACCTTCGCCCTGCCCTTTGCCAGCCTTGGCCGCCTGTTCGGCCATAGCGACGCCACCGCCACCGCGCCGGTCAAACATCGCCCCGCCAACCCCGCCGCCGCGCCCTTTGGCGAGGTGCCGGTGTCGGTCAGCGCGGTTCTGGTCGATATGCGCGTGCCCTTCACCACGATTGCCGATCTGGCGCCCGGCATGGTGCTGCCGGTGGCGATTGCCCGCCATGTGCCGCTGCGCGTGGGCGATGCCACCATTGCCCAGGGCGCCGTCGGCACAATGGATGATCGTGTGGCCGTTCAGGTCCAGTCCGCCTTTTCCAATGCTTTCCCCAATGCGAGGAACCCCCAATGACCTTCCAATCCGGCTTTCCCACTCGCGGTTTCGACTTCCTGAAGGATGTTGACGTTCGCCTCTCGGTCGAACTGGGGCGCACCGATATGAAGCTCAAGGATGTGCTCGCACTGGGCGAGGAAAGCGTGGTCATGCTTGACCGCCTGACCGACGAGCTGCTCGATGTAATGGTGAACGGCAAGATCATCGCCAAGGGCGAGATCGTGGCCCAGAATGGCCGCTTTGGCCTGCGCATCGTGGAAATGGCAGGTGGCGAGAGCGCCCCTGCCGAGGCCACTGCCGATCTGTCGGGCGTCGATCTTGCAGGATTGGGCGTCGAATAATGCTCTGGTACATCGTCAAGCTGGTGATCCTGATCCCGCTGATCGCGGGCATGATCTGGGGCAGCCTCAAACTGTCGCAGAAGATGCAGAAGCGTTTCATGGCGGCGGGCGCCGGGCGCAGCGTGCGGATCGTGGAAACGATCATGCTCAGCCCCACGCAAAAGCTGGCGGTGATCGAATTCCACGGGCGCGAGATTCTGGTCGCCACGGGCCGCAATGGCATGACCCGTCTGGCCGAGGCGCCCGCCCGCATTCCCGATGATGCCGAATTTGCGGAAACCTTTCGCGACGGTGCCAATTTCGCCCAGACCTTGCGCAGGATCGACAAATAATGCGCCGTTTCGCAGCCTTTTCGGGCGCTTTTGCCGCCTTTTTCGCTTTCTCCGGCCACGCTTTGGCGCAGGCCGCCGCAACCGCCGCTGCTGCCCCTGCCGCCGTGCCCACCGGCTCGGCCATGTCGGGCGCGCTGGACCGCGCCTTCTCCTCTATGAACGGCGGGCCGGGCGCAGGTTTAAGCCTCAGTCTGCAAATGCTCCTGATCATGGGGCTGCTGACGATCCTGCCCAGCCTGATCCTGATGATGACGAGCTTCACCCGCATTCTCGTGGTGTTCTCGATCCTGCGTCAGGCGCTGGGTCTGCAACAGTCGCCGCCCAATCAGGTGTTGATCGGGCTTGCGCTGTTCCTTTCGCTGTTCGTGATGTCGCCCACGCTGGAAAAGGTGAACGCCAATGCGCTGCGTCCCTATTCGGCGGGCCAGATCAACGCCGAGCAGGCGATCACCGCCTCGGGCGCGGAATTCCACGCCTTCATGATCCGCCAGACTCGACGGTCGGATCTGGCCATGTTTGTCGATATGGCCAAATCGCCCAAATTCGCGCGGCCTGAAGAAGTTCCCTTCTCGATCCTGCTGCCCGCCTTTGTCACCAGCGAGCTGAAAACCGCCTTCCAGATCGGTTTCATGCTCTATCTGCCCTTTCTCGTGATCGACCTCGTCGTCTCTGCCGTGCTGATGAGCCTTGGCATGATGATGATGAGCCCCGCGATCATCTCGCTGCCGTTCAAGCTGCTGCTGTTTGTGCTGGTGGATGGCTGGGCGCTGCTGATGGGCAGCCTTGCGGCCAGCTTCGGCTAGGGGAGGCAGGACAATGGACGAAACCTCTCCCCTGCTCGCTCTGGCCGACCGGATGCTCTATGTGGTGGCGCTGATCGGCGCGCCCATCCTGCTGGCCAGCCTTGCGGTTGGTCTGGTCATCTCGATCTTTCAGGCCGCCACCTCGATCAACGAGCAGACCCTCACCTTCATTCCCAAAGTGGTGGTAACCGCAGCGGTGCTGCTGCTGTTCGGCGCCTCGATGCTGGGTCTGGTCGCCGATTTCCAGCGCGACATCTTTGCCGCCATCGCCCGTCTGGGCGCGGCACCGGGCCAGTAAGACAGGGAACGAGACACCATGCCCGCGCTCGATTTCGGCTTTGGCCCGCTGCAGGATGAATTCTTCCGCTGGATGTTCCTGATGACGCGCATCGGCGCCGCGCTGGTGGCCGCGCCTTTCTTCGGCACCACCAATGTCCCCTTCCAGCTCCGCGTGGTGACGGCGGGCGCGATCAGCCTGCTGGTCTGCAACTGGACCGCCGTACAGGCGCCCGAGCATATTTTCTCGCTGGCCGGTATGCTGGCCGTGGCGGGTGAAATCCTCGTCGGCACGGCGATGGGCTTTGTGCTGCAATTTTCCTTTGCCGCGCCCGCGATTGCCGCCGAACTGATCGGCGGCGGCATGGGCCTTGGCCTTGCCGCCACCATCGACCCGCAAAACGGTGCCCATTCGCCCGCGCTGGGGCAATATTTCACCGTGGTGCTCACGCTGATCTTCTTCGGCCTTGGCTGCCATCTGCAATGGATCGCGCTGGTGGTGAAAAGCTACGAGGCCTTTCCGCCGGGCCAGACCTGGCTGGGGCCGGACCGCATCTGGGAGATCGTTTCCTATGGCTCCACCCTGTTTGCCACGGCGCTGACGATGGCGCTGCCGGTGTCGCTGATCCTGTTGCTGATCATGGTGGTGGCGGGCGTGCTCTCGCGCTCGGCGCCGCAGCTCAACCTGTTCTCGCTGGGCCTGCCGGCCAGCATTGCGGCGGGTTTTGCAGCGCTGATCGTGACGGCACCTATGATTTCCGACCGCATGACCATGCTCTGCGCCGATGCCGTCGCGGCCTCGGCCAAGCTGATCGGGGTGTAAGGCATGGCCGAGGAAGCAGGCGAAAAGAATTTAGCCCCAACCGAAAAGCGCCTGCGCGAGGCCGCCAAGAATGGCGACGTGCTGCGCTCCAAGGAACTGGCCGTGGCGGCTACGATCCTGATCGGCGCGGGGTTCTTCAAGATGGCGGGGCCGTGGCTGCTCTCGGGTCTGGCCGATTCCATGCGCATGGGCTTTACGTGGGACCGCGAAGCCATCGACAATTTCAACCCCGAGCGCCTCGGCTATGCCATGATGGTGAAGCTGGCGCCACCGGTGTTGCTGCTGGGCCTGCTGGTGGGTTTCAGCGCGATTGTCACCCAGCTTGGCCCCTCGCCGGGCGGGCGCTTCATGATGGGCAACATCAGCCCCAAGTTCAGCAAGCTCAACCCGATGTCGGGCCTGACCCGCATGTTCGGCCCCAACGGCTGGATCGAGGTGGGCAAGGGCATCCTCAAGGTCGGCCTGCTGGGCACCATCGCCTACAACTGGGCATCCTCGCGGCTCGACGCTTTTGTTGCTCTGTCGGCCACCAGCCTGTCGGGGCAATTGTCCTATGCATGGAGCTCGATCACCAGCCTGCTGTTCCAGCTGGGTGGCGGTCTGGTCATCATCGCGCTGATCGACTTTCCCGTGCAGTGGATGCGCCGCATGCGCCGCTTGCGCATGAGCCTTCAGGAAGTGAAGGACGAAGGCAAGGAAGCCGAGGGCAGCCCCGAGGCCAAGAACGCCCGCCGCAGCCGCCAGCGCCAGATTGCCATGGGCGCCATCGCAGGCGCGATGAAGAAGGCGCAATTCGTCGTCACCAACCCGACCCATTTCGCGATTGCCATGACATGGGATCCCGATCTGGCCCCTGCCCCCGTGGTGCTCGCCAAGGGGCGCGGCGAAAAGGCGCTGGCGATCCGCGAACTGGCCGCCGAAAACGACATTCCCTGCCTCGAATTCCCCGCGCTGGCCCGCTCGCTTTACTACACCACGCGCGAAAAGCAGATGATCCGCGAGGAACTCTATATCGCGGTGGCGGGCGTGCTGTCTTTCGTCATGGCGCTGAAGCGCGGCGAGGCACGCGAGGCGCCGCCGGTCGAGGTTCCGGTCGCGCTGCGCTTCGACGCCGATGGCCGCCCCGACCCGGAAGAAAACTATAAGGCACCGCCGGAAGCACAAACCCCTTAAGCCCTTCCCCCAACGGACGTTCTTGTCATCATGACCACCACAACCAGCACCACATCGACCACGACCGACAGCGCCTCGCTCGGCTCGCAGCTGGCGACGGCGCTGGGTGGCGGTACCGGCATCGACATGACCGCGCTGGCCACCAATATCGCGGCGGCCGAATATGCGGGCAAGACCAGCACGATCACCTCGCGGCTCGACAAGGTGGCAGTGCAGATTTCCGAGGCCTCGCAATTGAAGAGCGATCTGCTCTCGCTGCAATCCTCGCTCTCCAGCCTGATCGACAGCGGCAATCTGCTGCCCTCGCCCAGCGTGACCAATTCCAGCGTGGCCAGCGCCAGCCTGCCGCTCGGCTCCTCCGGCTCGTCCACGCCCTATTCGCTCGAAGTGACCCAGCTCGCCCAGCCGCAGGTGCTCTCCAGCGCCAGCCAGTCGGCCAGCGCGACGATGAAGGGCGGCACGCTGACCTTCAACTTCGGCACCGTATCGGGCAGCACCTTCACCGCCGACGCCAGCCATGCCAGCGCCGCGATCACCATCCCCGATGGCGCGACCCTCGCGCAGGTGGCGGGCCGGATCAACGCGGCGGGCATCGGCATCAACGCCTATGTCGCCACCAACGCCACCGGCCAGCAACTGGTCATCAAGGGCAGCGAGGGTGCGGCCAACGGCTTCACCATCTCGGCCAGCGACGATTCCGGCGCGGCGGCGGCAGGCACCAGCCTTGCCACGCTGGCCTATGATCCCACGGCCCCGTCCAACCCCACCACCAAGGTGCAGGGCTCGACCAATGCCGCCTACAAGCTGGACGGTATCAGCCGCAGCGCCACCAGCAACACCATCACCAATGCCGCCCCCGGCCTGTCGCTCAAGCTGACCGGCACCAACAGCGGCAATCCGACCACCATCACCTATTCCGACCCGTCGAGCAGCATCACCAGCACGATGACCAATCTGGTCACCGCGCTCAACTCGCTGGTGTCGGAAATGAACACCGACATGTCGGCCTCCACCGGCAGCCTCTATAACGACAGCGGTGCCAAGGCGATGTCGAAGGCGCTGGGCCAATTGGCCAGCAAGGTCATCATGTCCTCGGCGGCGAGCGGCGAACCCAAAACATTGTCCGACCTCGGCCTGTCCACCAACAAGGACGGCACGTTCACGCTCGACACCACCAAGCTGGCCGCAGCGCTTTCCAGCAACCCTTCGGGCGTGGCGGCCATGTTCACCAAGGGCGCGAGCGGTGTCTATTCCACCTTCTTCAACATGACGCAGAGCCTGACCACCAGCACCGATCCGGGATCGCTGGCCGGTTCGGTGGCGCGCTACACCAAGCTGCAAACCACGTTGGGCGAGCAGCAAACCGAGATCGCCGGATTGCAAAGCTCGCTGCGCGACCGGTTGATCACCCAATATGCCGCAGCCAACGCCGCCGTGGCCACTTCCAATTCCACGCTGACCTATCTGAAGAACCAGATCGCGGCGTGGAATGGCAGCAACGGTTAAGGGGCCGACGTAAATGCTTGCGCGACGCAATCCTTCCGAAGCCTATCGCCGCGTCGAATTCGACGCGCGCGTGGCCGGTGCCAGCCCCGCCGAACTGGTGCGCCTGTGCTATGAACAGGTGATTACCGCGCTGGGCGGCGCGATGCTGGCCGCCGAACGCGGCGACAATCTGGCCAAGAGCCAGGCGCTGACCCGTGCCATGTCGGCGCTGACCGCCTTGCAGATGGGTGTCAGCGGCGAGGACAGCATGGCGCAGGCCTTGCTGCACCTCTATACGGTGGCGCGCCGCGCGGTGCTTGACAGCGTTCTTGACTTCGACTCGGCCACACTGACCAGGATCCGGCAGGACTTTGTCGAAATCAACGAGGGCATGACGCGGGCCGCGCAGTAGGTTCGAGCCTGTGCGGCGCGAAACCGCATACCCCCTACCAAAAAAATTTTGCAATGCTTTGCATCGGCGGAATGCTGGCAGACACTACGCGCCATCACGGAAAATGCACATTTTTCCAAGATATGCCGCAGTGCGCAATAGAACCAGACTATATCCGCAATGGATATACGTCGATGGACGCAAGTATTTATACCTAAACCCCTGACAATGAATCGATTTCGGATCGAAAGGTATGCCGAAACGGAGCCAGTTCGCGTCCACTGTCTAGGCAATCTTTGCTAGGCATTAACCACGATGTCCAACAGGGGGTAGATTTACCTTGAGCAACGGAACAAGCCTTTTTCTCGTCGATGGTGATGTCCGTCGCCGCGCCGCGATTTCGCACTGCCTGGCGGGCAGCTCCATCCATGTCGAGCCGTTCGAGGATGCCTCCGAGCTGATCTCGCGCTGGCCCAAAAACGGCCTGCTGCTGGTGCATGACGATGGCCGCGCCATCGGCGCGCTGCTGGCGCAGATGGGCCGCATCGGGCAATGGCTGCCGGTGATCGGCTATGCGCAGGATCCCGCAACGCGCCAAATCGTTTCGGCCGTGCTCGAAGGCGCGATCGACTACATCGCCTGGCCCTTCACCGGCGAGGAAATCGTCAAGGTGGTCGAGACGGCCGAAGCCAAGGCGGAAGTCTTCGGCTCGACCAAGCTGCGCGAAGCGCTGGCCCGTAGCCGCGTCGATCGCCTGACCAAGCGCGAACGCGAAGTCCTGGCGGGCGTGGCCGGTGGCCTGTCCAACCGCATGATCGGCGAAAAGCTGTCGATCAGCCCGCGCACGGTGGAAATCCATCGCGCCAACATGCTGACCAAGATGGGCGCCAACCACACTTCCGAAGCGATCCGCATCGCCATCGAGGCCTCGCTGGTCAACTGATCACGGTATTGGCAAAAACCCCCCGCTGGTTCTGGCCAGCGGGGGGTTTTTGTATCTGCGAGAGGTAGCTATGCTGCACCCGACAGGTGCAGCATAAAGGATCAGGCCTGATTGCAGCAGGCAATCGCGGCGGCGCTCAACTGGTCGAGCGGCAGGACTTTTTCACCGGCATTGGCCGCCACGGCGGCGGCAGGGGTTTCGCCCACGGTGGCAGTCGCCGGATCCTCGACAAAGGTGCGGCCGCCCGCATCGCGCAGCATCTTGAGCCCCTTGGCGCCATCGGCTCCCATGCCGGTGAGCAGCGCGCCCACCGCCGGAACGCCCGCGCGGGCCATCGTGCCGAACAACAGCGTGGCCGAGGGGCGCGCACCATCCACCGGATCGCGCATCACCATGCGCAGCTTGGGCGGGCTGCCCGGTTCGAACACCACATGCTTTTCCGGATCCGCAGCGATATGCACGGTACCCGGCGTCAGCGAGGCGCCATCCTTGGCGGGAACGATCTTGCAGTCCGCCTCGCCGGTGATGCGGTTGATAAATGTGTCCACCAGCGCGGGTTCGCTCTGCAATACGATCACGGTGGGCGGGCAATCGGCGGGGAAATCGGCCAGCATCTGGGTCAGCGCGTCTATGCCACCCATCGATGTCGAGATAGCCAGATAATGTCCGTTCCAGGTGAAGGTGGGGCGGCTCTTGGCCTCGCGCACCACCGGTTTGCGGTCCTTCACATTGGAATTGGCCGCGGCCAGCACGATCTTGCCCAGCTTGCCCACGGTCTTGGCGAACTGCTCGGGCGTGGCTTTCAGCGGCTTGGGGAAGCATTCCACTGCGCCCAGTTCATAGGCGCGCAGCGAGGTTTCGGTGCCCTGCTGGGTGAGCGAGGAGAGCATCACCACCGGCATCGGGTTGTTCTGCATCAGCTCGGCCAGAAAATCGATGCCGCTCATGCCGGGCATTTCAACATCGAGCGTGATGACATTGGGCTGAAGCTGGGCGATCTGGTCGCGCGCCTCGTCGGCATTGGCGGCGGTGCCGATCACGGTCACATTGCGCTGTTGCTCCAGAACGTCGGAAAACAGCGCCCGCATGGCCGCCGAATCGTCCACCACCAGCACACGTGCATCGTTCATTTCGGCTCACTTCCCGTCAAAGACTCAAATATTCCCGACCGCGTTTGCGGCTTGACTCCATTTAGCGGGAAAATGGCAAAGGTTATGCCTCCCCCACTCTAGGTAGTGCGCCCTAGAGGAAATCAAACTCCGCCTTGGGATTCGATGGTTAATGGAAAGCGCGATCAAATAGGGCGCTTGACGAGGCCCTGCAGCAATCGGGGTCGTATCCATGAGCATCACGCGCAAGAGCAAAACCGGCGCAGCCATCATCACTGGCGCAATCGTTGGCACTGCATTGATCGCCGGTTTCAGCATCAACCGCATCCGTGTCGGTGGCCAGCTACACCACCAGAACCAGCAGATCAGCGATTTCGTGGCCGATATTCTGCCTCCGCCCGAATATGTGATTGAACCCTATCTGGAAGCGACACTGTTGCTGGCCGAGCCGGGCGAACTGGATGTGCATCGCGCGCGTCTGGCCAAGCTGGAGCAGGATTTCGCGACTCGCGAGGCCTATTGGCAAACGGCCGATCTCGACGAGGGCCTGAAAAAGGGTCTGCTGGAAGGCTCGAACCAGTCAGCCAAGGCATTCTGGAAAGAGCTGGACGCGGGCTTTGTCCCCGCCATTGCCCGCCATGACAGTGATGCCGCCAACCAGTCCTATGCCCGCCTCACCCAGCTTTATACCACCCATCGCGGCCAGATCGACGCACTGACTTTGGAAGCCACCAAGCGTCAACAGGACTTGCAGACCAGTTCCTCAACCAGCCTGACGATCATTCTGGCCCTGCTGGCCGTGCTGGCCGCCTCGGTGATCGGTCTGGTGCAATGGGCGGTGCGCGCGCTGGACCGTATGGCGCTGCGCCCGCTGGCCAACACCGCGCAGGTAATGGAGGCGATGGCCGCCGGCGATCTGGACATCGGCAAGACCGAAACCCACCGCGAGGACGAGATCGGCGCCATGACCCGCGCCATCGAAGTGTTCCGCGCCACAGCCCTCGAACAGCGCGCCGCAGCCTTCGAACAGGCCAATGTGGTCAGCGCGATCACCACCGGCCTGATGGAACTGACCGACGGCAATCTGGCCTATCGCATCGAACAGAAACTGCCCCATGATTACGAACTCCTGCGCGAGAGCTTCAACCAGTCGATGGCCGCGCTCGCCGAGGTGATCAGCGGGGTGATGCAGACCGCACAACAGGTCAACACCGGCGCCGCCGAGATCCGCAGCGCATCGGACGATCTGGCGCGGCGCAACGAACAGCACGCCCATGTGCTGGAAAAGGCGGTCGCCTCGCTCGAAACCGTGACCAGCACCATCCGCGCCAGCGCCGAATCGGCGCAGGGTGTGCGCGAGGCCGTGGGCGCCGCGCACAGCGAGGCCGCACAGGGGGGCGAAGTGGTGGTGCGCGCCACCGATGCGATGGCCGCCATCGAGCGCTCCTCGGCGGAAATCAGCCAGATCATCTCGGTGATCGACGGCATCGCCTTCCAGACCAACCTGTTGGCGCTCAATGCGGGCGTGGAAGCCGCGCGTGCCGGCGAATCGGGCAAGGGCTTTGCCGTGGTCGCCAACGAGGTGCGCGCGCTGGCCCAACGCAGCGCGGACGCCGCGCGCGATATCAAGGCGCTGATCGGCAGTTCCTCGACGCAGGTGGCGGAAGGTGTCGGTCTGGTGCACGAAACGGGCGAGTTGCTCAACGCCATCGTGTCCCGCGTGGGCGAGATCAGCACCCAGATCGACCAGATCGCCAGCGGTACCGTGGTTCAGGCCGACCATCTGGCCGAGGTCAACGCCGACATCGGCGCGATGGACGCCATTACCCAGCAGAACAGCGCCATGTCCGAAGAGGCGACTGCCGCCGCCCGCTCGCTGGCCGAAGAAGCGAAGGACATGGAATCGCGCATCCGCCATTTCCGCACCGGTCTGGCCACCGCCGAAACCCATTCGCTGTTCCGCAACCGCCATTCTGCCGCTGCCCGGTCCCCCGCCCAGCCGCAGCTGGTGAGCGGCAATCTGGCGCTCAAGATCGATGATGATGACTGGAGCCAGTTCTAACCGGCTCCCGCCGCGTTTTCCCTCGGGAAACTACGAGGGGGGACGCAAACAGGACGTTGCCATCCAGGGCCTATGGTTAATGTCACGAAAGCCCGAAATCCGCGCTCAGATTGCGCGGGCGAGTCGGGTGAATGGAGATGCACATGCTCGACTGGTTTGAAAAAAGCGCGACGATCCGCGAAAAGTTTTCGGCCTTGCTGTTCTTTTTGACTGCGGTCAGCGCACTGGGTCTGCTGGCCACTGTGCTGGTGGCAACCGGCGCGATTTCGGCAACGATCGGCATGGGTCTTTCTGCTGCCGTGGTGGTGGTGACGGCTGTGTCGGTCAAGCTGGCCGGTGATCGCACGTCTGGCCCCTATGTCGCCACGGTCGAACGGATGGAAGCGCTGGCTGCTGGCGATCTGACCAGCCCGATGCTGTATGCCGATCATCAGGATTGCGTGGGCCGCATGGCCCGGGCCATGCACACGTTCCGCGACAATGCCGAAGCCATGCGCGCGCTGCAATCCACGCAGGAAAAGATCGTTGCCAGCATCAGCGGCGGTTTGCGCAGCCTTGCCGACAATCGCCTCGATTGCCGCATCGCCGACCCCTTCCCCGAAGGCTATGACCAGCTCCGTCAGGATTTCAATGCCGCCGTCCACAGCCTTGCCGAAGCGATCGATCAGGTGCGCACCAGCGCCCGCGGCGTGCTGAACGGCGCCACCGAAATCCGCACCGCATCGGATGACCTGTCGAGCCGCAACGAGCAGCAGGCCGCGACGCTGGAAGAAACCAATGCCGCGATGAGTCAGGTGACCGAAGGCGTCCGCGAAAGCGCCAAGAGCGCCGCCGAGGTCCAGAAATCGATCAACGAAGCCCATCACGAAGCCACCGAAGGCGGCGTGGTGGTGACCCGCGCCATCGACGCGATGGCTGCCATCGAGCGCAGCGCGCAGGAGATCAACCAGATCATCGGCGTGATCGACGGAATCGCCTTCCAGACCAACCTGCT
>DDES01000157.1:0-812 GCA_002336765.1 Novosphingobium sp. UBA1948 | reverse complement strand
CCGCGTTGGCGAGATCACCGGCCTGATCGACGAGATCGCGGCCAATGCCAATGTTCAGGCCAGCAGCCTGGAACTGGTGAACAACGCCGTGGGCGAAATGGACCGCAGCACCCAGCAAAACGCCGCCATGGTCGAACAATCGACCGCCGCCGCACGCAGTCTGGCCGACGAGGCCCGCGAGCTGAACACCGTGGTGGGCCGTTTCAAGACCGGCAGCGATGGTGGCTATGGCGATGCCGTGCCGTTCCAGCGCTCGGGCGCGCGTCGCTCCGCTGCTGCCCGACCGGCTCCCGCCCCCGTCACGCGCGGCAATCTGGCGCTCAAGCCTGCCGCAGTCGAGGACGACTGGTCCGAATTCTAACCCCCTTTCGCCATTGCGCTAACGCTAGCGACCAAGGATCTATCCGATGCCGACCATCACCCTGCCCGAACGCTGCGACCGCGCCGCTACCGAGGCCCTGCTTCCCGAGTTTCAGGCCGCGCTGGGCAATGGCGCGCTGTCGATCGACGCCAGCGGTTGCCGGCAGATCGGGCAGGCCATGCTGCAATTGCTGATCAGCGCGCGCCGCACCGGCGAAGGGGCGCGGATCACGCCTTCGCCCGCACTGCTGGAGGCGGCCAAGATTACCGGCCTTGAATCCGTCTTGTTTGAAGGGACCATCGCATGAGCCCCGAGGAAATCCAGGGTATCTTCTTCGTCGAATGCGAGGAATCACTGGCTGCCGCCGAGCAGGGCCTTGCGGCCTGCAAGGCCGGCACGCAGGACAGCGACACCGTCAACGCGATTTTCCGCGCGGTGCATTCGATCAAGG
>DDES01000237.1:10447-10639 GCA_002336765.1 Novosphingobium sp. UBA1948 | reverse complement strand
CCTCCAGCCGCGAAATCAGCACGTCAAGCTGCAATTGCCCCACCACGCCCACGATCCACTGGCTGCCGATTTCGGGATAGAACACCTGAATCACGCCCTCTTCGGACAGGTCATCCAGCGCCTTGCGCAATTGCTTGGTCTTGGTGGGATCTTTCAGCGCCACGCGACGCAGGATTTCCGGCGCGAAATTGG
>DDES01000237.1:9658-10372 GCA_002336765.1 Novosphingobium sp. UBA1948 | reverse complement strand
CTGCGCGAAGAACAGGATCGGCGAATGGATCGCCACCGGCTTGCCCAGCGCACTCGGCGTCAGCTTCATGCCGCGCCGGAACGTGCCCGACACCAGCCGCATGAAAGCGATACGGTCGCGGTGCATCGGGTCCATATTGGCCTGCACCTTGAAGATGAAGCCGGTCACTTCCTTGTTCTCGGGATCGATCACGCCCTGATCCGAAGGCTGGGGACGCGGCGGCGGGGCGATGCGGGCGATGGCCTCGATCAATTCGGCCACGCCGAAATTCTTGAGCGCCGATCCGAAGAACACCGGCGTCAGGTCGCCGTTACGATAGGCTTCAAGGTCGAACTCGGGATAGCCGACCTGACCCAGCTCGATTTCCTCGACAAACTCCTCGGGCACCGGATCATGGTCGGTCTTGCCCAGAAACTCGCGGCTGTCGCCCTCGGGGCGGCTGATGCGGCCGCTGGCAAGGTCGAGAATGCCCTCGAAGGTCCCGCCCATGCCCACCGGCCAGCTCTGCGGCGAAACGTCCAGCGCCAGCGCGTCGGCCACCTCGTCGAGGATCTCGAACACGGAGCGCCCTTCACGGTCCACCTTGTTCACGAAGGTGATGATCGGCACGCTACGCATGCGGCACACTTCGAACAGCTTGCGCGTCTGTGGCTCGATACCCTTGGCCGCATCGATCACCATGATCGCCGAATCGACCGCCGTCAGCGTGCGATA
>DDES01000237.1:0-9595 GCA_002336765.1 Novosphingobium sp. UBA1948 | reverse complement strand
GCTGCTCGATCTTCATCCAGTCCGACCGTGCGCGCCGCGCCGCGCCGCGCGCCTTCACCTCGCCGGCAAGGTGGATCGCGCCGCCGTTCAGCAGCAGCTTTTCGGTCAGGGTCGTCTTGCCCGCGTCAGGGTGCGAGATGATGGCAAAGGTGCGACGGTTCGTGCTCATGCGCGCCCGTTAGCGGGGCGCGAGGCTTACGTCCATGCGGAAGCTGCGGGATTCGCCCGCAGGCAGCAGGATAATCGCGGGCTTTTGCGTGATCTCGCCATCAAAACCCAGCGGATCGGCATGGCCTGCCCAAGGCTCGATACAGATGTAGCGCGCGCCGGGCACCTGCCACAGGCCCAACTGGGGTGTATCGGGAAAGGCGATGTCGAGCCGCGTTCCATGGGGCGAAACATAGGACAGCGCACGACTCGCCAATTCATCCCAGATTACCGCGTCGGCGACAAACAGGTCCGGCGACAGTGCCAGTTCGCACCCCTTCACCGGCGTTGCCTCTTTTTCAGGCAGCACCAACCCGTGCCCCTTCCCCACGCGGCGAACCGGCGCCGGTTCCTCCTCGGCAAAGCGGATGACATGCCCCTCCTTCGCCCCGCCATCGGGCAAGGGCCAAGCGAAAGCCGGATGATAGCCGAAGCTGAAAGGCATGGGTTCATCGCCGCGATTGCTGACGGTGGCGGCCATGTGCAGGCTGGCCCCTTCCAACGCGAAAGCCATCTTCAGCGCAAAGGCAAACGGATAGACCTCGCGCGTCTCCGGCGAATCGACCAGCCGGAACAGAGCATAGCTCAATCCGGCCTCCACCACCTCGAACTGTGCGCGGCGGGCGAAACCGTGGCGGGGCAGGGCGTAGGTCTGCCCATGGTGCCGGAACACGTCGCCCGCAAGGCTACCCACAACGGGAAACAGCAGCGGCGCGTGCCCGCCCCAAAAGGCTGGATCGGCATCGGTCATATATTCCGCGCCCGCCGCATCGGTGAGCGACCAGAGCTCCGCCCCCAGCGGGTTGATCCGCGCCGTCAGCGCGCCCGAGGAGATGGTGACCAGTTCCATCCTAACCGCGCAACACCGCGCCCAGCTTGGCCGCCGCAGCCGTCACCTTGTCTGCAATGGCCTTCAGGTCAGCCTCGTTATAGCTCTTTTCCGCCGGTTGCAGCGTGACCTCTATCGCCAGCGACTTCTGCCCCTCGGGAACACCGGCACCACGGAAATCATCGAAGATGCGCGCGGCGATGATATTGGCCTTGTCGGCCCCCTTGATGGCGCGCACCAGTTCACCCGCAGGCTTGTCGGCCGCGACGAGGAAGGCAAAATCGCGCGTGATCGCCTGAAGCGCGGGCGGCGCATAGTTCACGCGGGCAAAGCCTGCCGCGCCCTTCCTGGCAGGGATCGCGTCGAGATAGATCTCGGCCACGGCCACCGGCCCGTCGAGGTCAAACACCTTGGCGGTGGCGGGATGCAGCATGCCGAAACGCGCCAGCACATTCTTGGGCCCGAGGCGCAAAGTGGCCGACTGGCCGGGGTGGAACTGTGCCCCCGGCCCAAAAGCATCAGGGCCCATGATCTGGAGGTTATCGACCGGTGCGCCAGCCTCCGCCAGCAAGGCCAGCGCCTCAGCCTTGGCGTCGAAAGCGTCAAACGCCTGCGCCTTGCCATTCGCCCAGCCGCGCGGCGCCTTGTCCCCCGCCAGCACCACCGCCAGCGTCAGGCGCTCGGCCCCCTTGCCGTCTGCATCGCGCAGATAGCGGCGGCCAATCTCGAACAGGCGCAGCGAGGTCGCCCCGCGCGCCAGATTGCGCTTGGCCGCGCTCAGCAGGCCGGGGATCAGGCTGGGACGCATGACCTTCAAATCTTCGCTGATCGGATTGGCCAGACGCCACAATATGCCATCTGCGAAATGCTCGGCCTCGCCCTCGGGCAGGAAGGACCATGTGATCGCCTCGTTCAGCCCGCGCGCGGCAGCGGCGCGGCGCAGGCGGCGCTCCAGCTTTTGCACCGGCGTCGCGGTGGGCTTGGCCACGCCATCCTCGCGCGGCAAGGGCTGGCTGGTGATCGCATCGAGCCCGTGGATACGCACCACTTCCTCGACAATATCGGCCGCGCCATCCACGTCGGGACGCCACCCGGGGACAAGCACGTTCCACGCGGCGTCCGTTTTGAAGCCCAGCGCCGAAAGAATACGCTTCTGCTCTTCGGGCGCGATCTCCACCCCGCCCAGCTTCAGCGCCAAGGCGGGATCATAGGCCACGATCTTGGGGGCAACCGGCGCCTCGCCCGCGCGCACCACTTCCGAAGCCTCGCCACCGCAGATATCGAGAATCAGGCCGGTCAGAATATCCAGCCCCGCATCGAGGAAGGCCGGATCCACCCCGCGCTCGAAACGGCTGCGCGCATCGCTGGTGAGGTTAAGCGCACGGCCCGTAGCGGCGATCCGCTCGGGCGTGAAATAGGCGATTTCGAGCAGGACATCGGTGGTGTCCTCGGTGCAGCCCGAATGCTCGCCGCCCATAATGCCGGCGATATCATGCACGCCAGCGCTATCCGCGATCACGGTCATGCTGTCCGTCAAATCATAGGTCTTGCCATTGAGCGCCAGACATTGCTCACCCGCCTTGGCCAGCCGCGCCACCACGGCGCCCTGCAAAGTCGCCAGATCATAGGCATGGGCGGGGCGGCCATAGGTCAGCATGACATAATTGGTGATGTCGACCAGCGCCGAAATCGGACGCATGCCGCCTGCCTTCAGCGCATCCTGCATCCATGCGGGGCTGGCGCCGTTCTTCACGCCCTTGACCACGCGGCCATAGAACGCAGGGCAACCCGCCGCATCCTCGGTGCGGATTTCGACGGGGCAGGGATAGGTGCCGGTGATATTGGGCAAAGCGATGGGGCGCAGCGTGCCAAGGCCCGCCGCCGCCAGATCGCGCGCGATGCCATAGACGCCCATGCAATCGGGCCGGTTGGGCGTGACAGAAATGTCGAACACCGGATCGGCGCCATGGTATTCGGCAAAGCTGGTGCCCACCGGCGCGTCCTCGGGCAGCTCGATAATGCCGTCATGCCCCTCGCCCAGCTCCAGCTCGCGCAGCGAGCACATCATGCCGTTCGATTCGACCGAACGCACCGCGGCCACCTTGAGCACCATGCCATTGGCCGGCACCACCGCGCCGGGCAGACCCAGCACGCCGACGAGGCCAGCGCGCGCGTTGGGAGCGCCGCATACCACCTGCAAGGGCGCGCCCTCGCCGGTGTCCACGGTCAGGACCTGCAACTTGTCGGCATTGGGATGGCGGTCGGCGGTCAGGATTCTGGCCACGCGAAAACCCTTCAGCTTCTGCGCGGGGTCTTCAATGCCCTCAACCTCAAGCCCGATGGCGTTGAGCTTGGCGGCGATCTGTTCGACGCTGGCGTCGGTGTCGAGATGGGCCTTGAGCCACGAAAGCGAGAATTTCATTGTAGCCGCCCCTTAAGCCTGAACGCCCACGCCGCCCGAAAGGGTCGGCACGTCGAGCGCGGAGAAGCCATAGTGGCCCAGCCAGCGCGCATCGCCATCGAAGAAGGCCCGCAAATCGTTCATCCCGTATTTCAGCATGGCAAGGCGGTCGACGCCCACGCCAAAGGCAAAACCCTGCCACTGGTCCGGATCATAGCCGCCAGCCGTCAACACATGGCGGTTGACCATGCCGCTGCCGAGCAGCTCCATCCACGCGTGGCCCTCGTCATCGCCCGATCCGCCCACCACGCGGCGGCCATCCACATAGGAATAGCCGGTGTCCACCTCGACCGAAGGCTCGGTGAAGGGGAAGTAGGACGGGCGCAGGCGCAGCACGATATCGTCACGCTCGAAGAAGGCCTTGAGCATCGTCTCCAGCGTCCATTTCAGATGCGCCAGCGTAATGTCCTTGCCGATCACCAAGCCTTCGACCTGATGGAACATCGGCGTGTGCGTGGCGTCGCTGTCGCTGCGATAGACGCGGCCCGGAGCGATGATGCGCAAGGGCTTGTCGCCGCCCGCCGCCAGCATGGCGCGGATCTGCACAGGGCTGGTATGCGTGCGCAGCACCATGTCCTGATTGGTCTGCGCTTCATAGCTGCTGGCGGCCTTATCGATGTAGAACGTGTCGTGCATCGCGCGCGCCGGATGGCTCTCGGGCATGTTGAGCGCGGTGAAATTGTGCCAGTCGTCCTCGATCTCCGGCCCCGTTGCCACGGCAAAGCCCAGATCGGCGAAAATCTCGGCAAGTTCGTCCATCACCTGACTGACAGGATGCACCGACCCGCGCGGCGCTTCAGGCGCGGGCAGGGTCAGGTCCACCGTTTCGGCGGCCAGCTTGGCTTCCAGCGCGGCGCCTTCCAGCGCATCTTTGCGGGCGGCCAAGGCGGCAGTCACGCTCTCGCGCAGGGCGTGGATTTTTGGCCCCGTGGTCTGGCGTTCTTCAGGGCTCATGCCGCCCAAAGTCTTGAGAAGACCCGAGATCGAGCCGTTCTTGCCCAGAAAGCCCACGCGCAGCGCTTCGAGCGCCTCAAGACTGTCGGCTGCGGTGATCTGTGCGAGCGCCTCGGCGCCAAGACTTTCGTAATCCACGTAAGAGGTCCGTTTCGTGATAGAAGGGCGCATCACGCGCCTGCCCCAGCCCCTTAGGGGCGCAAGGCCACGGTTTCAAGCCAATCAGGCGTCGCGCGTCAAGGCAGCACCGCTCGGCCCGTCGAGCGTTTGCATCGCCGCGCCCATTGCCCGCGCCCGCGCCGCGACAAAGGCATCCATCACCGGATGGTCGAGCCGCGCATAGTCGCCGGGTGCCATGCCCATAAATTCGCGGAACTCGCGCACGAATTGCGCCTGATCGTGGTAATGCCCATCCAGCGCCCCGATCCAGTGCAGCGAGGGATCGAGCATGAAATGCGCAAGGCTGCGGACAAAGCGCTGGCGACGCAGCAACAGTTTGGGGGAGAATCCGAAAGCGGCATGGCACAGCCGTTCGATCGTGCGCTGGCTGGCGCCGGTGCGCGCCACCAGGTCGGCCACCGTGCCCACTTCGGGATCCACCAGCGCCTTGTGCAAAGTCACCACGCGCCGGTCATCGGCCGGTGCCTGCGCCAGCCTTGCGCGGAAATAGCCGGTGATGCGCGCCAGTTCGGCCTCTTCATCGGGCTCCGCACCGAACAGGCCTTGTGCCAAGGGCGCGAAGGCGGCGAAGTCGGACCGCGCCGCACCATCGCTCACCGCATTGGCCAAAGTGCCCGCAGGCACGCCCACGAATTTCGCCCAGCCCAAAGGCAGCAGTCCCACGCCCCAGATGCGGCAACTGGGCACTTCGAAACGCAAGGCATGGCTGCTCGGGCCGGTCAGCGCGAAGGCACAATTGCGGATTGATTCGCCCTCGGCGCTGGTAGCGGTGAAGGCAGGCCGGTCGGCAAAGCGCAGATTGCCCCATTCGGGATGCAGGAAATCAACCACCGTATCGTCATCCGGCACAGTGATCTCGGCCAGATAGAACGTGGTAAAATAGCGCGCCAGTTCCGGCGGTGGCGCACAGAACCGGGCGCGAAGCTGACAAGCGCGCGACACCGAAATCTCCATGACCCTCAAGTCGCTGTTCTAGAACGGATCCGCCATCCGATGCAACGATCTTGGCATACGCAAAAAAGCGCGGAAGCTTTCGCCCCCGCGCCTCTTTACTGGTTGGTGCCTCCGGTCGCTTACGCGGCGGGAAGAGCAGCCTTCGCCTGCGCGATGATGGCCGCGAACACGCCGCCTTCGTTCATCGCCAGATCGGCCATCGCCTTGCGGTCCAGTTCGATCCCGGCCAGCTTGGTGCCGTGGATGAACTGCGAATAGGTGAGGCCCGCATCACGCACGGCGGCGTTGATGCGCTGGATCCACAGGGCGCGGAACGTGCGCTTCTTCACCTTGCGGTCGCGATAGGCATACTGGCCGGCCTTTTCGACGGCCTGACGCGCAACGCGGATGGTGTTCTTGCGACGGCCGCGGTAACCCTTGGCCTGTTCCAGAATATTCTTGTGCTTGGCGCGGGTGGTAACACCCCTTTTGACACGTGCCATAACTTAGTACTCCTTAGTTCAGCCCGTAGGGCGCCCACTTCTTGATCACCTTCGCATCAGCGTCGGAGATGACCTCGGTGCCGCGGTTCTGACGGATGTACTTGGCGTTATGGCTGATCAAACGGTGACGCTTGCCAGCGACGCCATGCTTGACCTTGCCATTGGCGGTGATCTTGAAGCGCTTCTTCACACCGCTCTTGGTCTTCAGCTTGGGCATTTTCGTCTCCTTGTCTAGCGGTCCGTCCCGCGCGCCGTGGCAGCCCTAGATGGCCAGGCAGGCGGGCGAATCTCCTTGGCGGAGCTTCATCCGAACCGGTTGAAGGCGCGGCCCTTAGGCACAATCGGCGCGAATGGCAAGGAGAAAGGGGGGCGCCTTACCTGATGCAGCGCAATAACCTCCGAATTGGGCAAACGCCGATAGTGCAGCGCAAAATGCCGCCACAAGACCAAAATAAGGCTTCAGTTTGTGGAGCCCTATTCAATGCCCATGCACATGATCGTGCCCGCAGGCCAGCGCCGCCACGGCATCATCCTGCCGCGCCGGATCGCCCAGCGCCAACACATGGCCCGTCGAACCGGCGTGGAGCGGCTCGCCATCCCAGTCGCACATCAAGCCACCAGCGCCTTCCACCACCGGCACCAGCGCGGCCCAGTCATGCAGCTTCAGCCCTGCCTCGCACACAATGTCGAGATGGCCGCTGGCCAGCATGGCATAATTGTAGCAATCGCCGCCCATCACCATCCGGCGGTGGTCGGTCTTGGCGGCCAGACCCATGAAATGCTCGCCTTCATGGTCGTTGAAATAATGCGGGCCGGTGGTGGCAATGGTGGCGTCCGACAACTGGCGGCAGCGGCGGGTCTGCGCGGGCTGACCGTTGAAGAAGGTCGGGCGCCCCGAAGCACCCACCCAGCGTTCGCGCAGGATCGGCTGGTCGACAATGCCCAGCACCGGCCAGCCTTCCACCACCAGCGCGATCAGCGTGCCGAAAATCGGGCGGCCAGCCAGAAAACCTGCCGTGCCGTCAATCGGGTCGAGCACCCAGCTGCGTCCCGACGTGCCTGCGGTGACGCCGAATTCCTCGCCAATGATCGTGTCATCGGGCGCATGTTCCTTCAGCAGCGCGCGCATGGCCTCCTCGCCAGCGCGGTCGGCCAGTGTGACCGGGCTGGCATCCTCCTTGCGCTCGGTCGCGACGCCAGAGCGGAAATGCGGGCGGATGGCCGCGCCTGCCGCATCGGCAAGGGCGATGGCAAGGGCGATGTCGGCGTCAAGGTTCATTTTCATGGAGCCAATGTGCCCCGCCTGTCACGCCGTGGCAAGAGCGCGCGCTATCCCTGCGGGCAATTGACAAGAAGGTGTAAAGCGGCTTGGACAGCGGTTCGCATGGGTCGCAACAGTCAAACCTTTTCAGGCAATTTGATAAACCATGCTCAAAGATACCGCTCAGGCCCTTGATGCCGCCGTCCAACCGCGCGCCGGTCACGCCCGCGGTGGTCAGCCGCTGTCCTACAACCGCCGTCCGGCGGAAGATCTGCTGCCGTGGATTGGGCGACTCTATGCCACGGCCGTTGATCTACCAGAGGATTATACGCTGGTTTCGGGCCTGTTCAACGACACGTCCTGTGTGCGGATCCAACTGTCGGGCCACTGGGTGGCCGATACAGCCGATGGGCGGATCACATCCGGCCCCGCCGCGCTGGTGTTCGGGCCGCAAAGCCATTTGATGCCGGTTTCGGTCACGGGCAGTTTCATTTCCATCGGTATTTCGCTGCGGCCCGGTGCCGGCCACGCGCTGCTGGGGCTTGATGCTTCCAACCTGCTCGACCGGCTGGTGCCCGCCGAGGCATTGGGGCTGAACGGCGGTGCGATGCTGGAAGCTCTCGATCCCGAAGGCGATCCCGAGGCGTGGCTGAACCTGCTGGAGGCGGAATGCCGCCGTGTGATCCACGCTTGCGGCGCGCGCAAACCCGATCCCGTCTCGGTGGCCTTCGAGGTGATTGGTTTTGCCGATCCGGCCACCAGCGTGGCCGATTTTGCGCAAAGCGTTGGCATCAGCACCCGCCAGCTCGCCCGCATCATCAAGCGCGATTTCGGTTTGCCGCCCAAACAGATGCTGCGCCGCGCCCGTGCGCTGGACATGGCCAGCCACCTGCATGGCGTGGCCGACGAGGCGGAAGCGGAAGACCTGATCCTGCGCTATTTCGATCAAGCGCAGATGACGCGCGAGTTCACCGAATTGTTCGGCATGCCTCCGCGCAAATTCAAGACCACGCCCAACCCGATCCTGACCATCGCGCTCGAATCGCGGCAGGCGCGGCGTCTTGACGCGCTCGAAAGGCTGGGGCCGGACGGCATCCGGCCCTGGCTTTAAGGCTCAATCGAACAGGCTGGACACCGAACTTTCATCCGCGATGCGACGGATCGCCTCGCCGATCAGCGGGGCGATGGTGATTGTGCGGATCTTGTCCGACTGCTGGGTCGCCTCGGTGGCGAGGATCGAATCGGTGATCACCAGTTCCTTGAGCGCCGAATTGGTGACACGGCTGACCGCCGCACCCGACAGCACACCATGGGTGATATAGGCGGTGACCGAGGCCGCGCCCGCATCCACCAGTGCCTGCGCCGCATTGCACAGCGTGCCACCCGAATCGATGATATCGTCGATCATGATGCAAGTGCGCCCCTTCACGTCGCCGATGATGTTCATCACCTCGCTCTGGCCTGGCTTGTCGCGGCGCTTGTCGACAATCGCGAGCGGCGCGTTGTTCAACCGCTTGGCCAGCGCGCGGGCGCGCACCACGCCGCCCACGTCGGGCGACACCACCATCAAGTCGCCACCGCCATAGCGCGCCAGAATATCGGCAGCCATCGTGGGGGCGGCAAACAGGTTGTCGGTGGGAATGTCGAAGAAGCCCTGAATCTGCCCCGCGTGCAGATCGACCGCCAGAACGCGGTCGGCGCCCGCCGTGGTGATCAGATTGGCCACCAGCTTGGCCGAGATCGGCGTGCGGGGCAACGGTTTGCGATCCTGACGGGCATAGCCGAAATAGGGCATCACCGCCGTGATACGCTTGGCCGAGGCGCGGCGCAGCGCGTCGATGATGATCAGCAGTTCCATCAGATTGTCATTGGTGGGGAAGCTGGTGGACTGCACCACAAACACATCCTCGCCACGCACGTTCTCGTGGATCTCGACAAAGACTTCCTCGTCCGCAAAGCGGCGCACGCTGGCATCGGTGAGCGGGAGTTCGAGGTAACCTGCAATCGCGCGGGCGAGCGGCAGATTGCTGTTGCCGGCCATGATCTTCATGCGAGGGAGCCTTTATGCTGGTTTGCTGTCCGCGCGAGGCCTCGCGCGGCGCGGGTGAGTCGATGGCGCGGCTCTAGCCAAGAGTCGCGGATTTGCAACACAGGTTTTGGTGTTAGAAAAACGCCTCCGCGTTTTCCCACGGCACCGGCCCTCTCCCCCTGCCCTGCCACCCATTGAGTGTACCCTGTGGGTGGTAGGGCAGGGGGAGAGGGCTGGT
>DDES01000073.1 GCA_002336765.1 Novosphingobium sp. UBA1948 | reverse complement strand
GACCTATTGGGTGCAGGTGGAAGGTATTCCCGATGCGGCGCAGTTGGAGGCTTTGCGGCGCGGGGTGCTGTTGAAGGATGGTATGACCTTGCCGGCCGAGGTCGAGGCCATGGCGCCGCCGGACCTGTGGGAGCGCGAGCCGCCAGTGCGTTTTCGCAAGAGCGTGCCCGATAGCTGGATCAGCCTGACTATCCGCGAAGGGCGCAACCGGCAGGTGCGGCGCATGACCGCGGCGGTGGGCCTGCCCACGCTGCGGCTGGTGCGCTGGCGGATTGGCGATTGGACGCTGGACGGCATCGCGCAGGGCGCATGGCGCGAGGTTGTAGGGCGCGAGGTATTGGCCGGGTGATCGCGCCGCATCCTCTGGCCATTCTGGAGCAGGCGCTGGCGTGGATCGCGCAAGGGCAGCGTGTGGCGCTGGTAACGCTGGTGGGGATCGAGGGATCGACCTCGCGCGGGCTGGGTACGCAGATGGCCGTGGCGCAGGACGGGCGCTTTGCCGGATCTTTCTCCGGCGGGTGTATAGAGGATGCCATCGTGGCCGAGGCGCGCGATGTTTTGGCAGCGGGTACGGGCCGGACGGTGCGTTATGGCGCGGGATCGCCCTATATCGACGTGCGGTTGCCGTGTGGCGGGGGGATTGATCTGTGCTTTACGCCCGATCCCGATGCGGCGGTGCTGGCGGGGGCCGTGGCGAACTTGTGGGCGCGGCGGGCGGTGGTGTTGCCGGTGGCGGAGGATGGCGTCGGTGCGGGCGGTTTTCCGCTGCATCTGGCGCCGGTGCTGCGCATCGTGGCCTGCGGGCATGGCGAGGATTTCACCGCCTTCGTGCGGCTGGCGCGGCAGTTCGGGGCGCTGGTGGAGGCCCATTCGCCCCACGAGCGCGATGTCGCCACGCTGGGCGATACCACGCGCCTGACGCATCTGGGGCAGCCGCCCGCGATGCTGGGCGATGACTGGACGGCCTTCGTGTTCGTCTTTCACGACCGCGATTGGGAGGATGCGCTGCTGCCTCTTGTTCTGCGCCAACCCGCCTTCCTGATCGGCGGGGGGGGCAGCCGTCGCACCCATGCGCGAAGGCTGGAGCGGTTGGCGGCGGCGGGCGTGGCACCGGATCTGGCGGCGCGCATCAAGGGCCCGTTTGGCCTGATCCCCGCCACGCGCGATCCCGCGACTTTGGCCCTGTCGATCCTCGCCGAGGTGGCGGGGGCCTATCCGGCGCCTTGGGTGCAGGCGGGGTAGGGTTTGGGAGATTAAGGGGAAAAGTGCCTCCGGCGGGCAAAGGGTGTTACACCCTTTGCAATCCCATTGAGGTCTTCGTTGCGGTTGGTGGGCGGCGTTGTGGGGTGGCGCGCGGTTGGTGGCGGTTATTCCGCTTCGCGGTGGCGAGGCTTTTTGTAAAGGGATGCGTTGCGAATGACCGCAAATGCATGCATCCTGCTCCAATGAGAATTTTGCGTAAAGTTGAGAGGCTGATTGATCGAGAGTGGGCAAAGAGTGGCTATGGCGGCGGTATAACATTCATTCATATACTGCTCTGCGCTGCTCCCGTCTTGATATTTGCTTGTTTGGCGGATTTGATCGATCCTGTGTCCGAACTGCTGTCGATCATTCTTTTTGCTGTTGGCTTTATAACGTTTTTCGGAATGAGAATTTGGATTGGGTGCAGGGGTCTCGCAGCCCAAGGTTGGTTTTCAACACGCAGATCAGAGCGCTTCTTAGGCCGTATTAGACAGCAACGTATGAAGAAGGTCGGTAAGCCAGATGCCCCAAACGCAGGCGCCAAAGGCGATAATCACTAAGCCTTCTGCATACCTCCGCCGCGTAGCGGCCTTCGAATCCCGCCACACCGCCCTTCCGCACCACGCTCGAACCCAAGCGCAACGCAGGCGTTAACGGGATTGTTAAGGGCGTAACGCCCTTAACCCGCCGGAGGCAACCCTAACCTTAAAAAACCTCAAGCCGCCAGATCAAACGGCTCGATTTCGCCCGAGAGGTAGAGCTTCTTGGCCTTGGCGCGCGAGAGCTTGCCCGACGAGGTGCGCGGCAGGGTACGCGGGGGGACGAGTTCGACCACGGCGGGATGGCCGAGGATCGAGCGGACCTTTTCGGCCACGGCGTTGCGCAGTTTCAGGCGCTCGGCAGGGTCGGACACGCGGCAGTGGACGAGGACGGCGGCGGTTTCCTCGCCGGTCTCGGTTTCGAGGCTGAAGGCGGCAATGTCGCCCTGGTGGAAACCGGGGAGCTGTTCCACGGCCCATTCGATGTCTTGCGGCCAGTGGTTCTTGCCGTTGATGATGATCATGTCCTTGGCGCGGCCGACGATGAAGAGATAGCCTTCCGCGTTGAGGTAGCCCATGTCGCCGGTGTCGAGCCAGCCATCGACGAGGCAGTCGGCGGTGGCTTCGGGGTCGCGGTAATAGCCAACCATGACGCTGGGGCCACGGCACCACACCTTGCCGATCTGGTGGTCGCCCAGCACGCGGCCATCGGCGGCGCGCACTTCCACATCCATGTCGAGCACCGGCTTCCCGCAATTGACGATGGCGCGATAGCGGGCGGGGCGCGACAGGTCGCGCGGCTGGCCCGACAGGCGCTCTTCTTCCACCAGTTCGACGCGGATGCCTTCGCCCGGCGGCATGATGGTGACCGACAGGGTCGCTTCGGCAAGGCCATAGCTGGGCAGGAAGGCCGAGGCCTTGAAGCCGGCCTCGGCAAAGGCGTTGACGAAGCCCTGCATCACATCGGGGCGGATCATATCCGCGCCATTGCCCGCCAGACGCCAGCGCGACAGGTCGAAACGCTCGGACACATGGCTCTGGCTCGAAATGCGGCGGGCGCAAATGTCATAGCCGAAGGTGGGCGAATAGGAGATCGAGTGGCCCTGATTGCGGCTGATCATGTCGAGCCAAGCCAGCGGGCGGCGGGCGAAATCCTCGGTCTTGAGGTAATCCACCGACACCTGGTTGGCGATCGGCGAGAGGAAGCAGCCGACCAGACCCATGTCGTGATACCACGGCAGCCACGAGATACAGCGGTCGTCCTCTTCCAGCTTCATACCCAGCGAATGGCCGCGCAGATTGTTGAGCAGCGAGGTGTGGGTGACGGCCACGCCATGCGGAAAACGGGTCGAGCCCGAGGAATATTGCAGATAGCAGATGTCATCGCCCTGCGCCTGCGGCAGCGGACCTTCGACCACGGCATCACCGGCCAGCACATCCCATGCAAGGCCGATGGTGGCCGTGCCATTGGCCTTGTTGTGGGCGACGGCGGCGGCTTCGCCCATATGGGCGATTTCGGGTGGATAGAAGAAATAGGACGGATCCGACGAGGCGAGCTGCACTGCGAGCTGCTCGATATAATTGTCCTTGCCGCCAAACGAGGTGGGCAGCGGCAGCGGCACCGGCCAGCCACCGGCATAGATCACGCCGCAGAAAATCGCCGCGAAATCGGCGCCCGTTTCGGCCACCAGTGCGATGCGGTCGCCCTTCTTCACCCCGCGCGCGATCAGCCGGTGAGCCATCGCCAGCGCATCGCGGCGCAGTTCGCTATAGGGATAGGGGCGGGCCAGATTGCCGCGCGGATCGTGGAAATTGAGACCACGCGTGCCTTGGGCCGCATAGTCGAGCGCCTCGCCAAACGTGGCGAAATCGGCGAAGCGGCGCGGCAGGGCGCAGGTGTTGGGGGTGGGGGCCAGCACGGCTTCTAGCGTGTCGTTCATGGCATTCTATCCGTTTTGGGGCACCTACTTGCGCGGCGCGTGAATCGTGGTGCAGCAGCAAAGATGCGACGCTTTGGGGTGCCCTTTGTTGCGCGAGTGTGGCACAAATAGGGCCGATGGATGAACCCGGCCTGTCCCGAAAGCCCCGCAAGGGCGGTTATGCACAGCGCGAGCGCCGCGCGCCGCCGCCGCTCACGGCGGCGCGGCTGCACGAGATGGCGCTGGCCTATGTCGCGCGCTTTGCCACCAGCGCGGCGAAACTGGAGGCCTATCTGGCACGCAAGCTGCGCGAAAGGGCCTGGGACGAAGA
>DDES01000207.1 GCA_002336765.1 Novosphingobium sp. UBA1948 | reverse complement strand
ACGCCGCGGTTCATCGGGCCGGGGTGCATCACCATGGCATCCGGCGCCGCCTTGGCGAGGCGATCGAGCGACAGGCCATAGAGATGGCGGTATTCGCGCGGGGAGGGGATGAACTGGCCGCTCATNNAGGCGCAGCATCATCACCACATCGGCACCCTTCAGCGCAGCATCGAAATCGTGATAGGGTGTAACGCGCATCCGCTCGATATCGGCGGGCATCAGCGCGGGGGGCGCGCAAACCCGCACATCGGCGCCCAGCGCCGTGAGCGCCAGAATGTTCGAGCGGGCCACGCGGCTGTGCAGGATATCGCCACAGATCACGACCTTCAGCCCCACAAAGTCGCTCCCGCCGCCTTTGCCCTTGAACGCGCGGCGGATGGTCAGCGCGTCGAGCAGGCCTTGCGTGGGATGCTCATGCTGGCCATCGCCCGCGTTGAGCACGGGACAATCGACCTTTTCCGCAATCAACCGCACCGCGCCCGAACTGGCATGGCGGATCACGATTGCATCCGCCCGCATCGCGTTGAGCGTCATGGCCGTGTCGATCAGGGTCTCGCCCTTCTTCACGCTCGAATGGCCGACCGACATATTGACCACATCGGCACCCAGACGCTTGCCCGCGATCTCGAAGCTCAGCAGCGTGCGGGTCGAATTCTCGTAAAAGGCGTTGATGATGGTGAGGCCGTGCAGCAGATCGACGCGCTTGGTCGCCTGCCGGTTGAGGTCCACCCATTGTTCCGCCTCGTCGAGCAGGAACAGGATTTCATGCGGGGCAAGACCGGCAAGGCCCAGCAACCCACGGTGCGGGAAGGCCAGAGAGCCCGCAGGATAGCGGCTCTGGCTGGAAGAGTTTGGCGATGTCATTGAAGCCATGCCCCTAACCCTTTCGCTTCGCGCCCTCAAGGGGCAATGCGCCGCAATCCACTTCTAATTGCGCCCGCATCTGTTAAGGGTGAGGCCATACAAGGAGTTGAGCGGCATGGGTTTTGCGAAAATGGTCTGGCGGCTGCTGGTGGGCATCAAGGATGCGCTGGTGCTGCTGTTCATGCTGCTGTTTTTCGGCGCGCTTTATGCCGCGCTTTCTGCCGGCCCCGCGCCCAAGGCGCCGACGCGCGAGGGCGCCTTGCTGGTGAAGCTGGATGGCCGCGTGGTGGAGGAATTGCCCAAGGCCGATTGGCAACAGGTGCTGTCCGGCCGCGGGCCGGATGCGCAGGTGCGCGAGCGCGATGTGGTACGCGCGATTACGGGCGCGGCGGGCGATGACAAGATCAAGGCCGTGGTGGTTGATCTCTCGCGCTTTCGCGGCGCGGGTTTTGTCCATGCGCAGGATATTGGCGCGGCGATGGACAAGGTGCGCGCCGCCAAGAAGCCCGTTTTCGTGTTCGGCCGGATGATTTCGGGCAATGGCATGCTGATCGCCGCGCATGGCAGCGAGGTCTGGGTTGATCCGCTGGGCGGGGCGGTGGTGGAAGGTTTCGGCCGCCAGCAGCTCTATTTTGCCTCCTTGCTGGAAAAGCTCAAGATCACCGCGCATGTGTTCCGCGTCGGCACGTTCAAGGATGCGGTTGAGCCCTATTTCCGCGACTCGATGTCCGAGGAATCGCGTCAGGCGCGCAAGGCGCTGTATGATGCGGTGTGGGATCAATGGCGCGCCGATGTGCTGAAGGCGCGGCCCAAGGCGCAGGTGGACAAGGTGTTGTCCGATCCGGTGGGCTGGTACAAGGCGGCCGGTGGCGATGGCGCCAAGGCCGCGCTGGCGGCGGGTCTGGCCGACAAGGTGGGTACACGCGCCGAATTCGGCGCGGCGGTGGCCCGCGTTGTGGGCGAGGACAAGCATGACAAGCTGGCGGGTAATTTTGCCCATGTCAGCCTTGATGGCTGGCTGAACGCCAATCCGATGGCGGCAAAGGGCCGGACTATCGCGGTGGTGACTGTGGCGGGCGAGATCGGGGATGGCAAGGAAGGGCCGGGTACGGCGGGTGGAGCGCGGATCGCGCGGCTGATCGACAAGATCGACGCCGATGAGGTCGCGGCGATTGTGCTGCGGGTCGATTCGCCGGGTGGCTCGGTCAATGGTTCGGAAGATATCCGCGCCGCGCTGGTGCGGCAGAAGGCCAAGGGGCTGCCGGTGGTGGTGTCGATGGCCAATGTCGCGGCCAGCGGCGGTTTCTGGGTTTCCACCCCGGCCACGCGGATCTTTGCCCAGCCCGGCACGATCACCGGCTCGATCGGCGTGTTTGCCGTGCTGCCCAGCTTTGAAAAGGCGCTGGCCAGTTGGGGCGTGAAGGGCGACGGCGTGCGCACCTCGCCGATTGCGGGCCAGCCCGATGTGTGGACCGGCCTGACGCCGGAAACCGAGGCCATGCTGCAGGCAGGCACCGAATCGGTCTATGGCCGCTTCCTTGGTCTGGTGTCGGCCTCGCGCGGGAAAACGCCGCAGGAGATCGACCGCATCGCGCAGGGGCGCGTGTGGGATGGTGGCACGGCGCGGCAATTGGGGCTGGTGGACCAGTTCGGCGGGCTGGATGATGCGCTGGCCTATGCCGCGCAGGCGGCCAAGCTGAAGCAGGGCGAATGGCATGCCGAATGGCTGGGCACCGGAACCGGTGCGCTCGCCAAATTCGCCGCCGCGATGCGCGATTCCGGCGAGGATGATGCCGATGGCGACGAGGATGAGGACGAGGGCCGCGTGGGCGATTGGGCGGGGCTGGTAGCCGCGCGCGAACAGGCGCAGGCGTCCTCCGCGCTCGACCAGATCGGCCGTCTGATGCAGGCGAGGGGGGTGCAGGCGGTGTGTCTGGAATGCCTCGCGCCGCAAGCCGCGCCAGCGCCGAAACAGGGCTTCTGGCAAGGCTTGGTGCTCCGGTTGGCGCTGTGGGCGGGTGTCGCGCCGCAGGGCTGATGTGGCGCCCTTCCTTTGGGCTTGCCCTTTGTCGGCAACGTCTCTAAGGCCCACCCCCTGAATTTACGCGCTTTCGACGCATGTGCGGGCGTGGCGGAACTGGTAGACGCGCTGGTTTTAGGTACCAGTATCGTATGATGTGGGGGTTCGAGTCCCTTCGCCCGCACCAGTTTCCGCCCTTGGCCGAGGCGTAGAAGCGGCGAACTTGGAAGGTTTTGAAGAAATGGTTCAGATTGTCGAGACCACCAATGAGGGTCTGAAGCGCGCCTATACCGTGACGATTCCGGCCGCTGTGATCGCGCAGAAGGTCGAGGCCGAGGTCAAGAACATTGCGCCGCAGGTGCAGCTGCCCGGCTTCCGCCCCGGCAAGGTGCCCGCGAATCTGGTGAAGAAGCGCTTTGGTGCCCAGATCCATCAGGATGCCCTGTCGGGCACGATCCGCGAAGCGCTCGACAAGGTTGTCAACGACAACGCCCTGCGCCCCGCCACCCAGCCCGACGTGTCGCTGGGCGAGGGCTATGCCGAGGGTGCCGACGCGGTGCTGACCGTGAGCCTCGAAGTGCTGCCGGTGATTGCGGCGCCCGACCTGTCGGGCCTGAAGCTGGAAAAGCTGGTGGTTCCCGTGGCCGATGCCGAGGTGGACGAGGCCGTGGCCCGTATCGCTTCCTCGTCCAAGCGCTTTGAAGACGCGCCCGAGGGCAAGGCTGCCGCCACCGGCGACCAGCTCGTCATCGACTTCGTGGGCAAGCTGGACGGCGTCGAGTTCGACGGCGGCAAGGCCGAAGATGCCGCGCTGGAAATCGGCGCCGGTCGCTTCATCCCCGGTTTTGAAGAGCAGCTCGAAGGCGTGAAGGCTGGCGAGGCCAAGACCATCACCGTGACCTTCCCCGCCGAATATCAGGCCGCCCATCTGGCTGGCAAGGAAGCCACTTTCGACATCACCGTGAAGGCGGTGAAGGTTGCCGGTGAAACCGTGATCGACGACGAGTTCGCCAAGAGCCTCGGCCTGACCGATCTGGCCCAGTTGCAGGGCCTGCTGCGCGGTCAGCTGGAGCAGGAAACCGCTGGCCAGACCCGCACCCAGATGAAGCGCCAGTTGCTCGATATTCTGGCCGCTGGCGCCGAATTCGACGTTCCCCCCAGCATGGTCGAGGCCGAATTCGGCCAGATCTGGCAACAGCTGACGCAGGAAGCCTCGCAGGAAGCCGATCCCGCCGCCGCTCTGGCCGAGATCGAAGCCGAGAAGGAAGACTATCGCAAGATCGCCGTGCGCCGCGTGCGCCTCGGCCTTCTGCTGTCGGAAATCGGTCAGGCCAATGGCGTCGAGATCACCGCGCAGGAATTCCAGATGCTGGTGGCGCAGGCTGCCCAGCAGTATCGTCCGGAAGACCGCCAGCGTTTCGCTGAATACGTCCAGTCCGAGCCGCTGGTGGCAGCCCAGCTGCGCGCTCCGCTTTATGAGGAAAAGGTCGTCGACTTCCTGTTCGACAAGGCTGAAGTCTCCGAGCGCGAAGTGACCAAGGAAGAGCTGACTGCGGCGATCGAGGCCGAGGATGGTGCGGCTCCGGCCCCTGCCAAGCCCGCCAAGAAGGCTGCTGCCAAGAAGAAGACCGACGCCGAGGAAGCGCCCGCCGAGGCTACTGCCGAGGAAGCTCCCAAGAAGAAGGCTGCGCCCAAGAAGAAGGCTGAAGAGGCTCCGGCTGCGGACGCCGAGGCTGCGCCCAAGAAGAAGGCTCCGGCCAAGAAGAAGGCTGCCGAATAAGCCACAGGCCGAAACGGTAACGGCAAGGCCCGCTTTCCCCCTCTTTCGAGCGGGGAAAGCGGGCCTTTCGTTTGTTGCACAAAGCGCGAGGGTAAATACAGAAAGGCTTTGCATTTTTACGAGCAAATAGGGGTTTGCCCGTGGCGGCGAAAATCCCGAATCCTTACGGTCTGGCTGTTAGGAAAGCGGGCATGCGACTGACCTCTTTCCTGAACTGGCAGACCTCCTGATGCTCAAGCGGATCGACCCCGCCGATGCCACCATCGGCATGTATATCCACAAGCTCGAAGGGAACTGGATGAGCCACCCCTTCTGGCGCGCCAAATTTCTGCTGACGGATCGCGCCCAGCTGCACAAGCTGCGCCATGCCGACATTCCGGGCGTGATTATCGACACCGACAAGGGTTGCGATCTGCCCGATGCCGAACTGGCCGACGAGGATGGCAACATCATTGCCGCGCCTGAAGCGCCCGTCCATTCTGCCGAGCAGGCGCCCGATCCTGCGGCTCCTGTCGCAGGCCGTCGCCGCACGACTTTGGCCGTGCGTAGCGTGTCGAAGGAATTCGGCCGCGCGACCCAGGTGGCCGATCGCGGCGTAAAGGTCGTCTCCAAAGTGTTCTTTGCGATGCGCCTGGGCAATGTGGTCGAGCCCGAAGTGGTAACGCCAGTGATCGAGGACATCTTCGCCTCGGTGCAGCGCAACCCGCATGCCTTCAACGGGCTGATGCGCTGCAAGCGCGACAGCGAGTATATCTTCCGCCACGCGCTGGCCACCAGCGCGCTGATGATTACGCTGGGCCGCCAATTGGGCTTGACGCCCGAGGAACAGCATCGCGCCGGTCTGGCGGGGTTGCTGCTCGATGCGGGGATCAGCCTGCTGCCGGTGGATATGGCCGATTACGCCGGCAATCCGCGCAAGATCCCGCAGCACGTATGGCGTGACCATGTCTGGCTGGGCCATGATTTCATTCTGGGCAGCAAGTTCGGTGACGATGTGGCGCGCGCCGCGCTCGAACATCACGAGCGCATGGATGGCAAGGGCTATCCGGCGGGCACGGCGGGCCAGGGTATCAGTTTGCTGGGCCGTATGGCCTCGGTGTGTGACACCTATGACGATCTGGCCAATGATATCGACGGCGTGGGCGGGATGGATCCGGGCACCGCGCTCCAGACCATGCTGGCCGACGAGGGCGCCTATGATCCAGCGGTGCTCAACGCCTTTATCGCGGCGATGGGCCTATACCCGATCGGCTCTGTGGTGGAGCTGGAATCGGGCAAGCTGGCGATGGTGGTCGATCAGGGTGACGATGCCAGCGCGCCGCGCCTGCGCGTGTTCTATTCGGCCAAATTGCACCAGCAGGTGATGCAGGAAGACATCGCGCCGGGCGAAGGGGGCGACAAGATCGTCGGCCTTGCCGATCCTTCCAGCATCGAAGGGCTGGATCTGGCGGGGTTGCGTCCCAAACTGCTCGCGGCGGCCTATTCGGCGGCGTAAGATCAAGGCTCTGATCAAGCCTTGATCATGTTCAAGCGCCACACGGGCTATACCAACGATCAACAAGCCGGGCTTATCAATCTTTGGCGTAGCCCAGCGCGGTAAAGCTCTGCTGGATTTCGCCCAGCACGATATCGGCAGCATAGGAAGGCGTGCGCGCGGCGGCGGTGCACAGGGCGATGGTCATCGGCTTGATGATGGGATCGGTGATCGGGGTGAAGCTCAGGCTGCCCTCGGCCACCTCGGTCGCCACATCGAGCGAGGTGAGCACGCCTACGCCCAGTCCCTCGCGCACCAGTGACACGATCATGCCGATATTGTCGGAACTGGCCACGCGGTCGAGCGGCACCTGCGCCGCGCCCTGCAACACGCGCACCTGATGCTCGACGGCCAGCGGCGGCGCGGGCAGGATCATCGGCAGGTCGGCGGCGGCGGAAAAGCGGGCCGAGGGCAACGCGCCCAGCGGATGGCCCTGTGGCGTGACAAAGCCCAGATGCACCTCGGCAAAGGCGTGGACGGTGATGTCGCGGATGGTTTGCGGCTCGAAGCAGAGGCCGAAATCGACGATCCCTTCGGCCACGGCATTGCGCACCGCGTCGCTATCCAGCACCCGCACCCCCACGGTGATGCCCGGATAGCGCCGGTGCAGCGCGGCCAGTGCGACAGGGATCGCGCCCTTGGTCAGCGCGTCGATCACGGCGATGTTGACATGGCCGCGCTTCAACCCCCGCAAATCCTCGACCTGACGCTGCACATCGCCCAGCGCCTTTTGCCATTTGCCCCCCGCCGCCATGAAAATCTCGCCCGCCGCCGTCAGCCTGAGGCCGGTGGGCAGGCGTTCGAACAGCGGCATGCCGATCTCGGCCTCGGCATTCAGGATCTGGCGGTCGATGGCCGATGCCGAGACATTGAGTTCATCGGCGGCCTTGCGGATCGAGCCGGTGCGGCCGACCACCATGAAATAGCGCAGGAAACGGGAAAAGGCGGGCATGGTGTCAGGCTATCCTTCGCAGGGTGCGCGCTTTTTTGCAACGCTGCGTGAGATTCATTGCGTTTGATCGCGCAAGGTCAAGCCCTAATTTCGCAGACGCACAAAAGATCGGGGGCATCAGGTGGGGTTCGGGCTGGTTCGATGGATGGGTGGCGCGCGGCTCGCTTGCGCCTTGGCCGCTTGCGCTCTGGTGGCACCCGCGATGCTGGGCGCCAAGGAACCACCTGTGCCAGCACTGGCCAAACAGAGCCGGATCGCCGTCAAAGCCATCGTTGTTGCCAATTTCGAGCCGGGCAAGGACAAGGGAGACGCGCCGGGCGAATTCCAGTTCTGGGCCGAACGCGAACATCTCGACGAGGGGATTGCGGTCAAGGGACTGCTCCACCCCTTGCTGCGCAACAAGGACGGCCTGTATGGCGTGGTCTGGGGCAGCACGGGCACGCTGATGGGCACGCCGTCGGAACAGTTGATGGCCCTCCTGCTCGATCCGCGCTTCGATTTCAGCCACACCTACTGGCTGTTCACCGGCATTTCCGGCATTGACCCGCAGGCGGGATCGGTGGGCAGTGCGGCATGGGCGCGCTGGGTGGTGCAGGCCGATACTTTGCGCGAGTTTGACGACCGCGAGGTGCCCAAGGACTGGCCTTATGGCCTGTTCGCCATTGGCGCGAAAAAGCCCAACCAGTTGCCCGACAATCCCGACAGCTTTGCCGGCATGACCGATGCCGGGGCGCTGGCGGTGTCGGTGCGGCTCAACCCCGCGCTGGTCAACTGGGCCTTTGCGCAAACGAAGGACATCGCCATCCCCGATACGCCCGCGCTGGCCAAGGCACGCGCCGCATGGGTCGGCTATCCCGAGGCGCAGCGCCCGCCGCAGGTGATGCTGGGCGAGACCTTGGGCACTTTGCGCTATTGGCATGGGCCTTCGCGCACGCAATGGGCACGTGACTGGGTCAAGCTGTGGACCCGTGGGAGCGACGGCGTGCAGGGGCGCTTTGTGATGACCAATATGGAAAGCCAGTTGATGGCGGGCACGATGGTGACTGCGGCCAAAGCGGGGCTGGTGGACTGGAACCGTGTGCTGGTGCTGCGCACCGGATCGAACCCCTCGATGCCGCCGCCGGGGGTGAGCGCGGTGGACAGCGTGGGCGATGAAGGGCCGGGCCAGATCGCTGCCTATGAGGCCAATTACCGCGTGGGGGCGCCGGTGTTGCACACGATCCTGCGCGGCTGGGCCCGTTATCGCGACCATCTGCCACAATGAGGCGCGCCGCATGTTTGCTGGCCCTGTTGTCCGTTGCCGCGCCGGATGTGGCGGGGGCCGCGCCCGTGCCCGAGGCACAGGTCGAGGCGCTGTTTGCCCATGCGGTCCGCGATCCGCTGGAGGCGCGGCTGTTCCTGCGCGCCATGCCCAAGGGCGGCGATCTGCATAACCACCTGTCGGGCGCGATCTGGGCCGAGGACTATATCGCTTGGGCGCGGGCCGACGGCTATTGTCTGGGCGAGGATGGCGTCAGTCTGGCCCCGCCGCCTGCTGCGGGCTGCGCCAAGGGCCGCTCGCTGGAGCAAGGAGCGGGGGATGATACCGGCGAGAGCGACCGCCTGATCGATGCGCTTTCCACGCGCGGCTGGCAGATGGGGATCGGGCGCAACGACGTTTCGGGCCACACGCAATTCTTCCGTACCTTCGGGCGTTTCGGCGCTGTGGCAGGGCGTCATGCGGGCGACATGCTGGCCGCTTTGCGCCAGCAAGCCGCGTTCGACCGACTGACCTATCTGGAGATCGACCACAACACCGACGTGCTCTCGCTCTATGCCTTGCAGGCGGGCGAGGCACCGATGGTGGAGGCGGATATTCCCGCCACTTTCGCGGCCGAGATCGCGGGCGTGGAAGCGATGGTGGTGCAAGGCTCCGCGCAACTCTCGCGCGACGAGGCCGAGGCCGCTAGGGCGCTGGCCTGTGACAGCGCGCCGGTGCCCGCCTGCACCATCCGCGTGCATTACCTGTTTCAGGCCTTGCGCGCGCTGCCCCCGCGCATGGTGTTCCGCTCGCTGATGCTGGGTTTCGCGGCGGCGGCCAAGGATCCGCGCTGGGCGGGTGTCAACATCGTGATGCCCGAGGATGCGCCGGTAGCGCTGGCCGATTATGATCTGCATATGGCCATGATCCGCTTTCTGGCCACGCGCTATCCGCAGGTGCGGCGCAGCCTGCATGCGGGCGAGCTGGCCTTCGGCGCGGTGCCGCCGCGCGATCTGAAGGACCATATCGCCAAGGCGGTGGCGGCGGGCGCGCAGCGCATCGGGCATGGTGTGGACATCGCCTATGAGGAGGATGCCGAGGCCACCTTGCGGACCATGGCGCGGCGGCGCATCGCGGTGGAGATCAACCTCACCTCCAACGATGTGATCCTTGGCGTGAAAGGCGCGGCGCATCCGGTCAATCTCTATCGGTCGCGCGGCGTGCCCATCGTGCTTTCCACCGACGATCAGGGTGTGTTGCGCATCGACATGACCGCCGAATATGTCCGCGCCGCGCGCGAGCAGCATTTCACCTATCGCGATCTCAAACAGGCCGCGCGCACCAGTCTGGAGCTGTCCTTCCTGTCCGGTGCCAGCATCTGGGCCGATGGCAGGGTGGGCGTGGCGGGCAAGGCTTGCGCCACGCTGGCATCCGCGCCGTGCCGCGCGCTGGCCAGTACCAGCGAGAAGGCGGCGGCCCAGCTTGATCTGGAAACACGGCTTGCCGCTTTCGAGCGTGACACGATAGCCACGGCGCGGACGCAATCGATGTCCAATGCGTCAAACCGCTTATCAGCAGACCATAAGCCGCACAGGCAAACAGGGACGGGGACCGAGGAAACAGTTCAACCGGCAGCAGGCGCGCCGCGCCCTGCCACACTCATGGGGGCTCACTGATGACTTTTCCGACGACGGCCATGCGCCGCACTTCATTCGCCGTATTGATGGCCTGCTCGGCGCTGGCTACGCCTGCCTTCGCCGCCGATGCCGGTGCTGAAAATGCCGACAAGAAGGAAATCGTGGTGCAGGGTTCGCTGGGCGCGCTGCCGCTCAAGGACGTGGGCACGATTTTCGGCTTCAACAAGACGCTGGTGGAAACCCCGCGTTCGGCTGCCTCGATTTCCAAGGAGCAGATGGAGCGTTTCGGCGCCACCGAGATCTATGACCTTGTGGCGCAATCGCCCGGTGTGTTCACCAACTCCTTCTTCGGTGTGGGCGGCGCGCTCGACATTCGCGGCACCCCGGGCGAAACCTATTTCCGCGGCGTGCGTCGCCTCGACAATCCGGGCAACTATCCGACGCCCATCGGCGCTTCGGACCGTATTGACATCGTGCGCGGCCCCGCCTCGCCGATCTATGGCCCGTCCAAGACCGGCGGCTACATGAACTTTGTTCCCAAGTCGGCGCGCGCGGGCAAGGGCAAGTTCCTCGACAAGCCCGAGGGCGAGGTGAGCTATACCGGCGGTAGCTGGGCCAAGAATGTGCTGACCGCCTCGATCCGCGGCCCCGGCAAGATCGCGGGCAAGGAATTCGGCTTCAGCCTCTATGGCGAGGTGGAGGACAGCGGCTCCTACTACCGCAACATGAGCACCAAGCAGACCATCCTGCAGGCCAGCATCGAGATGGATCTGACCAGCAACCTGCGCTTCGAATTCGGCGGCATGTACCATGACTACAAGGGCCAGCAGAACGGCGGCTGGAACCGTCTGACGCAGGCGCTGGTCGACAATGGCACCTATATGACGGGCGCGGCCCAGCCGATCGACACCAATGGCGATGGCAAGATCAGCGGACCCGAAATCAACGCCGTGGGCGGCCTTGGCGTGTTCGGATCGTTTGGCGGCGCGGGCTGCACCAACTCGCCCTTCGTGGGCGGCATGACCAATGCCTGCCTTAACAGCACCTATCCGCAACTGGCGCTGCAGCCCGGCACGGTGGGCACCACCACCCTGTCGCGCAAGAATGTGCTGACCGGCCCCAACGACAAGCTCAACAACACCGCCAAGACGCTGTATGCCGACCTGATCTGGGATGCCAGCGACACGCTGGAGATCAAGAACCAGCTGTTCTACGACGGCTATGACAATATCAACGAGAATGCCTATGGCTTCTCGCAGTTCCACAATTCCTATGTGATTGAGGACAAGATTGTCGCCACCAAGAAGGTCGAGAACAGCCTTGGCAAGTTCCAGGTCCAGCTCTCGCCTTCGATCCGCTACACCGACTTCCTGCATGGCGACGATTTCGACTACGAATATTTCCATCGCGTCGATCTGAGCGTGGGCTACACTCCGCTGTCCACCCGCCTGCTCTCGACCCAGTCGAACACCGGCTGGTCGACCTATTTCAAGGGCAATTACACCGATCTGGCCTTTGCCGGTCTGGTCGATCTTGATTTCAACTTCGGCCTCGATGTTACGCTGGGCGCGCGTTACGACAATATCCATGCCGTGTCGCATTCCGGCCTGAACGCCTCGGGCGGCACCGGCAAGGACACCAAGGGCGCATGGTCGTGGTCGGCCAGCGCCAACTACAAACTGCCCTTCGGCCTCATCCCCTATGGCACGATCTCGCGCCAATCGGTGGTGATCGCGGGGCAGGGCGCCGAACTCGATGCCGGCAACCTTTCCGGCCACACGTGGATTTCGGCCTCGAACCTGTATGAGGGCGGCGTGAAGGGCTCTTGGCTGGGCGGCAGGCTCTATGGCGCGGTGTCGGTCTACAAGCAGGACCGTACCGACTATAACGCCCAGTCGATCACCGTGAACCAGGCGGTCGAGACGCAGGGTGTCGAAGTCGAAGGCCGCTGGTCGGTCAACAAGCACCTGCTGCTGGGCGCCAACTACACCAACACCAAGGTCTACAACCTGACCGCGTGGAAGACGGGGACGCTGTTCAGCTTCTTCGGTGCGGCCGATATGCCCGGAGTGAACCCTGCGCTGATCTATGGCGGCCAGACGATGGGCCTGCTGGCGATCTCCAACAAGGAAGCCTCGCGCCGCGCCGGTATCCCCGAGAACCTGTTCTCGGCCACCGCGACCTACAAGTTCGACAACGGCCTCGCCTTTGCCGCCAGCGCGAGCAAGGTGCAGTCGGTGTTCTCGGGCCAGTCGCAGTCGGTGCGTTTGCCGGGTTACACGCTGGTCGATCTGTCGGCTTCGTATGAGAAGGGCCCGTGGCTGTTCCGCGTGGTGGTCAAGAACGCCACCGACGCGTCCTACTTCCGCGCCAACTTCACCGAACTGTTTGGCTCGACCATCGTGCTGCCGGAAAAGCCGCGCAGCGTGCAGGGTTCGATCGTCTACAAGTTCTGATGACAAAAGGACGGGGCAGGGGGCATGGTGCCTGCTGCCCCGATCCGTTTGAGGAGAATACATGAAACTGCTCCGCTCGCTCGGCCTGACGGCTGCTCTTGCCCTGGGCCTTGCCGCACCGCTGTCGGCCAAAACCGTTGCGGGCAAACCGGTCGACGCGCATGCCGCGCTCAAGGCGATTGCCAAGTGCAAGCCTGCCGCGCCTTGCGCCGCGAAACTGCCGGTCAAGGTGGTGATCCTCACCCTGTTCGAGATCGGCAAGGACGAGGGCGACGCGCCGGGTGAGTTCCAGTTCTGGAAGGAGCGCCGCAAACTGACCGTGCGCATTCCTTTCCCGCAGGGCTATCACGACCTTTACTACAATCCCGACACGCAGGTGCTGGGCATGGTGGCGGGCATGGGCAGCATCAAATCGGCCGCCTCAACGCTGGCACTGGGGCTGGACGAGCGGTTTGATCTCAAGCGCTCCTACTGGCTGGTGGCGGGCATTGCTGGGATCGATCCGGCGGCCGGCTCGGTGGGTAGCGCGGCTTGGGCGCGCTATCTGGTCGACGGCGATATGGCGCATGAGATCGACCCGCGCGAGATTCCCGCCGGCTGGAAATATGGCTATTTCCCGATCCACGGATCGAAGAAGGTGGAGGCCGATCCGCTGGCTGGCCCGCCGCTGCCCCCCGCCAATGGCGAAATGTTCGAGCTCAACGCGGGGCTGGCCAATTGGGCCTATGGGCTGACCAAGGATCTGGTGCTGATGGATGACAAGGGGCTGGATGCGCAGCGTGCGCTTTATGCCGCCTATCCCGAGGCACAAAAGCCGCCCCATGTGATGATGGGCGACCAACTGGCCGCGATGACCTATTGGCATGGCGAGAAGATGACCGGCTGGGCGCGCGACTGGGTCCAGTACTGGACCGGCGGCAAGGGGCGGTTCGTGACCAGCGCGATGGAGGAGACGGGCAGCTATCAGAGCCTGCTCTATCTGACCCGCGCGGGCCGTGCCGACGCCAGCCGCTATCTGGTGCTGCGCGCCGGATCGAATTTCACCATGCCACCCGCCGGCATGGGGGCTGCCGAGAATATGGCGCGCGAGAACAGCGGCTATTCGGGCATGCGCGTATCGCTCGAGGCGCTCTACAAGACCGGATCGGTGGTGGTGGACGAATTGCTGGCCCACTGGCCGCGCTACGAGAAAGCGCCTCCTCAATGACAACAGGCGGCATCACGGCCATCGTCCATGCCGATGTGTTGGCGACGATGGACGATGCCGATCGCGAGATCCATGATGCCGCGATCCTGTTCGCCGATGGCGTGATTACCGCCATCGGCCCCACGGCCACGCTGGCGCCGCAAATTGCGCTGGCGGACGAGGTGGTGGATGCGCGCGGCTGTGTTATCACGCCGGGCCTCGTCAACACGCATCACCATCTCTACCAGTCTCTGACTCGCGCGGTGGGGCCATGCGCCTCCTCCTCGCTGTTCGGCTGGCTCAAGGTGCTTTATCCCATCTGGGCGCGCTACACTCCGCAGGACATTTTCAACGCCACGCAATTGGGGTTGGCGGAACTGGCGCTGTCTGGCTGCACGCTCACCAGCGACCATCTCTACCTCTTCCCCAATGGCGCGCGGCTGGATGACAGTATCGCGGCGGCAGACGGGATCGGCATCCGCCTGCATGCCACGCGCGGCGCGATGAGCGTGGGGGAAAGCGCTGGCGGCCTGCCGCCTGACAGTCTGGTGGAAGATGAGGCAGCGATCCTGAACGATGCCATCCGCCTGATCGACACGTTCCATGACCCCGCCGATGGCGCGATGGTCCGCATTGCCGTGGCGCCCTGTTCGCCTTTCTCGGTCAGCCGCGAGCTGATGCGTGACGCCGCGCTGCTGGCGCGTGACAAGGGGGTGATGTTGCACACCCATCTGGCCGAGGATGCCGATGATGTGCGCTACAGTCTCGAGAAATTCGGCTGCCGCCCCGGCCAATATGCCGCTGAACTGGGCTGGCTGGGGCCGGATGTGTGGCATGCCCATTGCGTGCAACTGGATGCGGCCGAGATCGCGCTCTTTGCCGATACGCACACGGGCGTTGCCCATTGCCCCTGTTCCAACTGCCGCCTTGGCAGCGGCATCGCCCCGATCCGCCGCATGGTGGAGCAGGGCGTGCCGGTGGGCCTTGGCGTCGATGGTTCGGCCAGCAATGACAGCGGCCATCTGCTCAACGAGGCGCGGCAGGCGCTGCTGCTCCAGCGGGTGAAACATGGCGCGGAGGCGATGACCCCGCGCACGGCCCTGCGGCTGGCGACAAGGGGCGGGGCGGCGATTCTCGGGCGGCGGGACGTGGGCCAACTGGGCGTGGGTTATCGCGCCGATCTCGCGCTGTGGCCGGTGGCCGACATCCCCAGCGCGGGAAGCTGGGACAAGGTGGCGGCGCTGGTGCTGGCGCCACCCCGTGCCCCGCGCGATGTGTTTTGCGAGGGCCGCGCCGTGGTGCGCGACTTTACGCTCACCCACACCGCGCACCGGCATATCTTCGCCGCCGCCGATGCCTCGCTCGCACGCCTGATGGAGGGCTGATATGGCCACGCTTCATGCCGACATCGCTCGGCCCGCAACCGCCGCCATGCCGCCCGAGGCTGCCCGCGATCCGGACTATTTCCCCGGTTTTGCCACCGCGATCCCCTTGGGTATCCAGCATGTGCTGGCGATGTTTGTGTCGAATATCACGCCTGCGATCATCGTCGCGGGGGCGGCGGGCTTCGGCTATGGCAGCGCCGATCCGTCCGAGCTGATCTATATGATCCAGATGTCGATGCTGTTCGCCGGCATCGCCACGCTGCTGCAATCGCTGGGCCCCTCGCTGCCGCTGTGGGGCCCCATCGGGGCGCGCCTGCCGCTGGTTCAGGGCACCAGTTTTGCCTATATTTCGGTGATGGTGCCGATTGTCGCGGGCAAGGGCGTGGGCGCGATGGGCGCGCTGATGACCGGCGCGCTGGCCTGCGGCGTGGTGCATACGCTGCTCAGCCGCTTCGTCGGGCGCATCCGCTTTGCCTTGCCGCCGCTGGTGACGGGGCTGGTGGTGCTGATGATCGGCCTCAGCCTGATGCGCATCGCCGTGCAATATGCCGCGGGCGGGCCCACCACTATCGGCACGCCCGCCTATGGCGCGCCGGTATCATGGGGGCTGGCGGGCGTGGTGGTGCTGGCCACGCTGGCGCTCAAATTCTTCGGGCGCGGGATCTGGTCCACCGCCTCGGTGTTGATCGGATTGTTGGCGGGCTATGCGCTGGCGCTGGCGCTGGGGCGGGTGTCGCTGGGCGCGGTGGGGCAGGCGGGGTGGTTCATGGTGCCCCAGCCGTTCCACTTCGGCCTGTCATGGTCGGCCAGTGCGGTGATCGGCTTTGTGTTGACCGGCTTTGTCTCCAGCATCGAGACGATCGGCGATGTCGAGGCGATTTGCGAAAACACCGCGCGCCGCCGCGCCACGGATGGCGAGTTGATCGGCGCGGTGGGGGCCGATGGCGTGGGCACGGCACTGGCCGCCGTGTTCGGCGCCATGCCCAACACCACCTTCAGCCAGAATGTCGGCCTGATCGCCATCACCGGCGTGATGAGCCGCCACATCGTCTCGCTGGGCGCGGCGCTGTTGGTCGTGTCGGGCCTGATCCCCAAGGTGGGCGCGGCGATCACCACCATTCCCATCGAGGTGCTGGGCGGCGGGGTGATCGTGATGTTCGGCATGGTGGCGTCCTCGGCGCTGTCGATGCTGGCCAAGGTGGAGTGGAGCCAGCGCAACATGCTGATTTTCGGCACGGCGCTCTCGCTCAGCCTCGGGCTGCAACTGGAACCGGCCAGCCTTGCCTATCTGCCCGAGACGCCGCGTATCCTGCTCACTTCGGGCGTGTTGCCGGCCGCGCTGATCGCGCTGGTGCTCAATCTGGTGTTGCCGAGAGAGGCTAACCCTTCCGCTTGAGAAAGGCCTGTGCGCGCTGCCCGAAATCGCCCTCGGTGAAGGCCGAGGCGAAGAGGGCGAGCGAGGCGTCATCTTCCTGGCGCTGGCCAGCCTGTACACGCGCAATGGTATGTTTGATCGCGGTGATGGAAAAGGTAGAATTGGCCGCCAGCATGGCCGCCAGCGCATGGGCGCTGGGCGCGATTTCCTCGATCAGCCCGATGCGCAGCGCCTCCTCGGCTCCGATCAACTGGCCCGAGAACATCAGTCGCCGCGCCTGTCCCGCGCCCACCAGATCGACCAGCAGCGCGGTATCATGCAGCGGATAGACCAGCCCCAGCTTGGCGGGCGTGATGCCGAAACGCGCATGGGGCGTGGCCACGCGTATGTCGCAGGCCAGCGTCAACCCGCAACCGCCGCCCACCGCATCGCCATCGACAAAGGCGATGGTTGGCTTGGCGCAGGCCACCAACGCGGCCTGTGCGGCGTTGATCGCGGCTTGCGTGGCGGCGCGAAGCGCCTCGTCCTCGCGGCTGGCCAGCATTTCGGGAATGTCAGCGCCCGCGCAGAACAGGCCGCCCTTGGCCGATGTCAGTACCACCACCCGCACCGCGCCTTCACCCTCCGCCTCGGCCAGCAGGCGGGGCAGCGCCTGCCACATGGCAAGGTTCATGGCATTGTGGCGCTCGGGTCGGTCGATCAACAGGCGCGCGACGGCGCCCTCTACTTCAAGCCTCAGCATGGCGTTAGTCTCCGCAATCAGTCTCCGCCGCCGCCTTCGACCACGACATCCTCGCCGCCTTCGCCCGAAGGCAACACCTTGCCGCCCACCGCCGCAAAGCCGCGCCGGATCGCGTCGAGCAATTCACTGCGCTTGGCGGCCAGTTGCTGCTGGCGGGTCACGCGGTCAGGCTGGGTTTCTGGCTTGAAGGCTTCCCAGATCACCTCGGCCTTGGGATCGTCACTCGCCCCGCCATAGACCCGCTGGCCCGACGAGCGCGAAATGCGCGCCATCTGCACGCCGGCCGGAATGATGAAGGGCGTGTGGTCCCAACGAGGCTTGGTGGATTGCACGAATTGTTTGAAGATCGGCGCGGCAAACGTGCCGCCCTGCGCATAGCCGCCCAGCGAGCGCGGCTGGTCATAGCCGAGATAGACGCCGCCCACGATATTCTGCGAACCGCCCACGAACCACACATTGGTCGGGCCCGAGGTGGTGCCCGTCTTGCCGAACAGCGGCAGGCCGAGATCGCGCAGGGTCACAGCCGTGCCGCGCTGCACGACGCCTTCGAGCATGTGCACCGTCTGATAGGCGGTGCGCGGGTCCATGACCTGTTTGCCGCGCGGGGCGAAGCGCGGCATCGGCTTGCCATCCCACTCGGCCATGTTGCAGCCGTTGCAGGCGCGCTCGTCGGCACGGAAGATCACCTTGCCATTGCGGTCCTGAATGAAGTCGATCAGCGTTTGCGGACGCTGTACCCCGCCATCGGCCAGTGCGGAATAGGCGTTGACCATCTGGCCCACCGTTGTTTCCCCAGCGCCCAGCGCGAAAGAGAGGAAGGGCTGGTACTTGCCGATGCCGACACGCTCGAAGGTCTTGACCACCTTGTCCATGCCGGTGTCATTGGCGATGTGCACGGTCATCAGGTTGCGCGACTGTTCAAGGCCCCAGCGCATGGTGTGAATGCCGCCCGCGCCACGGTTGTCGAAGTTTTTAAAGCACTTCTGGCCCAGATTGGCGCCCTGATAGACGCAGAAAGCCTGATCGGGGACCATCGTGGCGGGGGTCATGCCATTGTCGAGCGCGGTGGCGTAGACGAAGGGCTTGATCGTCGAGCCGGGCTGGCGCTGGGCCTGTGTGGCGCGGTTGAAGCTGTCGAGCCCGAAATCGAATCCGCCCGCCATCGCCAGGACACGGCTGGAGAAGGGCTGCTCGATCAGCATGCCACCGCCAACACCGGGCAGGATGCGCACACCATAGCTGCCCCCGCCGATGGGCGCGGCGGCCAGAACATCGCCCTTGCGCACCGGATCGGGGATGCCGGTCAACGGCGCGCGGGTGCCATCGGTAAAGCCGATCTCGCCGCCGGAACCGCTTTTCGCCAGCACCACGCCGACGCGCCAGTCCTTGTAGCTGATCGACTTGTTGAGCAGGATAAGCTGGCCCTGCCATTGCACAGGGTCGAGGTCGATATGGGCGATGGGACCGTGCCAACCCTTGCCTGCGGCATAGCGCAGCAGACCGGCGCGCAGCGCGTCCTGCGCCGCCTTTTGCAATTCGCTATCGAGCGATGTGCGCACCCACAAGCCGCCAGCATAGACGCTGTTCGGCCCGCTCTCGGCGCTCTCGCCATATTTCTCGATCAATTGGCGGCGCACATCCTCGACGAAATAGCCCACCGACGGATCATAGCTTTCCACACGGCGCTGGATCAGGCCGAGCGGCTGGGCCTTGGCCTCGCTGGCCTGTGCCGCGCTGATAGCGCCGTTCTTTACCATCTGGTCGAGCACCCAGTTGCGACGGGCGATCGCCTTGTCGGCATATTTGGCGCGGCCATAGGTTTCGGGCGCCTTGGGCAGGATGGCGAGGAAGGCGGCCTCATGCAGAGCCAACTGGTCCACATCCTTGCCGAAATAGGCGCGCGAGGCGGCTTGCACGCCAAAGCTCTGGCGGCCCAGCGGGATCTCGTTGAGGTAGAGTTCGAGGATCTGCTCCTTGCCCAGCACACCTTCGATGCGCTTGGCGAGGATCATTTCCTTGAGCTTGCGGCTGACCGAATATTCGTTACCGATCAGGATGTTCTTGGCGACTTGTTGCGTGATGGTCGAGCCGCCGCGGGCGCGTTCGCCGCTACCGAATTTGAGGCCATAGTCCACCACCGCCTGTGCCAGACCGATGTAATCCACCCCGCCGTGGCTGAAGAAGTTCTTGTCCTCGGCCGAGAGGAAGGCATTCACCATCTGCTTGGGGAAATCGACATAGCGCAATTGCACGCGGCGTTCGCGGGCATAGGAATAGACAATCGCGCCATCATTGCCACGCACCATCGTCGGCAAGGGCGGCTGATAGGTCAGCAGCTTGTCGGCATCGGGCAGGTTGACCAGCACCGAGAGGTAGAGCGCCAAAGCCCCGGCAAAGCCCGCACCGCCCAGCACGGCGAAAATGCGGAACAGGCGGCTGGCGCGCCAGCGGGTGGCAAACCAGCCGCGAAACCGCGCCCAGCCGGATGCCAGCATGGCGCCCAGCGGCGCCAGCATAGCGCCAAAACCGGCCAAAGGCGCAAGGATGCGCGCGAAAAACGCCTGCACGCGGACTCCAAAGCCACCGGTTCCGCGCCGGATGCGCAGCTTCAGGTCATCGCCGCCATCGGGCGTGGGGTCGGAATTGTCGTCGCGCTCGGCCATACGGGAATGCGCCCTAGCATGGGCGAGGCGCTGTTTGCCAGAGGTTTAGCCAGAGGTTTATGGAGCCGGATTGCTGGCGCTGACCATCACCGGTGCGTTGGCGGTTTCGCCCGCCCCGCTGCGGCGGGCGAAGAACACGCGGATGGCCTGTGCGGTGGCGCCCGCAAAGGCCTCGCGTCCCCCCTGCGAGGCGAGCCGCGCGGCGTCGGCAGAGTTGGTGATATAGCCCGCCTCGTAAAGCACGGAGGGCACATCGGGCGATTTGAGAACGACAAAGGCTGCCGATTGCACCGGCGGGTTGCGAAACGCGAATCGGCCCTGTCCCTCGCGCAGGATCAGACCCGCAAATTCGCTGGAGAGTTCGGCGGCATGGCGTTGGGCCAGATCGACCAGAATGGCCGAGACCGAGCCGGTGGTGCCGGCCAGTGGTACGCCATTGACGCTGTCGGCACGGTTTTGTGCGGCGGCCAGTTTTTCGGCCTCCTCGCTGCTGCCGCGGGCGGACAGGGTGTAGATGGTGGCGCCCTGCGCGCTGTCGCTGCCTGCCGCATCGCCCGCGCTGTCGGTGTGGATCGAGATGAAGAGATCGGCCTTGAGCCGCCGCGCGATGCCCGAGCGTTCCTCCAGCATCAGGAATCGGTCGGAATCGCGGGTGAGCGCGACGCGAAAGCCGCCTTCGGCCAGCAGTTGATCGCGCAACGCGCGGGCCAGCGCGAGTGTCACATCCTTTTCGATATGGGCATCGCCGCGGGCGCCCGGATCATGCCCGCCATGTCCGGCGTCGATCACGACCAGCGGCAGGCGNNCGGCATCGATCACCACCAGCGGGCGCGACGAATCGAGCGGGCCTTCCACCTTGGGCAGGCCGACCTCGGTGCCGACGGGGGGCAGTTCGATGCGCACCAGATAGTCGCGCGAGAAACCGGGGGCGCCCAGCGCCTGATCCAGCGCTACCGCGCCCGCAAACAGCGCCAGCGGCGCGCATAGCACGAAAAGCGCTAGCGCCAGCAGCCGCCAACCGCCCAGCCCGCCAGATTCCTCACGCAGTGGCTCCTCACGCAGAAGTTGCGGCGCGGCTGCGGGATCATGCGGGGCAGTTTCTTCGTTCATCAGTGACAAAAGTTAACGCTTCTTGGTTAGCAAATCCTTGCTAGGCCCGCGCGGGCCTTTGCGCAATCACTCTCAAAGCGCGCATTTGCGCCATGCGGAGTGCTTTGGCCGTTCCGCGAAAATGCTTAAGGCCAAGGAACTTGCCGCGCGGGGGAAGGGGTGCTAGCAGTCGAGTGTCGGACGAGGCGTATGCTGTTTCCTTTTCGGGGGAGGCATAGGGCGCCACGCCGGTATTGAAGCCATCCGCAATTTTGCCGGATGCACAGGTTGATGCAGGTATGACGAGCCCTTATCCGTTTCATGCTCCGGCGCCGTTTGGCGGCGCGGTGGCGTGGGCGGCAGACGGGGCGATGGCCGGCGGACCACAAGCCCTTAGAGCAAACTGGTCGCACCGCTGTTTCACGGCCCCGACGGGCCGCGCCCTCGACGCGCTTTTGCAAAACAAGCGCCTTTCCATGCCAGCAGACACGAAAACCGCCGCCTGCGTGAACCATGCAGGCAGTGTCGCTACCGCCGTCCGCGTGAAAAACGCGGGCTGTATTCCCCCCGTCGCGCTCCGTGCAGCCTTTGTGGCGCCGGATTTGCGCGATTCCCTTGAAAAATGCGTCTTGCCGCCACGGGCCGGAGCGCGAAAGCGCACGCCAGCAGCGGCAGGATGCCGGAGAAATTACCATGTCCACGCGTATGCTGATCGATGCGCGCCACCACGAAGAGACTCGGGTGGCGGTGCTCAAGGGCAACCGTATTGAAGAATTCGACTTTGATTCTGCCGATCACAAGCAGATCAAGGGGAATATCTATCTGGCCAAGGTGACGCGCGTCGAGCCGTCTCTGCAGGCCGCTTTCGTTGATTTCGGCGGCAACCGTCACGGTTTCCTCGCCTTCAGCGAAATCCACCCCGACTATTACCAGATCCCCAAGGAGGACCGCGAGGCCCTGCTGGCCGAAGAGGCTGCCCATGCCGAGGAAGAGGCCGCCCTGCGCGCCGTGGCCGAGGGTGAGGAGGATTTCGTTGGTGATGATGAGCTGGGCGAAGGTCTGGCCGATGATTTCGTGGGCGGCGGCGTCGAGGATGCCGGTTCGCTGATCGAGGTCGATACCAGCGAGAAGGACAGCGTGGCCACCATCGAGGCGGGCCATGTGGAAGATGGTTTCGAGGGCGACCACGAGGCTGAAGAGGCCGAGGAAGGCGAGGAGGGCGGTCGCCGTCCCCGTCGCGGTCGCCGTCAGGGCCGCAATGCGGGCCATGCCAAGGAAGCCGAGGAACTGCGCGCCAAGCGTATGGCCTTGCGCCGCCGCTACAAGATCCAGGATGTGATCCAGCGCCGTCAGGTGCTGCTGGTGCAGGTGGTGAAGGAAGAGCGCGGCAACAAGG
>DDES01000127.1 GCA_002336765.1 Novosphingobium sp. UBA1948 | reverse complement strand
CGCGGATCGACATGGTGCCTGCCGCCATGCCGACCTCGACCCTCGCGCAATGGCTGGTCGCGCTCGATCGTCTGCCGCGTGCCCCGCGCGCCGCCCCGCTGCATGCCGCTGCCGAGAGCGAGTTGCGCCGAAGGCTGGTGTGGTCGGGAACAAGGCTTGATCTGGCCGACGCCACCCGCGCGCCGTGGTGGATGATGGTCAGCACCGACGAGATGGCTGCGCTGGCGCTGGACGCGGTGCTGGGCAAACCGGGCTGGACGGCCGAGACGCCCCGCATGATGACCGGCCTTGCCGCCCGCCAGATGCGCGGCCATTGGGACACCACGCCCGCCAACGCCTGGGGCGCGTTGGTCAGCCGTCGCTTTGCCGCGGCCTATCCGGCCAGCGCGGTGGCGGGCATCACCCGCGCCACGCTGGGTGGCAAAAGCGTCCAGCAGACATGGCCGCGCGCGGGTGTGGTCGAACCGCTGCGCCTGCCGCTGGTTGCCGGCTCGCTGGCGATGACGCATGGCGGCGGGGCCGCGCCTTGGGCGGTTGTTTCGGTCCATGCCGCCGTGCCGTTGACCCAGCCGCTGGCGGCGGGCTGCCGGCTGAGCCGCAGCGTCAGCATCGTTTCCGCCCACGATCCGGCGCATCTGACGCAAGGCGATGTGGTGCGCGTGCGCCTGACCATCGAGGCGCAGGCCGAACGCAACTGGGTGGTGCTGGCCGATCCGCTGCCGCCCGGCGCCACGGTGATGTCGGGTCTTGGTGGCCAGTCGCAACTGCTGCGCAAGGACGAGGGCAAGGGAACCGAAGGCGCATGGCCCAGCTATACCGAAAACGGGCGTGACACATGGCGCGCCTATTTCGAGTGGCTGCCGCGCGGGAAGACCACGGTGGAATACACCGTCCGGCTGAACGGGGCGGGGCGGTTTGCCCTGCCGCCCGCTCGGGTGGAAGCGATGTATGCTCCCGATATTCGCGCGCAACTGCCGGTGGCGCCGGTGACGGTGATCGGGCGCTAGCATGAATGCATGGCTGGCCTCGCTGCGGGGCATCTGGCGCGACATGTCGGTGCGCCAGCGCTGGATGGTGACGGGGGTGGCGGCGGCGCTCTCTCTGCTGCTGGCGCTCGATTGGGCAACCTATCCGCCGCCCGTGCCCGACCTTGCGTGGCAAAAGCGTCATTGGCAGTCGAGCGAGGCGTGGCTCTATGACCGGCATGGACAACCGCTCGAAGCCGTGCGGATCGATTTCGACCAGTTGCGGCTGGGCTGGGTCCGTCTGGCGGACATGCCGCCCGATCTGCCCGACATGCTGCTGCAGGCGGAGGACCGGCGTTTCCGCTGGCACGGCGGGGTGGATTGGCTGGCGCTGGGGGGATCGCTGCGCGATTGGGTGATGCAGCGCGGGCACAGGCTGCGCGGCGCCTCGACCATCACCATGCAGGCAGCAGCCTATCTCTGGCCGCAGATCGGCACGCCGGGGCAGCGCGGCTGGCTGGCCAAGCTGCGCCAGATGCGCGCCGCCCATGCGCTGGAAGCGGCGTGGAGCAAGGACGAGATCCTCGAGGCTTACCTCAACCTTGCCCCCTTTCGCGGCGAGACACAGGGTGTGGCGGCGGCCTCGCAAGGACTTTTCGGTAAATCCGTGGCGCAACTGGACAAGCGCGAGGCGGCGTTGCTGGTCGCCCTGTTGCCCAATCCCGCAGCGCAGCCGACGGCGCTGGCGGCGCGGGCCTGCCGACTGATCCCGGGCGATTGTCCGGCACTGACCGCGCTGGCGCAGAGCACCGGCGATCCGGCGCGTTTGCGCGGGCAGGGGCCGGATCTGGCCCCCCATCTGGCGCAACATCTGCTGACGCAGGCGGGGATGAGGGTGACCACCACGCTGGATGCCGCGATCCAGCGTACCGCCATTCAGGCGCTGCGCCATCAACTGGAGGGGCTGGGCGCGAATCGTGCCCGCGATGGTGCGGTGGTGGTTCTCGACAATGCCAGCGGGGATGTGCTGGCCTATGTCGGCGGGGTCGGGCTGGGATCGACCGCCGCCATGGTTGATGGCGCCGCCGCGCCGCGTCAGGCGGGATCGACGCTCAAGCCGCATCTCTATGCTCAACTGATCGAGAGCAAGTGGCTTACGGCCGCCTCGATCCTCGATGATTCGCCGGTGCAACTCGACACCGCCTCGGGCCTCTATGTGCCGCGCAATTACGACAACCAGTTCATGGGGCCGGTTTCGGCGCGCCGCGCGCTGGCCAATTCGCTCAATGTGCCGGCGGTGCGCGCGCTGCTGCTGGCCGGTGTGCAACCCTTCCGCGATCGTCTGGCCGATCTGGGCTATGATGATCTGGATGCCGATGGGGCGTTCTACGGCTTTTCGCTGGCGCTCGGTTCGGCCGAGGTGACGCTGTTGCAGCAGGCCAATGCCTATCGCACGCTGGCCAATCTGGGGCGCTGGACGCCTTTGCGGATGAAGCCGGACGACCCGCATGGCCCGTCGCGGCAGGTGCTGGATGCCGGTGCGGCGTGGATCATCGACGATGTTCTGGCTGATGCCAGCGCGCGGGCCAACACATTCGGCGTCGATTCCGCGCTGCGCCTACCGTTCTGGGCGGCGGCGAAAACCGGCACCAGCAAGGCGATGCGCGACAATTGGTGCGTGGGCTTTTCCGACGCCTACACCGTGGCTGTATGGGTGGGCAATCTGGAGGGCGACCCGATGCGTGCGGTATCGGGCACGGCCGGTGCGGCGCCGGTGTGGCGCGACATCATGCTGGCGCTGCATGCAAGCGTGGCAGGCCGCGCGCCACCGCGCCCTGCCAATGTTGTGCCGACCCGTGTGACTTTTGCCGCAGGGCATGAACCCGCGCGGGTGGAATGGTTCCTGGCCGGCACGCAGCAGCGACTGATCGCACCCGCTCCCGCTCTGGCCGAAAGGCCGCGCATCACCAATCCGGTGTCGGGCGCGGTCTATGCCATCGATCCCGACATTCCGGCCGCCCGCCAGACCATCGGCGTGACACTGGCAGGGGATGCCAGCCTGTTGCAGTTGAAGCTGGACGGGCGCCCGCTGCCGCCTGTGGGCAGCGGTCCGCAACTGCCGCTGATCCCGGGCAGCCATCTGTTGGCGCTGGTCGATGCGGGCGGGCGGATTGTCGATCAGGTGCGCTTTTCGGTGCGCTAGGACCTAGCACTTGTTGCGCGCGCCTTGCTCTGCGCCGAAACCGCCAGCGCGGCATCGCTGGCCAGCTTGTCCACCCGTTCATTTTCGGCATGGCCATTATGGCCGCGCACCCATTGCCAGTCGATTGTGTGTGGCTTGATCACGATCAGCATCTCGCGCCACAGATCCTCGTTGGCGACCGGCTCTTTTTTGGCGTTGACCCAGCCCTTTTTCTGCCAGCCGAACACCCATTTGGTGATGCCGTCGATCACATATTTGCTGTCGGTGCAGAGCGTCACGGCGCAGGGCTGGTTGAGGGCGGCCAGCGCACGGATCACGGCGGTCATTTCCATGCGGTTGTTGGTGGTTTCCGGATCGCTGCCCGACAATTCCTTTTCCGCCGTACCCATCCGCAGCAAGGCGCCCCAGCCGCCAGGGCCGGGGTTGCCCTTGCAGGCGCCGTCGGTGAAAATCTCGACCTGCTTCATGCGTTGAAAAGCGCGGGATTGGCCGCATAAAATTGCAGTCGCCGCGCAAAGGCCATCGGGTCTTTCTTCACCACCAGCGCATCGGCGGGCGTGTTGATCCAGTCATAGGCGCGGGTGGCCAGAAAGCGCATGGCCGCGCCGCGCGCCAACACCGGCATCGCCGCGCGCTCGGCATCCGTCAGCGGACGCACCGCCTCGTAACCCGCCAACAGTGCCGCCGAGATGGCCGCATCGAAACGCGCCCCATCGCCCGAGAAGCACCATGCTGCGTGGGTTACGGCCACATCATAGGCCAACAGATCGGTGCAGGCGAAATAGAAATCGATCAGCCCCGTGACCGCCTCGCCCAGCATCAGTACATTGTCGGGAAACAGGTCAGCATGTACGATGCCGCGCGGCAAATCCACCGGCCATTCCCGCTCCAGCGCGGCCAGTTCGGCAGTTACCAGCGGGGCCAGCTCGGGGTTGATCGCGGCCAGTCCCTCGGCCCCGCAGGTATCCAGCAAGTCGCGCCAACCGGCAAGCGCCAGCGTGTTGGCGCGGCTCTGGCCGAAATCGGCGGCGGCCAGATGGACGCGGGCCAAAGCCTCGCCCACGGCGCGGGCCTGCGCGGGGGTGGGTTCGGACACAGACACGCCCGGCAGAAATTCGATCAGCGTGACGGCCTTGGAAACCCCGTCGGCGTCCTCGATCCAGCGGAAGCTGGCGCCCGCGCGATCATGGATGGTGCGGGGCACCGGCGCGCCCTTGTCGGCCAGATGGTCGAGCAGGCCGAGGAAAAAGGGCAATTCGGCCACTTCCGTCCGGCCTTCGAACATGGTGAGGATAAAGCGCGTACCGCTCCCGTCGCGCCCCGTGGTTTCCACCAGCCAGTTGCTGTTTGATACACCCTCGGCAATGCCCTTGGCTGAAACCAGTTCGCCCACATCGAATTGCGCCATCAGCGCTGCCAGCACTTCCGCGCCAAGCTGGGTATAGACCGCCATCGCGCTTAATCCGCCAATTGTCGCGGCAGTTTGAACACCATATGCTCCTCGGCGGTCACGAAGGTCTCCTCCTCCACCCTGCGGTGGCGCGCCACCACATCGACTACTTCGCGCACCAGTTCCTCGGGCGCGCTGGCGCCAGCGGTCAGGCCCAGCGTGGCGATGCCGGAAAGCCATGCCGGATCGACATCGCTGCCGCGCTGCACCAGATGGGCGGGCGTGCCGCAGCGCTCGGCCACTTCGACCAGCCGCATCGAGTTTGACGAATTGGGCGCGCCGATCACCAGCAACAGATCGCATTGCGGGGCGATGGCCTTCACCGCCGCCTGACGGTTCGAGGTGGCATAGCAGATATCCTCGGCGCGAGGCGCGTGGATCTGGGGGAAGCGGGCCTTGAGTGCGGCGATGATCTCGGCCGTGTCGTCCACCGACAGCGTGGTTTGCGTGAGGAAGCCGAGCGAATCATCGGGCCCGAAGTTCAGAGTGGCGACATCCTCCACCGTTTCCACCAGCGTCATCGTGCCCTCGGGCACCTGACCGAAGGTACCGATCACCTCGGGATGGCCGCAGTGGCCGATGAACAGGATATGGCGCCCTGCCTCGATCAGGCGTTCGGCCTGCCGATGCACCTTGCTCACCAGCGGGCAGGTGGCATCCAGCCAGTCGAGCCCGCGCGCCGAGGCCGCCTCGGGCACCGCCTTGGGCACGCCATGAGCCGAGAAAATCACGGGAACACCATCGGGAACCTCGTCCAGTTCCTCTACGAAAATGGCGCCCTTGGCCTGCAAACTGTCCACCACATAGCGGTTGTGCACGATTTCGTGGCGCACATAGACCGGCGCGCCATATTTGCGAATCGCGCGTTCCACGATTTCGATGGCGCGATCCACACCGGCGCAGAATCCGCGCGGTGCGGCGATCAGAAGCTTGAGCGCATCCGGTGTGGCGGATGAATTCTCTGTGGGTTCGGTGGCGGGAAAGCTGGCGTTCATCTTGCGGCCTCTAGCGCTTTCGCATCCGGCCCGCTAGGGCAGGAAACATGACTGCCCGCAAGGGCGCCGATTTTTGCTGTCCAAGGAACCCGATGATGCCCTTCCAGCCCCGCCCGATGATTGCCTCGCTGCTGGCCGCTGGCGCCGTTCTCGCGCTGTCGGCTTGCCAGAGCACGGGTGAACTGGTGGGGGGCGAAGGCGTGGGCATTACCGCCGTGCGCGGCGTGTGTCCGGCGGTGGGCATGGCCGACTACACCGGCGACATCACCACCTTCCGCAGCGCGACGGGTGATGCCAAGGCGATCGATATTTCGGCCGCCATCACCGATGTGCGCGGCGTCTGCAACGAGAAAGCCTCGCCGGTCACCTCGACGGTGAATTTCCGCGTGCTGGCCCGCCGCGCCGATGCGCGGGGCGAGCGCGATGTGGTGCTGCCCTATTTCGTGACGGTGGTGCGCGGTGGCAATGTGGTGATTTCCAAGCGCATTGGCGAGGCGAGGCTGCACTTCGCCGATGGCCAGTTGCGCGCCGAGACCACTGCTAGCGGCAGTGCGGTGATCGACCGCAAGGAAGCAACGCTGGACACCAACGCGCGGGCGCGCATCACCAAGGAGCGCAAGGCGGGCGAGGCCGATGCGGCTATCGATCCGCTGACCGATCCCGAGGTCAAGGCCGCGCTGGCCCGCGCCAGCTTTGAAGTTCTGGTGGGCTTCCAACTGACGCAAGATCAGTTGAACTACAACGCCACGCGGTGATGCGGGAGCAGGGCGGGGCCATGGATTGGCATCCCCCTTTCCCCTGAGGCGCAAACGCTGTAAGCGCGCGCCATGTCTGATAGCAAACTTGCCGCCGCCCCGATCTTCACCGCCTTTTCCGGCCATGTCGCCACAGCGCTCGACGCGCTGGTGGCTGCCGGCCAATTGCCCGACGGGCTGAACCGCGCCGCTGTTACCGTCGAGCCGCCGCGCGATCCTTCGCATGGCGATCTGGCCACCAATGCCGCGATGGTACTGGCCAAGCCTGCGGGCACCAATCCTCGCGCTCTGGCTACGCTGCTGGTGGCGGAGCTGGAGAAGCTGCCGCAGGTGACCTCGGCGGAAATCGCGGGGCCGGGCTTTATCAACCTGCGCCTGTCTGCCGCCGCATGGGTCGAGGAAATCCGCAAGATCGCCGCGCTGGCGGGCGATTACGGGCGTTCGGCCGTGGGCGGGGGCGCCACCGTTAATGTCGAATATGTCTCGGCCAACCCGACCGGCCCGATGCATATGGGCCATTGCCGCGGCGCGGTGGTGGGCGATGCCTTGGCCAGCCTGCTCGAATGGGCGGGGCACAAGGTTATCCGCGAATATTACGTGAATGATGCGGGCGCGCAGGTGCAGGTTCTGGCCCGCAGTGCCCATGTGCGTTACCGCGAGGCGCTGGGCGAAGCGGTCGGCGCGATCCCCGAAGGCCTCTATCCGGGCGACTATCTGGTGCCCGTGGGGCAGGCTTTGGCCGAGGAATTCGGTGACAAATATGCTGCCGCGCCTGAAGCAGAATGGCTGGCGATCTTCCGCGTGAAGGCCGTGGCCGCGATGATGGACATGATCCGCGCCGATCTCGCGCTGCTGGGCATTCGGCATGATCTGTTCAGTTCCGAAGCCGAATTGCAGGCCAGCGGCAAGGTGGATGAAGCCGAGGCGTGGCTGCGCTCGCAGGATCTGGTCTATGATGGCGAGTTGGAGGCTCCCAAAGGCAAGCTGCCCGACGATTGGGAGCCGGTGGCACTGCCCCTGTTCCGCAGCACCAAATTCGGCGACGATCAGGACCGCCCGATCAAGAAGTCGGACGGCACGTGGACCTATTTCGGCGCGGATCTCGCCTATCACTTCCAGAAGGCGCAGAAGGCCGATGCTCTGGTCGACATCTGGGGCGCGGACCATGCCGGTACGGTCAAGCGCATCAAGGCCGCCGTGGCCGCGATGACCGGCGCACAGGGCGCTGCCAAGCCCTTCGAGGTCAAGCTGGTGCAGATGGTGGCGCTGCTGAAGGGCGGCGAGCCGTTCAAGATGTCCAAGCGCGCTGGTAATTTCGTGACACTGGCCGATGTGGTGGAGATGGTGGGCAAGGATGTGGTGCGCTTCACCATGCTGACCCGCAAGCCCGAGGCCCAGATGGACTTCGACTTCGACAAGGTGGTCGAGGCCAGCAAGGACAACCCTGTTTTCTACGTGCAATATGCCCATGCGCGCATTTGCTCGACCCTGCGCAAGGCGGCAGGCGAGGGCTTTGCCGCCAAGGCGGACGGGCTGGATCTGCTGGGCGCGGAAGAGCTGGAACTGGTGAAGCTGGCCGCGCAATTCCCGCGTCTGGTGGAGGCGGCGGCGGCGGCGCGCGAGCCACATCGCATCGCCTTCTTCCTGCATGATCTGGCCGCAGCCTTCCACGCCTACTGGAATCTGGGCAATGATCGGCCGGACAAGCGCTTTATTGTGTCCGAAAATGAAACGCTTACCGGCGCGCGCCTTTTCTTGGGGCTGCAAATCGGGCAGGTTATCCGCAACGGG
>DDES01000007.1 GCA_002336765.1 Novosphingobium sp. UBA1948 | reverse complement strand
AGCGCCGAACTGCGCCCCGACCAGAAGGATTCGGACTCGCTGCCGCCCTACGAGGTGCTGGACCCGATCCTGCTCGGCCTTGTCGAGCACGAGAAATCGGTCGAGCAACTGGTGGGCGAAGGCTTCGACCGCGATGTGGTGAGCCGGATCGAGCGCCTGCTGCATCTGGCCGAATACAAACGCCGTCAGGCCCCGCCGGGGGTGAAGCTGGGCAGCCGCAATTTTGGGCGGGATCGCAGGTATCCGATTACGCAGGCGTTCCGGACGGCCTGATTTTCGGGGTGTGGCGGCGCTTTGCCTCCGGCGGGCAAAGGGCCATCGCCCTTTGCAATCCCCACCTTGCCCAAACCAACCCATCCCCCCTATACGCCCCCGCATGACCACTGTTACCCGCTTCGCCCCCAGCCCTACGGGGATGCTTCACATCGGCAATATCCGCACCGCGCTGCACAACTGGATGCTGGCGAAAAAGGCGGGGGGCAAGTTCCTGCTGCGCATCGACGACACTGACACCGCGCGCAGCCGCGAGGAGTATGTCGAGGGTATCCGCGCCGATCTGGCGTGGCTCGGCCTGGCCTATGAGGGCGAGGAGCGCCAGTCGGCCCGTTTCGGCTTGTATGAGCGCGAATTTGCCAAGCTGGTCGAGGCGGGGCGTGTCTATCGCTGTTACGAGACCGCGCAGGAACTGGACCTCAAGCGCAAGGTGCTGCTGGGGCGTGGCCTGCCGCCGATCTATGATCGCGCCGCACTGGCGCTGACCGAGGCGGAGCATGAGGCCAAGGCGGCGGCTGGCGAGGCGCCGCATTGGCGCTTCCTGCTGGACCGTGACGAGGCGATCACGTGGGACGACGGCATTCGCGGGCCCCAGCATTTCGATCCGGCCACCATGTCCGATCCGGTCATCCGCCGCGCCGATGGCTCGTGGCTCTACATGCTGCCCTCGGTGATCGACGATATCGACATGGGCGTCACGCAGATCCTGCGCGGCGAGGACCATGTGTCGAACACCGCTACGCAGGTGCAGATGTTCACCGCGCTGGGCGCGCCGGTGCCTGCCTTTGCGCATAGCGCGCTGCTGACCGGTAGCGAGGGTAAGCTGTCCAAGCGCCTTGGCTCGCTGGGCGTGGCGGAATTGCGCGCGGCGGGGATCGAGCCGGAAGCGATCATCAGCCTGCTCGCCCGCCTTGGCACCAGCGATCCGGTCGATCCGGCGCTGACGGTCCAGCAACTTTGCGAGAGTTTTGACCTGTCGCGCTTTGGCCGCGCCCCCGCCCGCTTTGACGAGGCGGAACTGGCGCGCCTCAACGCCGGTATCCTGCATCGCACGCCCTATGTCCGCGTGGCAGACCGCCTGCCGGACGGCTTGGGCGAGGCGGCATGGGAGGCGATCCGCCCCAATCTCAACACGGTTGCCGAGGCGGCGGATTGGTGGGCGGTTGTCAAGGGGCCGATCACTGCCCCCGCGCCGGATGACGAAACGCGCGCCTTCCTGTCGCAGGCTGCCGAGCTTGCCGCCGCGCTCGATTGGTCCGATGCCCCTTGGGCCGCGCTCACCACCGCGCTCAAGGATGCCACCGGCCGCAAGGGCAAGGCCTTGTTCCTGCCGCTGCGCCAAGCCATCACCGGCATGGACCACGGGCCGGATATGGGCGCGCTGCTGCCGCTGATCGGGCGCGACGAGGTGGTGGCGCGGCTTAAGGCCTAAGCTACCACTTCTTCCACCACGACATCCTCGCTGGCGGCTTCGAGCAGGCGCTTCTCGACCGATTTCTGGCGGCTCGCCCCATCCACCTTGCCGCCGAACAGGTCGGTGACATAGAACGTGTCCACCGCGCGTTCGCCATAGGTGGCGATATGGGCGGAATGCACCATCAGCCGCGCTTCAAACAGCGCGCGGGCGAGGCGGTTGAGCAGCGCAGGCCGGTCGCGGGCCGAAATCTCGACCACAGTGAAACGGTTCGAGGCATTGTTGTCGAATTCCACGCGCGGGCGCACTTCAAAAGCCTCGGCGCGCGGGCGGGCCAGCGGCTTGGCGGCCAGTTGCGGCACCAGTTTGACGCGGTTGGCCAGCGCGTCGCCAATCGCCTTGGTGAGGCGGGCAAGCTGGCTGTCTTCCTGAAACGGGCGGCCCAGCGGGTCCTGCACGAGGAAATTGTCCACTGCGATACCGCTGCGCGTGGTGTGGATGCGCGCGTCGATAATGTTGCCGCCCGCCAGATGGATGCCGCCCGCGATGCGGTAGAATAGGCCGGGGTGGTCCGCTGCGATCACCATCACCAGCGTGGCGGCGCGCGAGGCGTCATAGGAGGTGGTGATGGTGAGCGGCGCGCCCTTGGCCTCGTGCATCTGCACGATGTTGCGGGCGATGACATCCTCCGGCTCGGCGATCCAGTAGGCGTCGGTGAACAGTTTGCCATAGCTGGCCACCAGTTCGCCCTGCGCGCCCATATAGTCTGCCACCGCCTTTTTCTTGGCGGAGATGCGTTCGACGCGGTGACGCTCGACATGGCCGAGGCGCAGGCGTTCTTCGGACGAGGCGTAAAGCTCGCCCAGCAACTGGCGCTTCCAGCCGTTCCACACGCCCGGACCCACCGCGCGGATGTCGACGATGGTCAGCAGGGTCAATTGCCGCAGGCGTTCGAGCGATTGCACCTGCGCCACGAAATCGGTGATCGTCTTCCAATCGGCCAGATCGCGCTTGAAGGCGGTGGCACTCATCAGCAGATGCTGGCGCACCAGCCAGCTTACCAGTTCGGTCTCCTCGCTCGACAGGCCCAGCCGCGGGCACAGGCGCAGCGCGATTTCCGCGCCCAGCACCGAGTGGTCCCCACCGCGCCCCTTGGCAATGTCGTGCATCAGCACCGCTACATAGGCCGCGCGGCGGTGGTGGAGCTTGCCGATCAATTGCGTGGCCAGCGGGTGATCGGCTTCCAGCTCGCCCTTCTCGATCCGCGCGAGCAGGCCGATGGCGCGGATCGTGTGCTCGTCCACCGTATAGTGGTGGTACATGTCGAACTGCATCTGNNCGAATTCGGGGATGAAGCGCCCGAATACGCCCGCTTCCGACAGCCAGCGCAACACCGTTTCGGGATCCTTGCGGCTGGTCAGAATATCCATGAACAGCGCGTTGGCGCGGGGATCCTTGCGCACACCGTCCACCAGTTTTGCATCCCGCGCGATCTGGCGCAGGGTTTCGGGGTGGATTTCATAGCTTTCGGTGTTGGCCAGCGCGAAGATTTCGAGCAGGCGAACCGGATCCTTGGCAAACCAGTCGTCCGACGGGGCCGAGATGCGGGCATGGGCCACCTTGTAGCCCTTCACCGTCTTGGCGCGGCCACGGAACGATGCCAGCAAGCCACCGCGCTTCTTCTTCTCGGTCTGCTCCTCCAACTGGGCGAGGAACACGCCGGTCAGGCTGCCGACCTGTTTGGCCTGCAGGAAGAAATATTGCATGAACCGCTCGACCGCGCTTTTGCCGGGCCGGTCGGAAAAGGCCATGCGTTCGGCCACGGCGCGTTGCAGATCGAAGGTCAGGCGATCCTCGGCGCGGCCGGTGATGGTGTGGAGATGGCAGCGCACCGCCCAGAAGAAGTTCTCCGCGCGGCGGAAGGCGCGGTATTCCTCCTGGGTCAACAGCCCCACGGCCACCAGTTCGGAGGCATCGCGCACCTTGTGCAGATGTTTTCCGATCCAGTAGAGCGTGTGCAGATCGCGCAGGCCCCCCTTGCCCTCTTTTACATTGGGCTCGACCACATAGCGCGAGTCGCCCAGCCTTTTGTGGCGCTCGTTGCGTTCGGCCAGTTTCTCGGTGACGAATTGCCGCTCGTGACCATGCACCACCTCGGCAAAGAAGCGGCGACGTGCCTCGTCATACAGCGCCTGATCGCCCCACACATAGCGTCCCTCGAGCATGGCGGTGCAGATGGTGATGTCGCCACGGCTCATGCGCACCATCTCGTCGAGGCTGCGGCTCGATTGCCCCACTTTCAGCCCCAGATCCCACAGGAAATAGAGCATGCCCTCGATCACCTGTTCGCACCATGCGGTCTGCTTGATCGGGGTGAGGAAGGTAACATCAACATCGGAATGCGGCGCCATCTCGCCGCGCCCGTATCCGCCCACCGCCATCACGGTCAGCCGCTCGCCAGCGCTGCGGTTGGCGACGGGATAGACATCGTCCACCACATGATCGTGGATCAGGCGCATGATCTGGTCGACCAGAAAGGCCTGCGCCTCGGCGCTGTCATGCCCTGCGCCGGGGCGCTCCATCAGGCGGCGGTCGATCTCGGCGCGCCCGTCGGCCAGCGCCTTGCGCAACAGTTCCACCACCTTGCCACGCGCCTTTTGCGGTTTGCCGCCGACCTCGGCCAAGGCGGCAGCAATCGCGTCGGTCAGGGCGCGACGGTCGATCACGGCGCGCTGGTTGGGAATGCGCAGGGCGGACATGGCGGACTTTCGGGGCTGACGTTCGATGGCGGCGTTGTATAGGAACTTGTGGTGAAGACTGCCTTATCGCCTTCCTCCGTCAGTGCAACAGGATCGCGTCGACACCTTGCAGGAAAAGGGTGACTTCTGTCACAGCTTTCCTGTATCGGTTGCGCCATGAGCACTACGATCAGCGCCTCTGTGAGCCTCGCCGCCCTTCTGCCCGACATCCTCGCTGTGGCGGCCAGCGCCGTACGAGAACCGCTGCATTGGGCCGATCTGGGCCTGAAACGCGGGCTTGATCTGGGCTTTTTCACGCTGCGCTATTATTCGCTGGCCTATCTGGCGGGGATCATCTTCGGCTATTGGCACCTGTCACGCATGATCCGCCGCGCGGGCGCGCCGCTGGCGCAACGCCATGTGGACGATCTGTTTTTCTACTGCACGCTGGGCATCATTCTGGGCGGGCGCGTGGGCTATGCGCTGTTCTACACCGGCGGCGCGACCGGCAAGCCGAGCCTGTTCACCCATTTCACCCCGGGCGAGACGATCAGTTGGGATTTCCTGCGCCTGTGGGATGGAGGGATGAGCTTTCACGGCGGGCTGATCGGCGTGGTGCTGGCGATCTGGTATGTGTGCCGCACGGGCAAGCTCTCGTTTCTGCGCGTGGCGGATTATATCGCGCCCTGCGCGCCGCTGGGGCTGTTTTTCGGGCGGGTGGCCAATTTCATCAATGGCGAATTGTGGGGCCGTGTGGCGCAGGAGGATGTGCGCTGGGCGATGGTGTTCCCCGGCGCCGGCCCCTTCGCGCGCCATCCCAGCCAGCTTTACGAGGCGCTGCTGGAAGGTCTGGTGCTGGGCGTGGTGCTGATGGTGCTGTTCTGGCGCACGCGGGCGCGCTGGCGGCCGGGCCTGATGATGGGCACATTCGGCGCGGGCTATGGCATCGCGCGCTTCATCGTCGAATTCTATCGCGAGCCGGACGAGCAATTGCAGACCTTCACCGCGCAGACGCATATGTCGATGGGCCAATGGCTGTGTGTGCCGATGATCGCGCTGGGGCTGTTCTTCGTGATCCGCGCGCTGCGCCGCCCGATGCTGGGCGCCGGTGTGAGTGTTACCGGCGGCGATGACTGAATTGGCCCAGCGCCTGCGCCGCCTGATCGCGGCGCAGGGACCGATCCCGCTGTCGCTCTATATGGGCGAGGCCAATGCCGCCTATTATGCCGCGCGCGATCCGCTGGGCGCGGCGGGCGATTTTATCACCGCGCCGGAAGTGAGCCAGATGTTCGGTGAGATGGTCGGCGTCTGGCTGGCCGATGTGTGGAGCCGCGCAGGCAGTCCCGCGCGCGTGCTCTATGTCGAGCCGGGGGCGGGGCGGGGCACGCTGGCGCAGGATGCCTTGCGTGTGGCGGCGCGCTTCGATCTGGTGCCCGAGGTGCATTTTATCGAGACATCGCCGGTGCTGCGCGCGATGCAACAGGCCGCCTTCCCGCAGGCGCAGTTTCACCATGATGCGGGCAGCTTGCCGGAAGACGCGCCGATCCTGTTGGTGGCCAACGAGTTTTTCGACGCCTTGCCGGTGCGCCAGATCGTGAGAATGCCACAGGGCTGGCGCGAACGGATGGTGGGACTCGACGGTGAGCGCTTGCTGCCCGTGGCGGGCAACCTGCCGATGGAGCAGGCCGTGCCGCCCGAATGGCGCGATGCGCCCGCAGGCACAATCCTCGAAACCTGCCCCGCCGCCAGCGCGGTGATGGGCGATCTGGCCGCGCGTCTGGCGGCCCAGGGCGGGGCCGGTCTGGTGATCGACTATGGCTATGCCGCGCCGCAGACGGGATCCACGCTACAAGCCTTGCGCGCACACCAGCACGTCGATCCTTTTGCCGATGCTGGCGCGGCGGATCTGACCGCGCTGGTCGATTTCGCCACACTATCGGCGGTGGCTGCGCGCGAGGGCGCGCAGGTGGCCGGTGTGGTCGGGCAGGGGGCGTGGCTGAAAGCGATGGGGATCGAGACGCGCGCCGCCGCGCTGACCCGCGCCGCGCCCGATCAGGCGGATGTTCTGGCCCGCGCACTGCACCGGCTGACGGCGGCAGACCAGATGGGCGAGTTGTTCAAGGTGCTCGGCCTGTCGGGAGGCGGCTGGCCGGTAGGGGCCGGCTTCTAGCGCTGCTTTCTAGCGCCCCTTGAAGTCAAACCGGATACGCACCCATGTGCCCAATTGCGGTTTGCCATCCACGCGCGGTGGCCAGACGAGAAATTGCCAAGCCGCCCGACGCAATCCCCGCGCCAGCCCAGAACCCAGCGGATATTCGTCGAGTTCCTGACAATTCTCGACATGGTAATGGTCGATCGTCTGGCAGGCGATGGTGGCCCAAGCCCCTTCGGGCGCACCACCGGTAAGGAACGGACGCAATTCGGCGTCGGTCGGCTCGCGGAACCATTGTGCCGGATAGAGCCACGCGCCATTCGGCCCGCCGCCCGGCCCGAAGGCTCCGTTGCTTTGCGCGCTGGCTTCCGCTGTCGCTTGCTGGTTGCGACGGTTGGCGATGGCGGCGATGTCGGAGGCCGCAAATTCCTCATGGCTTAGGCGGATCAGTTGCACTGGTGCCTGGGTTGGACTGGGCTGGGGCGGGGTTTCAGGCGGTGTGACGGCTTTGGTCGCGGCGGTATGGGCGGGGGCGATGGCTTTGGCCGCCTTGGCCTTTTCGCCGCTGGCCTGTTTCAGGTCGAAGGAGACCAGATTGCCCACCGGCCCCTTGCCGCTGCCCGCCATGCCAAGGCTGAGCAAAGCCGCCAGCACCAGCAACAGCACTGCCAGCGACAGGCTCGCCGCTGTTACACGGCTGCGCAGGCGCGTCTGTTGCGCGAAGGCGGGGGAGGGGGAAATCTGGCGGGCCTTTCATCGTCGGGCAACCGGTGCGGCCGGACTGCGGGCTTTTAGACCGCACGCGAATTTTGCCAAGGCCAAGCTGTACGCCTCATGTACAGATTGGCGATCAGGGCCAGTCGGGATCGGCAAAGTGGCGGAAATGAACCTGCCGCTTGCCGACATCCACCTTGTCCAACGTCAGGATCACCGCCCGCCCCGCCACGGCGCCGGCATGTTCGATCCGCGCCACCACCGGCCAATCGCACAGCTGAACCTTGGCGAAGCGTTCATCACTGTCGATCACATTGGCGGTGAAATGCTGGCCCTCGCGGTCGGACAGCAGCACGGCTTCGGCCAGATCGATCACGGCGCGCTCGATCTGGCCCGCGCGGGCATCGGCGCGGCCCATCGCCTTGGGCAGGCGGGTGAAAGCCTCCTCCACCTCGGGCGGCACCGCCGCGCCATTGGCCACCGCCAGAGCGGCGCGGATGACATAGCGGTCGGCAAGGCGGCGCAAGGGGGCGGTGGCATGGGCATAGGTGGCGCCGACCGCCGCATGCCACGGCCGCTCGCCCGCGCGATAGGGGGCATAGGAGGCGCCGGTGCCCGCGCGGCGGATCGCCAGCATGAAGGCGGCTTGTTTCGGGTCACTGCCCCGTAGCCCGCGCGAGAAATCCTCGAGACTTAGGGCGGCGGGCCAGTCCAGCCCGATGGCATGGGCGGTGTGGCGCAGGCGGGCGATGGCCGCCGCATCGGGTGCGGCCATCACGCGGAACAGGCCGGTCTTGTGGGCATATAGCGCATCGGCCACCGCCAGATTGGTGGCCAGCGACAGCGCCGCGTTGCGGTCCTCGGCCATGCGGCGGGGGCGGAAGGCGAGGCGGATATGGCCGCCCTCCTGTGTCACTTCCTGCTCGGGCGGATCGACGCGGGCCGCGCCGCGCGCCTGTTCCGCCGCCGTGATACGTGCGGCCAGATCGGCGAAGCCTTCGGGCAGTTCCTCGTCGCGCACCGTTTCATAGGCGAGCTTGGCGCGGCTGCGGATAATGGCCCGCTCGGCGCCATCCAGATGGACATGGCCGTCAGGGTCGATTCGTGTCGTGAAGATCACGGCCGGCCGGAGGACATCGGGCAGCAGGCTCGCAGCGCCCTCGGCAAGGACGGGCGGATACAGTCCCGCCTTGCCGTCCGGCAGATAGAGCGTCGTGCCGCGCTGCCATGCTTCGCGGTCGATCGCGTCGCCATCGTCGACGAACCAGGCGACATCGGCGATAGCGTAATGCAGCAGGAGGTCGTTGCCGCTGCGCTCGATGGCGAAAGCCTGATCGAGGTCTCTTGATGTCGCCGGGTCGAGCGTGACGAAAGGCCGGTCCGTGCGGTCGACATGCGCAGTCGGCGCGCGCTTGGAGGCGCTGTCCGCCGCCGCCAGGACAGCCGGCGGAAACTGCTCGGGCACGTTGAATTGCCGGCGTATCGCCGCCAGCCCGCCGATCAGTGCATTGGTGGAATCGATAAGCGTCTTCATCTTGTGCCGCAGGGCCTTTGCCAGTTGCTCGGCCAGCCGCGAAGGCGCCAGCGCGAAGGCTTGCCAACTGCTATAGTTGCAACTGTTTGGGCGATGCATGCAACGATGGTGGCCGGTCATGTCGCGTAACGCACCTCTGACCGGACCGGAACGTCCCTCCGGAAGCGCTTCGCTTGCGGCAGGGCTGGGGCGCAATCTGTTCGCCGGCCTGACGCTGGCGGCCATCACTATTCCCGAGCAGATGGCGACGGCGCGCCTGGGAGGCTTTCCTGTCGAGGTCGGGCTGTTCGCCTTCGTCGCGGCGACGCTCGGCTTCCTGCTGCTCGGCGCGAGCCGGGTTCTCACCGTTGGCGCCGACTCGACGATCACGCCGATCTTTGCCGGGGCCCTCGCGACGCTCGCGTCCGGCGGGGTTGTCGCGCCGTCGGCTGCGCCGACCCTGGCCGTTCTGGTCGGCATCCTCCTGCTGCTGGCGGGTGTCCTGCGCTTCGGTTGGATCGCCGATTTCCTGTCGACGCCGGTCGTGGCGGGTTTCCTGGCGGGCATCTCCGTCCATATCGTCGTGTCGCAGTTGCCGAGCCTGCTGGGGCTTCAGGTTCAGGCGAGCAGTCTCGTCCCGCGCCTCGCGGAAATCTGGGCGGGGCGCGCCGCGATCAATCCGGTCTCCGCCTTACTCGGGCTGGGCGTGCTCGGCATCATCGTCCTCTGCGAGAGAACGGCGGCGTGGCTTCCGGGAGCCCTGATCGCCTTCGCGTTGGCGACAGGCGCCGTCATTGCCTTCGGGCTGCAGAGTCAAGGCGTCGCGGTGCTTGGGGCGTTGCCGAAGGGATTGCCGGCATGGCCTGGTTTCGATCTGTCCTGGACCGATTTCAGAGGGCTCTTGCCGCTCGCCCTGATCATCGCGCTTGTCGTGATGATGCAGACGGCGACGGTCAGCCGCTCCTTTCGCGACCCCGATGGCCGCGCGGCCGATCTCGGGCGCGACTATCTCGGATTGGCCGGGGCCAATCTGCTGGCCGGTCTCGCCGGCGCCTTTCCCGTCAATGCCAGTCCACCGCGCACAGCCATCGTGGTCGAGAGTGGCGGCCGCAATCCAGTCACCGGCCTTGTCGCCGCGTCGCTGGTTCTCGGGCTGGCGCTGTTCGGGGCGGATGCCCTGGCAGACGTGCCGGAGGCCGCTTTCGCTGGCGTGCTCCTCTTCGTCGCCGGACGCATCCTGAAGCTGAACCTGATCGCGCAGATCGCGCGCCAGAGCCGGCCGGAATTCGCCCTGGTTCTGCTGACCGCCCTGGCGGTCGCCTTGCTGCCGATCGAGAGCGGGGTCGCGGTCGGCATCGGCCTGTCCCTGTTGCACGGCATCTGGATGACGACCCGCAGCCATCCGGTCGAACTCGGTCGCATCCCCGGCACGACGGTATGGTGGCCGCCGGAACAGGGAAAGCCGTTGACGACTCTGCCGGGCGTCCTCGTCGCCGGCTTCCCGGCGCCCCTGCTCTTCGCCAACGCACTGGGTTTCCAGCAGGAGCTGCTCGATTGGCTCGTGCAGCAGAAGCCGAAGCTGCTCGTTCTCGAAGCCAGCGGCATCGCCGCCATCGACTACACGGCGGCCCAGGCGTTGCTCGCCATCGCCGCGGCCTGCGAGGCGCAGGGAACGGTTTTCGCGATCGCGCGCGTGGAGTCGGTGCGAGCCCGCGCGGCTTTGGACGGTTTCGGCATCACCCGTGCGATCGGGGGCGAGCGAATTTTTCACAGCGTCGAGCAGGCCGTGACGGAGCTTGGCGGCAGTTCCGCCCACTGATGGGGCGCACCGAGCGCGGGGCGAAAAGGCCGAAGCCCTTGCGGCGCTGAATCACTGAGTGCTGCTGGCGAGCTCGTCGGATCAGCCCTGGGCGGTCGCTAATGTCGTCGATGCCGCGTGCCGCCCGCTGATCTGCTCCAGCAGAGCCTCGATCGCGCAGGGGATCGGCGAGATGACCGGCGTCGCGTACCGTACCTGCAAGGCGCCGGCCGCTTCGCCGAGCGGACCGCCTCCGATGATCACGGCCTCGGCGCCATCGGCCGCGATGCAGGCCTCCACCATTTCGCCGAGGGCGAGCGTCAGGGCCGCCTTGTCGCCGGATAAGGCAAGCGGGTCTTCCGCCGTACAGCGAATGCCGGTCAATCGTTCCGCGAGGCCGAGCGCCGCTGCACGCGCCGCGATGGCATCGGCCAGCAGTGGTGTCGTCGTCGCGACGCCGAAGGACCGCCCGCCCCGAGCCGCTGCTCGCATCGAGGCCTCGCAGATTCCGGTGACGGGGATGTCGACCCGCCGCCGGAGCTCGTCGAGCCCGGGATCGCCGAAGGCGCTGACGACGATGCCGGCGCAATCGGCTGCGTGACGCGTGCCGATTTCGACGACCTCCGCAGCCGCGGCCAGCAGAGCCTCCTCCGTCACGATCATGGCCGGGCTGCGTCTGGCCGTGACGACTGTCACGGCCATTGCATCGCCCGCCGCGCGCTGCGCGATGGCTTGCATCATCGCGCTGGTCGCCTGCGAGCTGTTGGGATTGATCAACAGGATATGCCGGGTCACGCCCTCACTGCCTTCGCTGGTTCGGAAAGGATGTCGGCCTGTGGGGCGCTGTCGGCCTCCGCCGGCTGGGTGATGTCTTCCATCGACCGGCCATAGGTCTCCGGCCCCAACTGGATGCAGGCCACGAAGACCGCGTACATCGCTGCCGCCAGCGCAAAGACGCCGACCATGCCGTATTTGTCGAACAGCATGCCCGAGATCGTCGGGACGAAGGAGCCGGCGGCCGAGCCGGTGGCGAGGATGAAGGCTACCCCGAAGGCGCGGATGCGCGTCGGGAACAGCTCGGGCGCATAGATCCAGATCGAGGTGTTGAGCAGCAGCACGAAGAACTGGAAGATCGCCCCGAACAGCAGCACCATGTAGATATTGGTGCCGAGATAGGCGATCGA
>DDES01000244.1 GCA_002336765.1 Novosphingobium sp. UBA1948 | reverse complement strand
CGCAGCGCATCCCATTGCGCCTGCGCCTCCTCGCCCGCCTGCGCGAGCACCGCGCCCGCCTCGGCCAAGCCGAAACGCCGCCGTTCCACCACCTTGCCGCCCTCGCGCCGGATCAGCGCGAAACGGCTGGCATAGGCGAGGCCACCAGCCAGACGCACGGCCTCGCCTTCCTCGGATTGCGGGCTGTCGGCAAGGGCGATGGGACGCAGATAAACAGACATGGACACGCTTTTAGCGCGGCTTAATCCTCGGTGGCCAGCAGATAAAGCTGGCGGATGGCGTCGATCGGCTTGACCTCGCCCTGATGCTCCATGTGCCAGAAGGTCCAGCCATTGCACGAGGGCGCGCCCTGCAATTGCGCGCCAACCCCGTGGATCGAGCCCTCAACCTTGTCCGACACCAGCGAACCATCGGCACGCACCACGGCGCGATAGCGGCCCTTCTTGTCCGACAGCACTGTGCCAGCAGCAATCCAGCCCGTCTCGATCAGCGTGCCGAACGCCACCTTGGGCGCGCTCTTCTTGCTCTGCATGGTCGACAGCGCCGATTCATCGAGCGGGAGCGCCAGTTCGATGCGCTCCCACGCGGCTTCGCGATAGCTTTCCTCGCGCTCGCAACCGATCCATTCGCGGCCCAGACGCTTGGCCACCGCGCCCGTCGTGCCGGTGCCAAAGAAAGGATCGAGCACCACATCACCCTTGTTGGTGGTGGCCAGCATCACGCGATAGAGCAGGCTTTCGGGCTTCTGCGTCGGGTGGACCTTGGCCCCGCCCTTCTTCAAACGCTCGCCGCCGTTACAGATCGGCAGCACCCAATCGCTGCGCATCTGCAACTCGTCGTTGAGCGTCTTCATGGCGCGATAGTTGAAGGTGTATTTCGCGTCCTCGCCCATGCTGCACCAGATCAGCGTCTCATGCGCGTTGGTAAAGCGGGTGCCCTTGAAATTGGGCATCGGGTTCGATTTGCGCCACACGATGTCGTTCAGGATCCAGAAGCCCATATCCTGAAGGATCGCGCCCACGCGGAAGATGTTGTGATAGGATCCGATCACCCACAGGCTGCCATTGGGCTTCAGCACGCGGCGCGCCTCGGCCAGCCAGGCGATGGTGAAATTGTCATAGGCGGCAAAACTGTCGAACTTGTCCCAGTCATTGGTGACAGCATCGACATGGCTGCCATCGGGCCGCGCGAGATCGCCGCCCAGTTGCAGGTTATACGGCGGGTCGGCAAAGACCATATCCACGCTGGCGGTCGGGATCGAGCGCATCGCCTCGATGCAGTCACCATCCAGAATGCGGCCCAGCGGCAGATCGGGGTGGGGCACGCCGGCCGGCTGGCGCGCAGGCTTCTTGAGGGCAAGGTCCTTCGCGATGCGCGTGGCCAGCTTGCGGGGAGCAAGAGCAACCGGCGCGCGCGGCTTGTCGAGGACGTGACCCATGAGAATTCCTGTGCATAAATTTGGAAACGGCGCACAGAATGATTCATCGCGACTCCCGCGTCAAGCCACGACTCGCGGATTTTTGCCGAGTCGCATTGCCAGTATCGAGTCAATTGTACCGGAACGAAATGAGTCCGGCACAAGGGGTAGAGTCCCAACTCCGGCACGGACTCAACATCTGGTAGTGCGGGAAATTTACAAAAGAACCGCCTGCGCGACCGGCGCGAAGCTGCGGCGGTGATGCTCGGTCACACCATGCGTCTGCAAAGCCGCCAGATGTTCGGCGGTGCCATAGCCCGCGTTGCGGTCCCAGCCATAGGCGGGATAGCGGCTGGCCAGATCGCGCATGATGCGGTCGCGGTGTTCCTTGGCAATAATGCTCGCCGCCGAGATTGCCGCCTCGGTCGCATCACCTCCCACAATCGCCCGCGCCGCCCAGCGCCATTCCGCCACACGCCCCTGCGGCGTCTTGTTGCCGTCGATCAACACCAGAGCCGGATCGCCAAGCTGCGCCACCAGCCCCGCCACCGCCCGCGTCATGGCCAGCATGGTGGCGGCAAAGATATTGATGCGGTCGATCTCTCCGGCCTCCACCACGCCCACGGCCCAATGGGCATCGGCCTTGATGCGCTCCTCCAGCGCGGAGCGGCGCCTGGCGCTCAGCTTTTTGCTGTCGGCCAGCCCCGCAATGGCACTGTCGCCCAGCCACACCGCGCCTGCCACCACCGGCCCGGCCAGCGGCCCGCGCCCTGCTTCATCCACACCGAAAATCATAGACCATCTGTGCCGCGCGCCCTCGCGCCCCGCAAGCCTTTCCTTGCATCACACGCGCCTGTGCCCTAACGCGCCCGCGCAATGGCCAAAGAACCTTCCCTCATCCCGCTCGACAATGTGGATCCCGCTCTGGTTGAGGAATTGCTCGACCGTGCCTTCGAACCGGAGCGCCGCCAGCGCACCGCCTACAAGGTGCGCGGCGATGCGGACTGGTTGCCCGCGCTGTCCTTTGCGGCGGTGGACGAGGAGGAGCATCTGGTCGGCTCGATCCAATGCTGGCCGGTGGCGCTTGTCGATGACACGGGGCGTAAGCATCCGATGATTATGGTCGGCCCCGTGGCGGTGCTGCCCGAGGCGCAGAGCCGTGGCTTTGGCAAGGCGCTGGTGACAGCCGCCATCGGCGCGCTCGATCCGCGCGCACCGCTGCCTTTGGTGATGATCGGCGATCCCGAATATTACGGTCGCTTCTGGGGCTTTACCAATGCAGCTAGCGGCGGCTGGGATCTGCCCGGCCCGTTTGAACAGCATCGCCTGCTGGTGCGCTGCGACAATCCTTCGGTTTTGCCCGAAAGGGGCATGTTGGGGCCGTGGGGCGCGTAACCTCTAGCGCGTGGCATCAGCCTCGCGCATAGTGGGCGCCATGCCCTACACACCCCCGCCCGAACTGGCCGCCCTGTCGCTCGCCCAGATCGCCGATCTGGTGGCAAGCCGCAAACTGCCCCCTATCGACCAGTGGCACCCTGCGGAGATACTCGACAGCCAGATGGTGATCCGCGCCGATGGTTCATGGTGGCACCAAGGCGCGCCGATCACCCGCCCTGCCATGGTACGCGCCTTTTCCACCCTGCTGATGCGCGATGCCGATGGTCAGCACTGGCTGATAACACCGCAGGACCGCCAGACCATTGACGTGGAAGATGCCGCCTTCATCGCCGTGGACGTGGTGCGCAAGGATGGCGCGCTGGTGTTTCGCCTCAACACGGATGACACGGTGATCGCGGGGCCGGATCATCCTTTGATGGCGCGCGGCGATGCGGACACGCCCGCGATCTATCTGGCGGTGCGGCACGGTTGCGAGGCGCGGATCAACCGGTCCACCTGGGGACAACTGGTGGACATCGCTCTGGAAAAAGGCGGTACAGACGGTGGCGAAGACTGTGCGCTCACTGTGGATAGTCTGGGGATAACTTTCCCGCTGGTGCCTGCATGAGGGATCTTCATGCCCGCCTGACCGACCTCTATTGCGAAGGGCTGACGCGCCCCGCGCCCCGCCTGTTTCGCGATCCGCGCGTGGCGCCTGACGAGCATCTCAAACCCGCCGCCGTGCTGCTCGCCATCACCGAGCGGGAGGAGCCGGGCCTGCTGCTGCTCCATCGCCCGACCACGATGCGCGCCCATGCAGGGCAGGTCGCGCTGCCGGGCGGAAGGATCGACACGGGCGAAACGCCGGTGGAGGCCGCCCTGCGCGAGGCGGAGGAGGAATTGGGAATCGATCCGGCGCAGGTCCGTGTGATCGGCCCGACCGATCTCTATCGCACCGGATCGGGCTATGCCATCACACCGGTGCTGGCCACCGTGCCCGCAGACATCGCCATCACACCCAATCCCGACGAGGTTTCCGACTGGTTCGAGGCGCCACTGGGCTATTTGCTCGACCGCGCCAACCATGTGCCGCATGATGCGGAATGGCAGGGCGCCATGCGGCAATATGTGGAAATTCTCTGGCAAGGCCATCGCATCTGGGGGGTGACGGGGGCTATCCTTGCCAATCTGGCGGAAAGACTGGACTGGCATGCTGCATAAACTCCCTTTGGACGGCTGGATTGCACGGCCCGATCTGCGCGCGCTGGTGGCGGCGCTGGGGGCGGCGCATTTGCGCTATGTCGGCGGGGCGGTGCGCGATACGCTGCTGGGGCAGCCGGTGAAGGATATTGACGCCGCCACCGATCTGCATCCCGAGGCGGTGATAGCGGCCTGCAAGGCGGCAGGTCTGCGCACGGTGCCGACCGGCCTCGACCATGGCACGGTGACCGTGCTGTGCGAGGCGGGACCGGTGGAGGTGACCACCCTGCGCCATGATGTGTCCACCGATGGCCGCCGCGCCACGGTCGCCTTTGCCAGCGATTGGCGCGAGGATGCCGCTCGGCGCGATTTCACCATCAACGCGCTCTATGCCGATCCTCTGACAGGCGAGATTTTCGATTATTTCGGCGGGCTGGCAGATCTGGAGGCCCGGCGCGTGCGCTTCATCGGC
>DDES01000149.1 GCA_002336765.1 Novosphingobium sp. UBA1948 | reverse complement strand
CGCTTCCTGTCGCAGCCCTTCCACGTGGCCGAAGTGTTCACCGGCATCAGCGGCAAGTTCGTGCAGGTCGAAGACACCGTCCGCTCGTTCAAGGCGGTTGTGGACGGCGAATACGACCACCTGCCCGAAGCGGCCTTCTACATGGTTGGCGGCATCGACGAAGCGGTCGAAAAGGCCAAGAAGCTGGCTGAGGCGGCCTAAGCCATGGCTCTCCACTTCGAACTCGTCACGCCTGCAAAGCTGGTCCGTTCCGAGGATGTCCACATGGTGGTCGTCCCCGGCGCGGAAGGCGAGTTCGGCGTGCTGGAAGGCCACGCGCCCTTCATGTCCACCATCGCCGACGGCGCGGTGAAGGTCTATGCGACCGCCACCTCGACGCCGGAAGAAATCACCATCTCCGGCGGTTTTGCGGAAGTGACCCCCAAGGGTCTGACCGTGCTGGCGGAGAAAGTCGAAGGCTAAACGCTTCGGCTGGTTAACAAGATTGAGGGTCGGAAGAGGTTCGCCTTTTCCGGCCCTTTTCTTTTTCGCTACGCGATTTTTGAAAGGGAAAGGTGCCTCCGGCGGGTTAAGGGCCATCGCCCTTAACAATCCCCGTAATGGCTGCGCTGCGTTGGCATCTGCTATTCCGCTTCGCGGGGAGGAGCGGATGCGGTGTTCTTGCAGTCATAGAAGCTGAATTGGTTCAATAGCATTGTTGCTGAAGGCTTCCGACGGTGAAATTCCAATGCGAAGCTGATCCTCTGATCGACTTACCCCGATCTTGTAGTCGCCCGGGGCGAGTTGCAAAAACAAGCCCCCATGACGTTCCTCTGGCTCATCTCCTCCGCCAGTTATCATTTCCCCAGCCCCGATAAATACGTTTCCGCTTGGGAATGACAGAGAGTAGCACCGTTGGAATTCGCCTTCATCGGAGACAATCACATCGTAGAAACCGTCACCGCCAAGACCGACAATCAACAGATTACGGCGATTTATCTCAAGGAGCTCCTCCTGCGGATCGGCCCACCAATCCGCGTCATCAGCCAATCGATGCCTTAAGCTTGTGAGGTCAAAGATCACGATAGTAGCAGTGCCAGTATAGATGCCCTGCTCGAGTGTCCGATCCTCAGACGTGAGATCAGGAGCATCAGATTTCTCCCATGAAGGCTCGTATTTTCGTCCGAAAAGTCGCCTTAGTATCCCCATGATCGCTATCCAATCTGATGAGCACTCATCATAATTCCTGCATTTTGCTCTATGCACCACAACCTTATGCAGGCCCGCTGTCTCTAATTTCCCGCCGCGCAGCGGCCTTCAAAGCCAGCCCCCTCGTAAACAACGCAAAAGCCTGCCAGCCTCACGCAACGCAGTCATGATGGGGATTGTTAAGGGTGTAACACCCTTAACCCGCCGGAGGCTCCTTCCCCTGCCTCAAAAACCTACCGTTTTCCCTTCTTCGCCGTTGGCGCGTGGAAATCGGGGTCTTTCCCCTCCACCCAACTCAGGAACTTGGCCACGGCCTCGCCGCTGCGCAGGGTCTCGACATCGTCGCCGATCCGCCCCAGTTCCGAATTGGTGTAATTGGCGTGGAGCGCCTGATGGCAGATCGGGTGGATCTGCACCTTGTCGCGCCCGCCGCGCGATTTGGGGATGGGGTGGTGCCATTCCACCTTCTCGCCCATCGGCCGTGCGCAGAGCCAGCAGGGCACGGCGGGCTTTGCCGGCGTCTCACCCTCGTCATCGGTATATTCCCAGTCCCGCCGCCGCGCCATTAGCAAATCCTCAAAGTTTCGCGTTTATTCACCAAGCCCAATAGGCGTGTGATAGCCACAGCTGCGGCTGGCGTCACTATCGAGAATAAGGGAACCGCAAGGTATGAGCGCATTCGGCCGACGCAATGGCCCCGGTGGTTTTGGCGCAGGCGCCAAGCCGCAGTTCGGGGTGGCACGTCCGATGCAGGGTGCTGGCGGCGGTGCGGCTGCGCAGGGCGGCGAACAGTTCCCGCCGCTGCCCGAGGCGGAAGCGCCCGAGCCCGCGCATAATCCCAACAAGGGCGACGCCATGGCGCGTCTGGCCGACCGCATGAATTCGACCGTCGAAGGCACCAAGCAGGCCGAGGGTTTCGAGGCCAGCGTGCACAAGATCAAGGAGCAGGTCCTGCCGCGCCTGCTCGAGCGCGTCGATCCCGAAGCCGCCGCGACGCTGACCAAGGATGAACTGGCCGAGGAATTCCGCCCGATCATCATGGAAGTGCTGGCCGAACTGAAGATCACCCTCAACCGCCGCGAGCAATTCGCGCTGGAAAAGGTGCTGATCGACGAGTTGCTGGGCTTTGGCCCGCTGGAAGAATTGCTGGGCGATCCCGATGTGTCCGATATCATGGTCAACGGGCCGGACCAGACCTATATCGAAAAGAAGGGCCGCCTCCAGCTCTCCTCGATCCGTTTCCGCGACGAGCAGCACCTGTTCCAGATCGCCCAGCGCATCGTGAACCAGGTCGGTCGCCGCGTTGACCAGACCACGCCGCTGGCCGACGCCCGCCTGAAGGACGGCAGCCGTGTAAACGTGATCGTGCCGCCGCTCAGCTTGCGCGGCACCGCTATCTCGATCCGTAAGTTTTCCGAAAAGCCGATCACCATCGACATGCTGCGTGACTTCGGCTCGATGAACGACCGCATGGCGACCGCTCTGAAAATCGCCGGCGCGTGTCGCTTCAACATCGTGATCTCGGGCGGTACGGGCTCGGGTAAAACCACCATGCTCAACGCCCTGTCGAAGATGATCGATCCGGGCGAGCGCGTGCTGACCATCGAGGACGCCGCCGAACTTCGCCTGCAGCAGCCGCACTGGCTGCCGCTGGAAACCCGTCCCCCCAACCTTGAAGGGCAAGGCGCGATCACCATCGGCGATCTGGTGAAGAACGCGCTGCGTATGCGGCCCGACCGCATCATTCTGGGCGAAATCCGCGGCGCGGAATGTTTTGATCTGCTGGCCGCGATGAACACCGGCCACGATGGCTCGATGTGTACGCTCCACGCCAACAGCCCGCGCGAATGCCTTGGCCGTATGGAAAACATGATCCTGATGGGCGACATCAAGATTCCCAAGGAAGCCATCAGCCGCCAGATCGCCGAATCGGTCGATCTGATCGTGCAGGTGAAGCGTCTGCGCGACGGCAGCCGCCGCACCACCAACATCACCGAGGTGATCGGGATGGAAGGCGATGTGATCGTGACGCAGGAACTGTTCAAGTTCGAGTATCTCGACGAGACGGAAGACGGCAAGATCATCGGCGAATGGCGCGCCAGCGGCCTGCGCCCCTACACGCTGGAAAAGGCACGGCAGTTCGGCTTCGATCAGGCATTTCTGGAGGCCTGCCTCTAAGCGGGGTTGCTCTTCGCGATCGCAGCATTAAAGCGGTTCTGTGCCCTCGCATAACCGCCCCCTTCTCGCGCTTGGCCTGCGCCTACTGGCTGCCTTCGCCGTTTCCAGCATGTTCATGCTGGTCAAGCTGCTCAGTGTGCACCGCGTATCGCTGCCCGAGATCATGTTCTGGCGACAATTCGTCACGCTGCCGATCCTGTTCGGCTGGCTGGCGGCGCATGGGCAATTGGGGCAACTCAAGACCACCCGCCTGAAGGACCACGGTAAACGCGCCGTGCTGGGCACGATCGGCATGGTGTGCAATTTCGGCGCGGCGATCTGGCTACCGCTAGCGATGGCCACAGTGCTGGGTTTCACCACGCCGCTGTTCGCCGTGTTGCTCACCGCGCTGCTGCTGGCCGAACGGGTCGGGCCATGGCGCTGGGCGGCGGTTGTGGCAGGGTTCGTCGGCGTGCTGATCATTGAACAACCGGGCTCGGCGGCCTCGCTCAACATTCCGCTGCATGGCGCCATCGCGGGGCTTGGCGCGGGCTTTATGGTGGCGATCATCAGCCTGCACATCCGCGATCTGACCCGCACCGACACGCCGGTCTCGGTGGTGTTCTACTTCGCACTGTTCGGCTCGCTGTTCCTCGCGCCGCTGCTGCCGTTTGTGATGACGCCGCATTCCACGCAGGTCTGGCTGGAAATTCTGGCTCTGGGGCTGGTTGGCACCATCGCGCAGGTGCTGCTGACGGCGGCACTCCGCTATGGCTCGGCGGCCAGCGTGTTGGTGATGGACTACACCTCGCTGATGTGGACCACGCTTTACGGGTTCTACCTGTTCAACCAGTTGCCGCCCGACCATATGTGGTATGGCGCACCGCTGATCGTGGCGGCAGGGCTGGTGATCGCGTGGCGCGAACATCGCCACCACAAACTCAACCAGCGTATCGAGGCGGAGGCCGAAGCGGGAGCGCAGTAGAGCGCCCCCGCCCCGTTTCCTTTAGTCCTTCCACACCAGCTTGGGCTTGCGCGCGGCCAGCGTCTCGTCCACGCGGCGGCGCGGAGTGTAATGCGGCGCGGACTTGAGGCTTTCGTCGCCCGCCTTGGCGCGGGTGGCCAGCGAGCGCATCGAGGTGATCAGGCGATCCAGCCCGTCCTTGCTCTCGGTCTCGGTCGGCTCGACCAGCATCGCGCCATGCACCACCAGAGGGAAATAGACCGTCATCGGGTGGAAACCCTCGTCGATCAGCCCCTTGGCGACATCCAGCGTGGTGAAGCCCTCGGCCAGACCATCATCGCTGAACAAGGCCTCGTGCATACACGGTCCCGCCTTGGCGAAAGGCGCGTTGAGCACATCTTCAAGGCTGCGCAGGATATAGTTGGCGTTGAGCACCGCATCCTCGGCCACCTGACGCAGGCCGTCGGCGCCATGGCTGAGGATATAGGCCAGCGCGCGGGTAAACATGCCCATCTGGCCATGAAACGCCGCCATACGGCCAAAGCTCTGGGCGTGACCGTGGCTGGCGGTTTCTTCTTCCTCGATCAGGTGGACTTTGCCGTCATCCTCAAGCTGGATGAAGGGCAGCGGCGCAAAGGGCGCCAGCGCGGCCGAAAGCACCACCGGACCCGAACCCGGCCCACCGCCGCCGTGGGGCGTCGAGAAGGTCTTGTGCAGGTTGATATGCATCGCGTCCACGCCCAGATCGCCCGGGCGCACCTTGCCAACGATGGCGTTGAAATT